>NZ_JAJENT010000836.1:0-61366 GCF_035615515.1 Phormidium sp. CCY1219
GCCAGCGCGAATCATTTGCATGCAAGTTGCGATCGCCCTACGGTTCCTGTGGAGATCTGAGGCATAGGCTCCCTATGTCAATAAAAGCATTGCTTTAAAGTTTTGCCCCGATTATGAATAAGTTTATCCGATTGCCACTGTTTTGTCAACTTTTTTTTCTCCTTTTTCGCCGGCGCGAGAGGCGGGAGGGATAAAGGGGTGGTAATGATTTTGCATCACAACTGCAAATAAAACCCGATAGGATGGGAATTGTTGTTCTCGAAAAAATCTATGGTTTCTCGGGTTAGAGCACCGGAATTGCCACAGAATAAAGCGTGGCTGAATTGCGATCGCCCGCTATCCTTGGCGCAATTGAAAGGGCGGATCGTGATTCTCGACTTTTGGACCTATTGCTGCATCAACTGCCTGCATATTTTACCCGACCTGAAATATTTAGAGCAAAAATACAAAAACTGGTTGACTGCGATTGGGGTTCATACTGCCAAATTCGACAACGAACAAGAAATCGACAACATAAGAAAAGCCATTTTGCGCTACGATATCGAACATCCGGTTATCGTCGATCGCGATCGCCACATTTGGGACCAATATGCAATTCGCGCTTGGCCAACCTTAACGGTTATCGATCCGCAAGGCTATGTAGTGGGTAGCGTTTCCGGAGAAGGCAAGGGCGAGGTATTAGATGAACTGATTGGCAAATTAATCGAAGAACATCAAGAAAAAGGAACGATCGCCGCGCAAGAAATCCAGACCCTTTTAGAAAAACAGCGCCAAATCGAAATCACGCCCCTTGCCTTTCCCGGGAAAGTGCTAGCCGATGAAAAAAGAGATCGCCTGTTTATTGCCGATTCCGGACATCATCGGATTGTCGTCGCCACCTTCACTGGGGAAATAAAACAGATTATCGGTAAAGGGACGAAAGGATTAAAGGATGGTTATGTCAACGAAGCGCAGTTTTTTTCACCGCAAGGAATGGCATGCGATCGCAACCAAAACCTTCTCTATGTTGCCGATACAGAAAACCACACCATCCGAAAAATTGACTTATCTGCACAAACCGTAGAAACCATTGCCGGAACCGGAAAACAAAATCCTGCCCTGCATCTGCCATCGGGAAAAGCATTAGAAACCCCTTTAAACTCTCCCTGGGATTTAGAATTAATTGAAGGAGAGATTTTATTTATCGCAATGGCCGGTTCTCATCAAATTTGGGCAATGGATTTAAGAGTTGGCCAGATCGGGATTTATGCGGGAAGCGGTGCAGAAGGGTGTTGGGATAGTTATCTCAGCGAAGCTGCATTTGCTCAACCCAGTGGCATCAGCGCGAATGGGGAAGAATTGTTTGTGGCGGATAGCGAAATTAGTTCGATTCGCGCGGTAAGTTTAGAAGAGAATGCCACAGTGAGGACAGTCTGCGGAAGTGGAGATTTATTTGGGTTTGGCGATCGCGATGGGATTGGGGAAGAGGTAAGATTGCAACATTGCCTCGGCATGGAATATGTGGAAGGAAAACTGTGGATTGCGGATAGTTACAATCATAAAATAAAACGAGTCGATCCGAAAACTGGCCTGTGCGAAACGGTGTTGGGGGGTGACAGGGAGGACGATCGCAATCTGCAAAATCAAGAGAGTAGGTTTGACGAACCCGGGGGGTTGAGTGCCAGCAGTTCCGATCTTTATATTGCCGATAGCAATCACCATAAAATTCGCCGAGTAGAATTTAATACCCTGAGTATTTCCACCTTAGAATTGCCCGGTTTGTGTGCCCCAGGGGGTTGTGTGGCGATCGCATCGGATAACGGCGATCGCGGGAGGGAAAAAAGCGGTGAAAAGGAATAATTAAGCGTTGCTGGAAGTTGGGTGAGGGTGCATTCATCGCCGGAAGGGATGGGAATAAGAGTCAGTTAGGCCCTGGGTGAATGAGATCGCGGCATTTGGGTAGAGATTTTTGTCTCAGTGCCCTTGTCTTGGATCCTTAACAATGGGAAATATCGGGATGGAATAAAAAAGCGATCGCGGCGGATCCGTGGGGTGTGGTGTAACGATCGGCAACACTGAGTGGGGAGATTCACTCCACCGAGAGGGATGATAAGCAGAGGGATTGGAGTGGAGTGAATGGGGCGATCGCGCAGTAGAGATCGAATTAAATTCGACAGGAGGATACCAGTAGGGTTAGAATTGCCTCGACTAGGTATTTCAAAAGTCTGCCTGCGGTGACAATCAACACCATAAAACGGTTCAAAAATCGGTTAATTTGTTGAGCGTATCCCATTGTAGGCAGAGTTAACCTGTGCAGAGGCGTCAATCCAATGAACTTGCTATTAAATTTCATTTCGTTATTGGGCATCGCCGGACTTTGTTTGATTGCATGGTTCGGTTCCGAGGATCGTCGCATCATTCCCTGGAATGTGATGTTTTGGGGAATTGGTTTACAAATGGTCATCGGCGCGATCGTGTTTGGCTTTGGCAGTCAACTGGTAGAAGGACTCAGTACAGTTCTAAATGCCGTGTTAGATGCGTCTGAAGCGGGGGCGAGGTTTTTGTTTGGCGGACCGAATTCGATTTTAGTTGCGGATCCAGATTTTACTGCCGGACCGGGACCTGCGGGACGATGGATTGCTAGAGCAGTGGGACAACCCTATGTGGCGGTTCCGGGCGATCGCATCGGTACGGATAACCTAAACCCTGGATTTGCGTATGTGCTGGCATTTCGTGCCTTGCCGCAGGTGATTTTCTTTTCCGGTTTGGTGAGTTTGCTTTATCGACTGAATATCATCCAACCGATCGTCAAGTGGTTTGCGGTTATTTTCCAAAAAACCATGAAAATTAGCGGTGCAGAATCCCTGTCGGGGGCGGCGAATATTTTTGTAGGAATTGAATCAGCGATCGCGGTCAAACCGTTTCTTCTCGACATGACACGCAGCGAACTCTGTGCGATTTTGGCCAGTTGCTTCGGGTCGATCGCCTCTTCCGTATTAGCCCTTTATGCCGGCTTATTGCGGCCCGTATTTCCCTCCATTGCAGGTCACTTAGTTTCCGCTTCGATTATGACCATTCCGGCGTGTTTTGTGATGGCCAAATTATTAGTACCAGAACGAGACGAACCGAAAACAATGGGGAAAATTCCTGAAGAACCGGAAATCGACCCCGAGAAACGTCCCAATCCAATGGATAGTTTGATTGGTGGAGCACTGGATGGGGTAAAAATGGCAGTGGGAATTGCCGCAGCGATTATCGCAATTCTCGGATTGGTGGCGTTGCTGAACACCTTTTTTACCACGATATCCAGTTGGATAGTGGGTGATGCATCGGCAACAAGTGAATCGCTTATCGTGCAGTTTTTTGGCAATCCGTTAGCGAATATGTTAGGGATGTTGTTTTTGCCGCTAACATTTTTAACGGGAGTTTCTTTGGACTGGCAGGAACTTTGGACCGCTTCGGTGCTGATCGGGCGAAGATTGCTGGAAACCAATATTCCGCCGTATCAAGCCCTATCTGTGCTGTCGAAAAGTGGGGCAGTCAGCGATCGCGTAGTGCTGATTGTGAGTTACGTGCTTTGTGGGTTTACTCATTTTGCGTCCTACGGGATTTTTGTGGGGGGATTGTCGGGGTTAATTCCCGAACGGCGATCGGAGGTTTCTTCGCTGGGTTTTAAAGCACTGTGGGCCGGAACTTTGGCAACATTAATGACCGGCTGTATGGCGGGATTGTTTGATTTGGGCAATCCGGCAATTTTAGGGAAATAAGCGTAGCAGAAAAGAATCGGCGAACATCGAAAACGAGGAGAATTGACGATGAAATGGAATCGGTTGTGGCCGTTGGGGTTAGGATTGCTGACGGCGTTGGTGCTGGTTTTGGCGTCGGAACCGTCGTTTGTTTTCCCGGTGGATTCATCTGCCCACAGACAAGGGTTATCTGCTAGGGCGGTAGAGGTGGGAACCCTGGTGGCGCAAGAGTCCGAGTCGGAGGATAGCGAAAATGTTGCGCCCGATCCAGAAGCGCAACCGCAGGAGGAGTCTGGCGAACCCGCCGCATCGGAAACCCCACCGGCGACGGTAGAGGAAGCGGTGGAAGGGACGCCGTTAGTGCTGAGTGAAAATCTTTACAGGGATCCGAACGGTCGGTTTCAGGTGGGGATTTTAGGGCAATACGATCCGGAATTTACTCTGGAAGATGTAACCGATGAAGTCAGTTTGGAAGAATATCGGGTGAATGCGATCGGGGGGATTGCGTTAATTGAAGCGCCCGATGGAAATTTGGCTTACACCGTGGTGGTGCAACCCTTGGCAACGACGAGAACCCGGACGAATGAGGAGTTAGCCGAAATTGCGATCGCGCAATTCGAGCGTGGGGAAGGGTTTCAACCGGGTGAGTTTCAAGTGATGAGCCCGGGGCAAATTTTGATTCCCTGGACTGGGGTGTTAAATGGGTCTCAGGGGATGAGCGGGGCGATCGTGGCCCGACAAACCGCTCGAAATGTGTATTTGCTGTTGATTTCGGCCACTGAAGCGGGGGAACCGAAGTTGGAGGAGGCGATCGCCCTGTTATCCAGTTCTCTTGCACCGCTTTAATCCTGCGATCGGGCAAGGGCTTTCTATTATTGTCAATCTGCAATAACCGAGGAAGATTGCCCGATGGTGGGAATGCACAAACCGGGAAGTGAAGTTCGCCGGAATCAGTCTCTCAAATAGCCGAGGACTTGCAGGATTTTGGCTTCGTCATCCAAGGAACCCACAATCCGGCGCATGGGCAACGGCCAAACCTTGACTAAGGTTGGGGTAGCGGAAATTTGAGACAATTCTGCTTGTTCCGGGTGTTTGGAGACATCAATCACTTTTAAGGTGTAAGGATGTCCTAAAGAGCGTTCTAAAAAATGGTGTAGTGTCTGAAGGGTAAGTTCGGTGGTTCTACTGTGACCCGAGACAAACAGGCGCAACACATAGCCTTGGGTAGGCGATCGCTCGGTGGCGGGAAACCGCAGTTTGGGAGAGATATGTTCCTCAACGATAGGGCGATCGCTTTCCTGAGACTCCAACCGCAAAATTAAATCGTGATTGTCCCACAATTGGGGAAATTGCTGACGATAAGTGGCCAACACCATTGGGTGACACAAGTCTTCGGGCCACGGACTGGGAGACCACTGGAATTGCCACAGGTCAAAAATCATATTGAGCAGTGCTTGATATCGCAAAACCGGGGGATAAGCCACTGCCGAAGTTCGCACCTGTTCCGTATCCGGATCCCGCCATCGGTCAACCGTGGCGGTGTAACAAGGCACGAGGAAATGGGGCGGTTCCGGAAGGCCCAACCATTCCTGCAAGGCAGCACACAGATGCAAATGCCAGCGATTTTGTTTCGTTGGGTCGATGCAATAAATCAGGTCTCCACCCGGTGTAAATAAAGCAATGCCTTTAAAAAGTTCGGGAAGCGAAACTTGTGAATTATTCACAGAATTGCCTGCGCGCTAAACTGGGCAACGATAGAGTCGGACACAGGAAAGGGTGAACTCGGCATCAAGACAAAAGTAGAAAGCATAGAGGATGAACCTAAAATAACTTAAATTTTCAAGTTGACCTAGGAATAGATTTTCATCCTTAACACTTTCCACTTTAGTTAGTAAAAATTGCCATTTCTCCGCAGCCAATTTCCTTAAATCCGACCTCGAAGCATTTGAGCCATTTCATTGGGAGTTGGCGATTGTTCCAGGGCAATTTCTTCAGTAATTCGCCCTTCTTGATAAAGTTCATAGAGAGAGCGGTTCATCGTAATCATGCCTTCATAAGTATCTTTCAGCATGATTTGGTGGATTTCCTCATACTGCTCCTTGACGATGTATTCTTTAATCACATCGGTATTGATGAGGATATCGTGGAAACCGGCTCGCTTGCCATCGGTAGTTTTACACAATAACTGAGCGATGATAGCCACGAGAATTTCTGAGAGAGAAACCCGAATGGAGATTTGCTCTTCAGCGGAGAACATATCCAGAATCCGAGTTAGGGTTTTCACCGCACTATTGGTGTGCAGGGTACCCATAACCAAGTGACCGGTAGATGCCGCTTTAATGGCAATACTGACGGTTTCTTTATCCCGAATTTCCCCCACCAATATCATATCCGGGTCTTGACGGAGTGCGCCTTTGAGTGCGTTAAAAAACTTCAGAGTGTGGCGACCGACTTCTCGGTGCTTGATTAAGGATTTTTTACTTTCATGGACGAATTCCACCGGATCCTCAATCGTGATCATGTGGTAGGCGAAATTCTTATTCATGTAGTCGATCATTGCCGCCATTGTGGTGGACTTACCCGAACCCGTCGGCCCGGTGACCAACACTAACCCTTTGTGGTAGCTGCAGATCTTTTTAAAGACTTCTGGCAGGTTGAGTTGCTCCATCGTCAGAATCTTGGCTGCAATGAGTCGCAAAACCATTGCCGGACCGGCTAAGGAGTCGAAGGCACTGATCCGCACCCGAACGAAACCGAAGTCAAATGCGCCATCAAAGTCCAAATTTTCTTGGAATTGTTGAATTTCCTCATTGGACATGCACTCGCGCAACCAACTCATAAAGGTATTGAGATCGGTTTTGGGATAGCCCGTATCGGTGATATCGCCGCGCTTGCGGAAGCGAGGCAGTTCGTTGACGCCAAGGTGAACGTCAGAAATGCCTTCTTCGTTAGCTCGAGAGACAATTTCGCGCAATGTGGGGTGGCCCGGACTCGGACCTGGACCTTGGGGGGCATCAGGTGCGGCGGGAGTGGCCTGTGGTGTTGGTGGGGGTGGAGGGGCTTGTTTGGCTGCGGGGGCGGGAGGTGCCGGTGGGCGACCCGGTGGGGGTGGCGGCGGCGGTTTTGGTGCTTTTTGGGAGCCACCAGGAGGGCGTTTGGCAGGGGGACGACCCGGTGGTGGGGGCGGCGGGGGTGGAACGGGTGGACGCTTGGATTGGGTCATGTGACTCTCTTAATTTAGATGCAACAAGATTCATCGAATTAGGAGCAAGGCGGCTGCAGCTTGCTGACGCTGTGGAAAAGGCAGCCTTGCGCGATCGCGGGGGTGTACTCTTTAGAATAGAAGCGAACCCCTATCTAGGTGAAAGGTTTCCCAAAACTCTGCTGGTTTTAACAGGAGGGGTTGGCTGAAAGCAAGTTGTGCTGTGCTGTGGATGAGGTCAAGCGTGAAACAAGCGATTAAAGTGTGTATTGCCCTGGGAACTCGTCCGGAAGCGATTAAGTTGGCTCCGGTGATTCAAGCGTTTGCGCGATCGCCGGCGTTTGAGACGGAAGTCATCTTAACTGGTCAGCACCGGGAGATGGTGGAACAGGTGATGCAACTGTTCCATCTGAAAGCGGATCGGGATCTTGCCATTATGAAGCATAAGCAAAGCCTGACGGATATCACCGCTCGTAGTTTACAAGGGTTGGAAGATTTATTTCAACCGGATCCCCCGCAATTGCTCTTGGTGCAGGGAGATACCACCACAGCATTTGCGGCGGCCTTGGCGGCATTTTACCAAAAAATTCCCGTGGGTCACGTGGAGGCGGGGTTGCGAACTGATGATTTATTCAATCCCTATCCCGAAGAAGCCAACCGCCGCTTGATTTCGCAACTAGCGCAACTGCACTTTGCTCCCACGGTGGAAGCGGTGGAGAATCTGCATCGGTCTGGGGTGACGGGGGAAATTCATCAAACTGGCAATACAGTCATCGATGCGTTGCTTTCCGTGGCGTCTGGTCAACCGCCTTGTCCGGTTTCCGGGTTGGACTGGGAGGGCGATCGCGTGTTGTTGGCGACGGTTCACCGCCGGGAAAATTGGGGCGCACCCCTGGAAGGGATTGCCCGAGGATTTCTGGAGATTTTAAAGCAGTTCCCCGATACGGCGCTGCTGCTACCTTTGCATAAAAATCCGACGGTGCGCGAACCGTTACAAGCGCTGTTGGGCAATCATCCGCGCGTGTTTTTAACCGAACCGTTAGATTATGGGGAGTTGGTGGGGGCGATGCAGCGCTGTTATTTGTTATTAACCGATTCGGGCGGATTGCAGGAGGAGGCTCCTGCACTGGGAAAACCGGTGCTGGTGTTGCGCGAAACCACCGAACGTCCCGAAGCGATCGCCGCCGGTACGGCGATGCTGGTGGGTACCGATTCGAGGAATATTGTGGCGGCAGCTAGCAACCTGTTACGCGACGCGAATGCTTACCATAAAATGGCCAATGCTGTCAACCCCTTTGGTGATGGTCGGGCAGCACAGCGAATTGTGGATATTGTGCTGAAGTATTTTAAGGGGTGAGAGAGACAAAAGCGGCGACGAGGAAAAGTCGCGCCAGGGCAGAGAAAGCCCACCCGAGGCTAATTTTAATGCCTCGGTTTTTTATGAAAAATATAATTACGGTAGAGTATTGTCAGAGAGTTTTATTCCTATATGTGAGAATCGGAGAGAATTTGCTTGACGCGCGCGATCGCTGCTTCTGGGGTATCCACCGCAAACACAGTCTCTGGGGATAACATTTTCAAGAACTCGTGACTTTTTGGGTTGTTATTTAACAGAATGGCCCTTTTATTTGCCTTCAGGGCCAGAGCGATTTCCGAGAGAGTTCCCGCACCAATCCCGCAAGCAATCACCACATCGCTAGAGAGGACATTAATCTGATTGCGAGCGCTTCCCATCCCGGTGACAATGGCAATATCTACTGCATCGGAGAGATTTACCGGGCGATCGCTGGGCAAAATTCCCAAGGTTAACCCATTGGCATCCTTTGCACCGTTGCTCGCCGCATCCATCACCCCTGCATTGCGACCCCCGGTTAACAAAACCCAGTAGTTTTTGGCGATGAGTCGTCCCAATTGATATGCATTTTGTAGGTCTGTTTCTGTGGCACCGTTGCCCGGCCCCATAACCCCGATAATAGTTTTTCTCATCTTCTCCTAGCCCCTGCCTTGTGACGCCGAAATTCACCGCGATGTTATGGGAATTATGACACGAGTCGAGGAAGAAAGGCTCGAGCGTTCTTGAACTCGGATTCTGACGAATCTGGAAAAGGGAAAACTGGAGAAACCCCGGAAAGAATCTGGCAGATTTGCGACAACGGAAGGCAAATTATCCGGATGTCTTGCACAAATCTGGAAATCAGACTATAGATGCACCCCTGATTGACATCATTCCCCCAGACTCGTGCTGGGGGATTTTATTAGGTGCAGACTGCAATAGGGACAGTCGGGGTTGGATTTTGAGCAAGTGTTCTGGTTTGAGTCAGCAACGGGTGAATAGAACGAGTCAGTGTACTCTGAGTGTCGTCCTCTAGCCAAAGGCTAGAGGGCTTTTTTTGGCGTTAAGGGTTGAAATTCAACTCGCCAGGGGTAAAAAACGCGCGATTCGATGGAATTTCCCGGATGGGAATCGCCGATTGGGGAAGATAGGTTGCGGATGCACCCTGATTGATATCCCCCCCTAGCCTCCCGCTAGGGGTTTTTTTATGGGGATGGGGGAGGGGTTGGAAAAAAAATTGCCAAAAACTTGTCAAATTACCCGGATCGCGCGAGCAAAACGAGAATACAGATTATAGATGCACCCTGATTGACGCCCCCCTAGTCGAGTCGGCTAGGGGGATTTTTTTTGCTTTTCGGGGTGGCGATCGCCGCGATAATTTTCCCATCCCCCACAAATCCGCCACAACACTCCTCCCATCGCAATGGAGTTGCCCTGTCCATTTGGATCCGGTTCGTGGGTTTTATTTAGGACTACCGCAAATCCTGGGATTAAGCACTAGCTGTAGGGTAGGCAAATATTTGCCCACCCTACCCGTGAAGGTGCTGCGGTGGTTCTGTTATTATTTCATTCTCGGTGGCCAGTGCGGATAAGCCCCGGGTTGTAGAGACGGGATTCATCGGGGAGAGAGGGGAGAGAAATAATTTGCCCAGTTGCTGAAAACCGAAATTTTGCGAGAAAGGGCCGGGAAAATCGGGCTTGTTTCACTTTAAGGATGCGGGGTTTTGAGAGGGGTAGCCTCCGGGTGTGGGAAGTGAAAAGGAGGGTGAGGGTCAAAGGGTAGAGGCGAGAAAGTTGTCTGAGGAGAGGAGAGGGGTGAAACGACGAAAGTTGCGAGGGAATGGACTTGAGTGGATTGAGTTGCCGGAAGGCTTTGGCAAATTGTAAAATTTTTTACTAAAATAAAAGGTAAAGAAGCGGCGATCGAAGCTGGGGGGTTGATGTGCGGCAAAAAATCAGTGAATTAGAGAAAATACTCAGGCAGAATTGCTTAAAGGTGGGGAGATCGCCTCATGGGTTTGGGTCGAGAAATGTGGCATTGAGGTGATAGAATCAAAAGTTGGCTTGTCAGCCAAAGATCGAACCGCTGTGTTCTGAAAATGCTCCTAGTTTGCGAACAAAGGAGTGATTTTGTCGTGCCAAACCAATCGAGCGCCCAAAATCTGTAACAATCACTACCAAATATAGCGCAAGTTATGACCTCTGAAATTCGTATCCTGATGTGTCCCCCGAACCACTACGATGTGGATTATGTGATTAATCCGTGGATGGAGGGGAATATTCACAAATCGTCGCGCGATCGCGCTGCCGAACAGTGGCATAAGCTGCACCACGTGCTGAAAGAACATGCCTTGGTGGATTTAGTCGATCCCCAACCGGGTTGGCCCGATATGGTCTTTACCGCAAATGCGGGATTAGTCTTAGGAGATAAAGTCGTCCTGAGTCGGTTTTTCCACAAAGAACGACAAGGGGAAGAACCTTTCTTCAAACAATGGTTTGAGGTGCAAGGCTATAAAGTATTTGAACTCCCGAAAGACTTACCCTTTGAAGGGGCGGGAGACGCGCTGCTCGATCGCCAAGGACGGTGGTTGTGGGCGGGATACGGCTTTCGTTCGGAGCTTGATTCCCATTCCTATATCGCTAAATGGCTCGACATAGAAGTGGTTTCGCTGCAATTAGTAGACGAGCGTTTCTATCACTTGGACACCTGTTTTTGTCCTCTCAATCGCGGCTATTTACTTTATTATCCTCCGGCATTTGATTTCTATTCCAATCGGATTATTGAGATGCGAGTTCCGCCGGAAAAACGGATTGCGATTGACGAACCGGATGCGGTAAATTTTGCCTGCAATGCGGTGAATGTGGACGATGTGGTGGTGATGAATAAGGTCAGCGATGAGCTCAAAGAGCAACTGGCCAAAGTGGGATTTAAAGTAATCGAAACCCCACTGAACGAATTTCTCAAAGCAGGGGGGGCGGCGAAATGCTTGACCTTGCGAACCACCGAACCGATGCAGTTGGACGTGCATGCGAACCAACCGGTGGAAAGTCGGACGATTCGCCTGGAAGGTCATCTGTTGGATACCGGGGCAATCAACCGCGCGTTAGATACGATTGTGGAAGGTGGCGGTAGCTTCCAAGTGCTGAATTTCAATTTGGGGGCGCAGCGACAAAGTACCTCCACGGCGGATATCAAGGTATCTGCGCCGTCACACCAAGTCATGGAAGAAATTTTGGCGCAGTTGATCGACTTGGGTGCGATGGATTTGCCCCAAGACGAACAAGATGCGAAACTCGAACCGGTGGAACAAGATGGCGTATCGCCGGATGATTTCTACGTGACGACGATTTATCCCACGGAAGTGCGGATCGACGGGCAGTGGGTGCGGGTGCAAAACCAGCGGATGGATGCGGCGATCGCGATTACCCGCAGTGAGTCCGGACCGGTGGCACAATGCAAGCTGCTGCGCGACTTGAAAGTGGGCGAAGAGGTTGTGGTGGATGTGGTGGGTATCCGCACGGTTCGCAAGACCGAATCGCGGGAACAACGCCACACGCAGGAATTTAGCTTTATGTCGGCGGGGGTTTCTAGCGAACGCCGGGTCGAGTTGGTGGTGGAACAAGTGGCGTGGGAAATGCGCCAAATCCGCGATCGCGGCGGTAAAGTAGTGGTGACTGCAGGACCGGTGGTGATTCACACGGGTGGCGGCGACCATTTGGCGCGGTTAATTCGCGAAGGATACGTGCAAGGACTCCTGGGGGGTAATGCGATCGCCGTCCACGATATCGAACAAGCGCTGATGGGCACCTCGTTGGGTGTGGATATGAAGCGTGGTGTGGTAGTGCGCGGCGGGCATCGCCACCACCTGAAGACGATTAATATGATTCGTCGCTACGGGAGCATTGCCAAAGCGGTAGAACAAGGTGTGATTAAGCGAGGGGTGTTGTATGAGTGCGTGAAGCAGAACGTGCCCTTCGCGCTGGCGGGTTCGATCCGCGATGACGGTCCTCTGCCCGATACGCAGATGGATTTGATTAAGGCGCAGGAAGAGTATAGCCGTCTGTTGCAAGGGACGGATATGGTTTTGATGCTGTCTACGATGCTGCACTCGATTGGCGTGGGGAATATGACGCCTTCAGGGGTGAAGATGGTCTGCGTGGATATCAACCCGGCGGTGGTGACGAAATTGAGCGATCGCGGTTCAGTGGAATCCACGGGAGTAGTAACGGATGTAGGTCTGTTCTTGAGCCTGCTGGTGAAGCAGTTGGAGGAGTTGACCAGTCCCTATAACGCGCCTAATCCTGTATAAGACTGAGGCGATCGGGTCGTGACATTGCCAGGGTGAGGGGGAATCTCTCCCTCACCCTGGCCAGGTGAAGACACAGGAAATAGAATTAGACCCTTTTTAAAATTTTGCTTCATGGAAGTGGTTTACAACCCTAAATTTTTACTAGCATATTTCACCGCATTTGTCAATGTATTTTTGGGAAATTTTGTCCAGAGGCAACGGCTGCAATAATCGCGATTTTATAACATCAGTATCCACCTTGGCTAAGGACATACCAGTGCCTTGTCCCTACAAATTATCCGTCACCGTTGGTGGTTGCAAATCGGGACTGAAAAACCCTGCAAAGTCCGCAGTATTTATTGGGTTTGTTGGCGAAGCTGCTCTCTGACCCAGTTGCGAAATTTTTTAGTCATGGAAATCTCTCCCATTTGTCTGCTTTCTGTTAAAAAGCGGGGAATTTCCTTCACGGGTATCGGGGAAAACGTGGGGCTGGTTTCGCATTCCACGTACTGTCCCGATTGTAAGCAATAAACCTGCAAACCGCCATTTTTATAGCGCCAAAATTCTAGCACGCCGAGACTGGCATAAATTTCAAATTTATTCAAATTGGAGCGACTATATTCTACTTCCAGAACCAAGTCGGGGGGCGGATCGATGTCGAGGTCGATATTGACTTTGGCGCGCACTTGCGGTTCGTTTTGGATGTAGTAGCTGCTATCGGGTTCGCAAGCGCGTTGTAAGTCTTCTCGCTTGCAGGTGAGCGAACCAGAACGCTTGATTTCTAGTCCCATTTCTTCTGCCAAAACAACAATGAGAGCCTCAATCAGTCGGTTGGAGTTTTCATGGGGCATCAAGGGGGTCATAATTTCCAATTTTCCATCGGTATAGCTGACTCTGGCGGCGCGATTTTCTCCCATTTCAGCCAGCAGGGTTTTAAAGGTTTGCCAACTGACGTTGAGAAGGGTGCGTTGTTCTCCTAGGGGGGTTGGGGTTTTAATCATAATGGTTTGGAATTGTCGGTAAAATAGGGAAGAGTTTTTATGAAGCCGATAAAAAGCGGGCGATTGAAATCGCGCCTTTGCAAGCTAAGTCCGCCTACGCGGACTAATCCGTTTTGTGAGTGTTTCTTCGGACAGGATTTTACGGGAGGCGGAGCTTCCCAGGGGGCGTTCCCCCCAGGGGGGAACGAGGGATGTTTGGGAACGAGGGATGTTTGGGAACGAGGGATGTTTGGGAACGAGGGAAGGGTTTTTATTATTTTAGCCTAGGGTGGCCAAGGGGCGGAAAAAGAGGAGGGACACAGCAAAAGCTATGTCCCTCGCAGGGGGTTTTATTGGGTGTAAAGGGGGAGGGTGGAAGGGTTTTTTGAGGGGGGTTTAGGAGGGAGGAATTATTGGGTGGTGGAGAACCATTCTACGATGGCGTCAGCGAGTTTGGCGGCGAGTTTTTTCTGTTCGCGATCGCTGACAATCCACTCAAATTCGCGGGGATTGATCATAAAGCCGAGTTCGAGTAGAACTGAGGGAGCGACGGCGGGACGAGTGAGGGCTAAGTTATTCCAAAACACGCCATAGGAGGGACGATTCAGTTCTTCCACCAGGTAGTTATGCAAAAATACCGAAAGGTCGTGAGCTTGGGGATGATACCAGAACATGCCGATACCGGCGGTATTTTCGGCATCGCCCCAGTCGGGTAAGGCATTATAGTGAATGCTGAGGGCGAGGTGAGGTTCGGTGGCTTCGATAATTTCCACGCGATCGTGAGGCCATAAATCGTCATCGCCTTCGCGGGTCATCACCACGGTTGCGCCGCGCTGTTCCAATTCCTGACGCAGGAGTTTGGAGACGATGAGGGTGACATCTTTTTCCGGATAGCCGGTGGGGCCTCGGGCACCGAGGTCATTTTCGCTACCATGTCCGGGGTCGAGGAGAATGGTCAACCCGTTGAGGGGGTTGTTGCGCGTGCTAGTGACGCGGGGGGGATGGCGCAGGGAGAGGATGAGGGTAGTGCCTTCGTAACGCAGTTTGTATCCCCACTGTTGGGAGGGTTTGAAGTTAAAGGTATATTCGAGGCGATCGCGGGTGGGTTGTTGCCAGTCCATGCGTGCCACCAGGGGATCGTCGTTGAAGGCAATGGTGTCGGTTTGGGCGGTGGTGTTATGTAAGGTGAGCGTCAGGGAGCGATCGCCTTGGTTGACGCTGACGGGGACGGGGGTTTGCAAGGGAAACAGCACTTCGGTCCATCCGGGCACCTGACGCGATCGCACGCTGCGAATCAGCGATCGCGGCGGTACTGCGCCCCTGGTTATCCGGGTTTCTTCGGCTTTAATCCAGGCTCCATAGTCCAGGCGCAACCATTCTCCTTCTCGCCCCGTCACCGCTGCTGTGGTGCCTTTTGGTAACGGCGTCAGGCGGGAATAACTGGTGGAAGGACCGGTGCGCGCCACCCCCGAATCCACCGTCACCTCGGCAATTTCAAATTGCGTGGGTGACATAATTTCAATATTGCCTGGGGCAACCTCGGTTTTGGTTTTTCCGTTGAGGGAGATTTGATAGCGCGGTGGTCCCAAATTGCCTGGGTTTTGCGGTGCGCTGGTGCAACCTTCAAAATGGCCGATTTCCACCCGGGTGGGGTTGTTGGTGGCGGTTAAAGCGGCGAGATTGGAGGGGAGAGAAACGGTTTCGGTGCGCGCCATCAGGGGGAGGCGTTGATTTCCCACTTGCACCGAAACGGTGGCATTCGGTTGGGCGATCGCTTCAAAACAAATCAGCTCTCCGGGCATGCGGGCAATATCCACCTTTGGCGTCAAGGAGTCTGAGGCAAATGCCACCCCTTCGGGCACTGGGGGCACGTCAGATTCGCGGGTGACTTTGATTTGCAATTCTTGGTCTTGATAGCGCAGGGTAAATACATTGACGCCCAATTCCAGGGGAAATGTGGGGGCAAAATGACCCCCGGGACTGCGCTCGATCGGGCGATCGTTGATATAGACTTGTCCTTGCGGTGGCGCAGTGCCAATTAAAAAGATTGTCTCCGAGGTGGTTTTATGTTCTGCACTCGGGTACGCCACGAATAGTTTTTGTTCTGCCCATGCTGGAGAGACCATCATAATAGATGCAATTGCTGCTAGTCCTAGAATGTTTCGCATTTGGAAATCTGGATAAAGTAACACAACAAGGGTGAAAGAAGGAGGCAGACTATAATTCCTCTAACTTTTGATAAACGGCAAGCAGGGATGGAAGCTCTTCCCACGGCACGCGGGTTAAGCGATCGTTCAATGAGGAAAAGACCCAATCGGGAGACATTACCGACAATACCGCACCCAAGCAAGCTTTGGGACGAAAACGCCGTTTTTTAACATACGGCTCATCGGGAATTTGGTCAATAAAATTTTGCGCGTTTTCTACTAATTCTGTGTCTGAATTGGAACGAGTTTTAAGAGAATTGAGTAAAAAGGTTTCCAAAGCGCCCTCACTGTGGGGCGGTACCGCGATCGCCAGCACTGTTAACCGATGGCTTTCCGGAGGCGTTTTCCGCGGGTCTGTGCGCGCATTGACCCATTCCCCCAGTTGCAGATTGTCCCTATTTTCTAATTGACTGTCCCTTGCCCACTGGGCGATAATTTCTACAGATTCCGACTGGTTGCGGGTATCGCGATCGAAAAATACCACAATTTTTGCCACTCGATTCTTCGGTTCTCTCTCCCGGCGCGTGCGTTCGATCGCTGCTTTCAGTTTGACCGGAATTTCATCAATTCCGCCACAGCCCCAAATACCCACTTCTCCCTCGGATTTTTCGGGATGCGCGTAACCAGTTTAAGACTTCGTTATTGCGATCGACTTGAAAGTTAATCACTTTTTTTTTGATGTTATGACTACCCCAATCGCTGGAGAAAATAGCTGATGAGAATTGCGTCGGTCTTTCCTTCGCCAAAAATCATCCGTTTCATCAGCGCAACTCCAATTCATACTTATGGCGGCTTTCATACGCCTCGCGACCGGTTAGCGGCCAAACTTCTGGAATCCCCGCCTCTGCAGAGGGTTTAATCGTGAAGATGCGAACTGGGTCTTCTTCTGAATTGACAACTGCCCCATTTTCGCCGTAGAGCGCTTCTAAAAAGCTATCGGCAAATTCAATACTGTGTGAAGTCACAAAGAGCTGGTTATTAAATTCATTGGCATATTTAACTAACAGCGGAATAAATGGGGATTGTGCTGCTGGGTGCAACGTCACCTCTAATTCTTCAATGCAATGGACGCCGTTTTGAAAGATTAACATTTGCCCGAGTAAGTAAAACCATCGCCGCATTCCATCACCAAACGAATAAAGCGGGAGTCGTCTTCCATCTGTAGTGGCGATCGCCACCGGCGCAGGGGTACCATTGGGATAGGGGATCAGATCGATGTCAAGGACTTCGGGAAAGGCTTGCTTCATTTCTGCAATAAATTGACCAAAAATATCATACCGCTTGAGTTGGCTGAAGATGCGAAGGTCTTCTCCGAGGGTTCTATGGTCTAAAATTTCATGTAATGTAGCCGAGCGAAACTGGGGTTTTGCCTCAAATTGAAATTGAGGAAAATATAACTGGTTTTCTAATTTTTCGCCATTGAATTCAACGCTCCATTTTCCTAAATAAGTATCGGGAATATTTCGATGCTGGCTTCGGGTTTCAGCGGTTGGCGAGCGCGCGGGTATAAGCTGGGTGAATCCTCTAGTTTGAGAAGAGAAACTGCCGGACAATTGGCCTAAACCGAGCGGATCTAGGAGAGATAATTCGGCGGCGGGATGAAAGGACGATTTGAGGAGATAGGGTGAAGGAGTATCGAGAGTTTTTGCTGAGAGGGTAAAGGTATAGGGGAGGGAAGAGGTATCTCGAAATAGGCTAAAAATTTTTTCGCCCAGGTCTAACGGGCCGGAAACTGCATTATCCGCTCGGTTCAACACCACCTGACCCATAACGGCGGCTAAATTAAGACCGCAGGCATGGGTGTAAATTGCTTCGAGTATGCTACTTTTTCCCGCATTATTTGGGCCAAAAAAGAGATTAATTTTGCCTAGGTTATTGAGGTTTAAGTGTTTGAACTGACGGAAGCCTTCGATCGCGATCGCGTCATATCGACTGCGAGGGCGATCGGATGGGGAATTGGAATTAGCTGGCGGCATAGGTTGAGTGAGGGAGAAGGGGTGGCATGGGATTATTATAGCGTTTTTCGGCGCGCATTTTTCGGACAATTTATGGAAAAAAAGAACCAGAGGGCGCACCGACGACCCGAGGGAGAATCGGGGTGGCGTCTAGGGAGGGTCAATAATATTTTAGCGGGGGTCAAGGGGGCGGGCTAAAATAATGCCAATTTGTCCATCTACAGCTTCTACATAGGATTGCAAATCTGGAGAGATTTTCACTTCGCCACTGGGAGAAGCGTGAATAAATCCAATTTTGCCATCGGGATATCGATAAACGAATCCGGTATGGGTGACATCGAGTCCGGGGATATCCGTAGCGGTGGCGATGATATCTCCGGGTTGCAGGTGGGGGTAGAGGGTGTAAATTTGATGTTGGGGAATGTATTTGAGTTGAAGTTGATTGAGATTTGCTTCTACATTTTTCAGGCATTGATAATTGGCATTGCTGGCGGCAATTTGGGGGTAGCTGTGCCAGTTGGCGGTCATAAAGTTAAACTGTTTGTGCAGTGGGAAACCGCCGAGTTTTGGGGTAATGTTTTCGACAATATTGCGCGTTTGGTTATCATTAATCCAGTCAGAAAAGTAGTGGAGTCTGCTACAATAGCCGTTGAGCTGTCCGTGACGATAGCGCTGTTCGAGCAAGCGATCGCGAAATCCGGGGTAAGAATAATCTTCCTGGGCAATTCCGCGAGCGATCGCCAATACGGTTTCCACAAATAGTACGCAATCAAATCCTTGCAGGGAAATGGTCAATTGCTCTTGATTGGACTTGTCTAATAATCCGGCGATATAGGGAGTCCCGAGGAATTGTTCGGCGATCGCCTGGATAATTTCCCCCAAGGAGCGATCGAAGAGGTTGCGGGCGATCGCATTTTGCATCATCCGGGCAAAGCGGCGACCATTTTCATCTGGGGGAACCTGCAATCTGGGAGGCAAAACTGGCTCGTGCAGTGGGGGATAATTTTGCAGTGTGGGTGCTTGATTTTCGCTCCAATCTGCGGGAAGTTCGTGGGGGGCGTCATTTTGCGGTGCAGAAGCCGAGAAAGCGGAACGGGGGGGTGCTGCAACCATGAGCGAGTCAGGGGTAGGCGGTGCAGAGCCATCCAGGAGAGTGGCGGGAGCGACGATCGCCGCGCCTAACAGAGTAAATTGTAGCATATTTTGGGGAGTGAATAAATGAAGCATTGGGGAATTTTTGGTCAGTAAAGGTTACTCAGAGAACGCTTCTCGTTTTTCCGGGACAAATTAACTGAACCGGACAAGAAAGCCAGGGTTACATTGTTCGGATAACGAGTCAAACAGAAGCCAGGTGAGAGTGAAAAAGACTCGAAAAATTTCAGGCAATTTTACCGCTATCCGATGGCGGGATAATCGGGAGAGTCCGAGGGAGAAGATGAGCCAGAAGTGGTGGGAGAAACGCCCAAAAAACAGGAAATGGCTTGCCGGACAAGTTAGCCTAGGAGTCAGGGGGAATGCAAGGGAGAGGAGTGGAAATTTACCCAACTTACCAAAGTTTTACCATTACGGTCACAAAAAATTGGCCCAGATTGAGGGGGAAAAGGCTGATTTGGCGGTAGATTGGGGGGAAATGGAGGGGAGGAGGGGATTGAGCACAGGTGGTAAGCGGGGGTAAGGGAAGGAAAAATGAGAGGCTGAAAAACGGCGATCGCCAGGGACAATGCGCCGGTGGTGGGAGAGTGGAAGTAGCGGAGAGGAAAGGGGAAAGGGGGGTGGGATTTGGCTGTTGTTGAGGCGATCGAGTGGGGCGATCGCCTGGATGAGGAAAAGCGGAGGTAGCGGGGGGAGAAACCTCCAGGGCGACAGTTCATGCTTGCGGATTCCTTGGAGGGTGAAAACCGGGGGCTATCCTGACTCATTGGCGATCGCAATAGGGGAGATTTATGTTAAACTGAGTCTTGTTGAAAATTGAACGGCAACAACCATCGTGAGGGAAAGCTCGTGGCAAAAGCAATGAAATAAAGGGATTCTCAAACAATAGATCCGGCACTCATCGCGAGAAAAATTTCAACCCCGAACGCAAGGGTAAGCTTTTGAGTACAAGGTCACGAGGCGATCGAGTCTGGTAAGATGCAGGTTGCACGAGCGAATCCATTTGAAAGCGGGCGCGATCGGCAACGGCGGACCGGGCGAAACGGTGGCAAAATTAACGCAGTATGTAGGCGCAAGAAACGCAGCGTTGGGCAATTTTTATGACTAAATTTGTGTTTGTAACCGGCGGCGTAGTATCCAGTATCGGCAAAGGGATAGTCGCCGCGAGTTTGGGACGGTTGCTCAAATCGAGAGACTATTCCGTGTCGATTTTGAAGCTCGACCCTTATATTAATGTAGATCCCGGCACCATGAGTCCTTTCCAACATGGAGAGGTGTTCGTCACGGAGGATGGTGCGGAAACCGACTTGGACTTAGGACACTACGAACGCTTCACCGATACCTCGATGTCGCGTCTTAACAGCGTCACCCAAGGGTCGATCTATCAGGCGGTACTGAATAAGGAACGCCGGGGGGATTATCAAGGCGGAACGGTGCAGGTGATTCCCCACATTACCCATGAAATTAAAGAGCGGATCCATCGGGTGGCGAGAAATACGAATCCGGATGTAGTGATTACCGAGATTGGCGGAACCGTGGGGGATATCGAATCTCAGCCATTTTTGGAAGCGATTCGCCAGTTTCGCAAAGATGTGGGGCGCAATAACGTGCTTTACATCCACGTGACGCTGGTGCCTTGGATTCCGTCGGCGGGGGAAATGAAGACGAAACCGACGCAGCACTCGGTGAAGGAGTTGCGCTCGATCGGGATCCAGCCGGATATTTTGGTCTGTCGCTGCGATCGCCCGTTGCAACCGGGACTGAAGGACAAAATGTCAGAGTTTTGTGACGTGCCGGTGGAATGCGTCATCCCCGCACAGGACGCCAACAGCATTTACGAAGTGCCCCTGATTTTGGAACGGGAAGGGTTGGCGCAGCAAGCGATCGAGCTGCTGCGACTGGATGAGCGAGAACTGGATTTAAGCCAGTGGCAAACCTTGGTAGAACGGCTATATCAGGGTGGAGAACCCCTGGATGTGGCGATTGTCGGGAAATACGTTCGCCTCACCGATGCCTACCTGTCGGTGACTGAAGCGCTGAAACATGCGGCGATCGCGCTGGGAGTAGAGATCGACCTGCACTGGGTCAACTCGGAAGATATCGAAGCTTACGGGGCGAAAAAATATCTGCAAAACGTTCAAGGCGTGCTGGTTCCCGGCGGTTTCGGCATCCGAGGGGTGGATGGAAAAATCGCCGCCATCCAATACGCCCGAGAAAATACCCTGCCATTTCTCGGCTTATGCTTGGGAATGCAGTGTGCGGCGATCGAATGGGGCCGTAACGTGGCGAAGCTAGAAAATGCCAATAGCGCCGAATTCGATCCCAATACCAGCAACCCGGTAATCAACCTGTTACCGGAACAGCAAGATGTGGTGGATTTGGGCGGTACCATGCGACTCGGATTGTATCCCAGTCGCCTGATCCCCAACACCCTCGCTGCCCGTCTCTATCAAAAAGAGGTGGTTTACGAACGTCACCGCCATCGCTACGAATTCAACAATGCTTATCGCAATTTATTCCTCGAAACGGGATATGCGGTTAGCGGTACCTCTCCCGATGGGCGACTGGTGGAAATTATCGAATTTTCCCATCATCCGTTCTTCATCGCCACTCAATTTCACCCCGAGTTTCTCTCGCGACCGAGTACCCCTCATCCGTTGTTTCTCGGTTTCCTGCAAGCGGCGTTAGCCCACAGTTCCGAGTCACCCGCCCCGGTGGAATCCGAACAGCGATCGCCGGCCCTGAGTTCTCCAGGCCAATCTCGAACCACGACAACGGGCTGAAATGCTGGGAAAAGCGGTGTGAGGAGGTCTTGTGACGTATTGGGTCAAGTTCATTTATGACAGAGAAACCTACGTGGTCGATCTAGAACGGATCGGTGCGTTTTGTCAGTCTCCAAATGGCAAGCTAACCTTTTGGTTGCCAACCAGCCGCAATCCCGTTGTCATCCATCCGCGAAGCAATGCAGAGGCTTATCAAAAGGTGCTTGATTATCTGAAAAAAACCACCCAATACTCCCTAGACGCCTATTGGGTAAAAATTCACTACGAACGAGAAGAATATGACATCGACCTGAATCGAATTAGTTCTTTCTCTTGCTCTCCCGGTAGCCGGAAAATTTCTTTTTATTTGCCCGATAGCGGAATGCAAATTATCATTCATCCGCAAAGCAATCCGGAAGACTATCGCAAGGTAATCGAGTACGTACACAAAACCACGGGATTTCACTTGGACGGCTAAACCAGTGGCGAGGTTGCCCTAAAATGAGTGAATCAGGACTATTAATCCCTTGTTTCTCTCCCCTGATTCACTCATTTACAATTACTTCACTTCTACCCGTTGCCAAGCTAATTTGGCTGCACCGACAATTCCGGCGCGGTTGCCTAATTCAGCCACGACTAATTGCAAATCCCCCCGACAAATCGGCAACACCCGGCGCTCGATTTCTGCTCTCGTGGCGCTTAAGAAAAATTCGGCGCTGGCACTGATTCCGCCACCCAGCACGATCGCTTCGGGTCCGAATACATAAATCAAACTCGCCAAACCGGCACCGAGTTGATGTCCGTAAGTTTCCCAAAATTCCAACGCTTGGCGATTGCCTGCTTTAGCTGCATGACCCAATTCGTCGGGAGTGGTTCGGGTGGCGCGTTGAATCGCCTGCACCGACAGATGCTGTTCTAAGGATCCTTGGTTGCCGCTATGGCACTCCGGTCCGTAGAGATTCAGGGTAATTAATCCCAACTCCCCAGCGGTGCCCGTATGACCGGTAAACAATTTGCCATCGAGAATAATGGCACCGCCCACGCCAGTTCCCAGGGTCAGCATTAGCAGGTTGCGAAACTGGCGACCGGCCCCTAACCAGGCTTCTCCCAACCCGGCGCAGTTGCCATCGTTGGCCAAAATCACGGGTTTGCCGGTTTTTTCGGATAGCCAGTTTCCCAAGGGGACATCATGCCAATTAGCAAGGTTAATCGCTACTTTGGCAATTTGTCCCGAGGGGTCTACAGGACCGGGGGTACCGACTCCGATCGCCAGAGTGCGGTTTTCTGGGTCGAGGGTGGCGATCGCTTCTGCCATGACGCCAAATACGGCTTCTGGCGTGGAGGGTTGCGGCGTCGCCACGCTGACGGCTTGGTGACAGTGACAGCTTCCATCGGCACCAAAGCGGCCTAATTTTATCGCACTTCCCCCGATATCCACGCCGATAACGTAAGGGGTATTGTTGGGTTCTATTACCACATCGGCATCTGTAGTCATAATCTAACCTAAATTTTCCTCTGCTTTATTGTACGAGGTGACGTTAACCTTGGCATAGAATCAACGGGATGCGCGCCGCTTCCAGAACCCCTAGGGTGTTTCGCACTGCATCCGATACAGTTGAGTATAATGCCCGCCTCGAGCCAATAGTTGGTCATGGGTGCCGATTTCCACAATCCGCCCTTTGTCTAAGACGGCGATCCGATCGGCATTTTGCACCGCCGACAATCGATGGGCGATCGCTAACGTGGTGCGATTGCGGCTTAGATTGTCAATTGCCTCGCGAATTGCCCGTTCGGAAATCGTATCTAAGGCACTGGTAGCTTCATCTAAGATTAAAATATCCGGATCTTGCAGCAAGGTGCGTGCGATCGCCAATCGTTGCCGTTGTCCTCCGGATAAGCAAATTCCGCGATCGCCAATCTTCGTCTCGAATCCTTGGGGCAATTCTAGAATAAATTCATATGCATTTGCTTGTTTCGCGGCCTCAATCACTTCCGCCTCGGTGGCATGCGGTTTCCCATAGGCAATATTCTCCAACACCGAGGCATTAAATAACACAGTTTCTTGAGTGACAATTCCCATCGCCTTTCGCAAGCTTTTGACATTGAATTCCCGCAAATCCCTGCCATCTAGGGTAATTTTACCCGCAGTGGGGTCGTAAAACCGAGGTAACAACTTCGCCACGGTGGATTTTCCCGCCCCTGATGCCCCGACTAAGGCTAAGGTTTCTCCCCGGTAAAGCTGGAAATCGATGCCGTCCAAAACCGGTTGGGCGCGATCGCCATAGGCAAAGGAAACGCGATCGAAGCGGATTCCTTGGGCGATCGGCACATAATGGCAATTCCCATTTTGAGAAAAGGGTTTGTTATCTCGCCGCAAAAATTCATTCACGGCTTTTATACTGCTGGCGCGATTGGCAAATTTGCTGCGAAATCCGTTCAATTGGGCAATTAAGGGCAACAGGCGAAACAGCAGGAATAAATAAGTCAGCAAAATTGCTGAAAGCGAGGCCACTTGGGTGGGAAAAAATGCATTTCCCAGTCCGACAATTAGCAGAATGGCAAATAGACTCATCACTTCCGATAGGGGGGCGATCGCTGCCGAGTTGGCTTGGGCTAAAAAATCGGCTTGTTCGCAGTTTTCAATCGCCTGCAATAAGCGCCGATATTCTTTTTCTTCATTGGCGGTGGCTTTGATGAGTTGGATGCCAGTCAGGGTTTCCATCACGCGAATGGAATATTCTTGTGAGGTTTCGGAAAAGCGTTTGCCAAAATGCCGAGATCGGGCGATGAAATGCTGATTGACGGCGGCGATCGCGCCGACAACTGCGGTGGAAACTAGGGTTAATGGGGGCGAAATCGAAATCAACAATCCGAGAAATACCAATACCGCGATCGCCGCGATCGCCATCCGAATTCCATTGCGAATCGAACTCGCCGCCCGATTGATTTCAATTCCCAAACAGTTGACCAAATCCCCGAGTTTTGTGGTATGATAAAATTCTAGGTCAATTTCGAGTAACAGTTGAATTCCTCGCCCCCGCAAATCCGCAGTCAGCGATCGGGTGAGGGAATTGGCCATAATGGCATTTCCATATTGCGCTAAATTTCGCAACATTACCAGCAATACCACCCCGCCCGTCATCGCCGCTAAATGATGTGTGGGCGACAGCGCATCAAATGCCGTGACGAGGCGATCGAGTATTAACGGTGCATCGCTAAAATCCACCGGATTGCCCACAAATTCTACCAAAATCGGCACGATTAAAGTGGCGCTGACTCCATTAAAAACCGATTCGGCGAGACCCAGAAAAATGGCGATCGCAATAGCCCCGGGATGGCGTTTCACTAAATCCAAAAGCAGTTTATTTTCACTCATAGATAGATAGCCATTTTCGATGCAAATAAAATCCTTTTTTAGGTGGTAAAGTGCCCAGCATATTCACCGATATATTCCGATTATTGCCCCTTTAGCAACCCAGCGCGATCGCCCTTGTCCACGCAAATAATGCCTTCGGTGACTAAGCGAGAAATCAGCGGTAAAATATCAGCCTGTAGGTCAAACTGGGGCAATCGACTAATAACCTGTTTGAGGGTAAAAGTTTCCTTGGCAAACAACCAGTCCAAAAACTCCCGAGGTAAGCCTTTCAGGGCAATGGATTTATTTCCCACAAAAATGTTATATTCATCGTTTTCCAGGGATTCGATTCGCACTCGTTGAAAGGGCGGACGCTTAAATTGGGTATTGAGTTTATCCCGAAAGATATCGTAGCCCATTTGATAGGGAAAAGAATAGGGAATGGGTGGTTTTTCTAAACTGGCGAGATAGTTAGCATATTGGGTACTGAGGGAAGGGTCGAGTAAGTAATCGATGAGGCGGTGAATTAAGCCATCAATTTGAGCCGTCATTTGGGTAGAATCTTGAGGGGCGATGGGGGATAGGTTTTGACGCCACTCTTCTTTTTCCTGCAACTGCGTGACTAACCAATCGACAAAATCAACGCCGGTTTGACAGTCAATTCCTAAGGTTAAATGCAAGGAAGGCTCATCTACTGCGATCGCATAATGCCAATGACCCCGAGGAATATATAAAACATCACCGGGATTGAGGATGCAGTGCAGATAAGGGTCTGTAGTCGGCGGGGATAAATCCGAGGAGGGATGAACGGATAAAGGGTATTTAAAGGTGTCTCTAAACACCAACCATTCTTTTTGTCCGGCAATTTGCAAGATAAAGACTTCATGGGTGTCGTAATGACACTTAAATCCCTGTTCTCCGGGCCAAGAGCAGTAGCTATTGACCTGGGTGCGATGACCGATTTCATAGCGCAATGCGGCGGCAAATTGGGCGATTTCGGGCAAGCGGGTATGGAGGCGATCGATGATGAGGGTTGCACCTTCTTGACAGCGCTGGATTAAACTATCGCGATCGTCGCTTGGGGATAAGATTTCGCCATGTTTCGAGAACCGCAATTCCGGATGACTGATATTATGGAAATTTAACAACTCGTTGAGTTTGTCCCAGGAAAATAGATGACTCAGTTTGTCTGGCGATTCTGCTTTGATGAGTAATCCTTCTTGACTCCAATTCTCCGAAAAAAATTGTTTCAAAGAATAGGGATACAGGAGGCGGGAAAAGGCTTTCATTTTTTTTGTAAAGTACCGCATTATTTTAATGTATCATGCTTCAGGCATTTTTCAACATATAACCAGATATTTTTGGCAAAAAATAACGCACCTAATCTGGTGCGTTAGAAACAGCAATTCTTGATTAATAAGCCGAGAAATGGTTTAGTCGCCAATGGAGTTTAGCGGCGACCTCCGGCATCTACATCGTAGCCATAATCCACATCTTGGCCATCCATTGTCAGGGGAGTGCGGGTGCGACGGGGGGGATGAAGGGTGGTGACTTTAATTTGGATGCGGGGTTTTTCGAGAACGGCGGTAGAAGAAGAATTGGCTGGCATAATCAGTGACCTCCTAGTTAAAAATTACGGGGTATTTGGCGTAGAATTACGCGCTTTAATAAGAATTAAATGGTTAGATTCGGATGGAGAATTTGAGGGGGAATCAATCAAAACGGTTCGCGTCAAATTCGTAGTTGAAATCGGAATCTTCTGAACCCGGATTGGAATTGCGCGATCGCCCGCCAGTTTGGGTAACATTCATTTGAATGCCGCCGGGGGTCACCAGAGAACCATCGGGGCGGGTGATTGTATAAGCATCGAAGTCGTCATCATCCATATCGCCGACGAGGGTTAAGGGTTCCCCGGGATTAACGGCGATCGCGCCTTCCCCTTCCGGAATGCCATCCACGAGAATTTGCCCATTACCCGTATCGAAGAGGAAACTATCCGGTTCCGTGCGCGCTACAACGGTGCCAGTGAGGGTCATCATGCCCATGCCGGTGAGCGGATCGGTGGCGACGGGTGCGGGTGTAACCGGCAGGGGTGCCAGGAGCGATCGCGCCCCTGCGGCGATTTGTTGCGCCATTGCTGGATTATACATGGGATTCCCACTGCCGATCCGACCTTCTGCCGCGCCGTACATCACAAAGTGTTCCCAAGGATCTGCCCCTGCTGCTACTACATCCGGATTATTGCTTTCGTAAAAACTGCGGTCGAACAGTTCCGGCATCCGCCCTTCAGAGGCTCCGTAGCGGACGAAATGCTGCCAGGGATCGGCTCCTGCCGCCGCTACATCGGGATTGCGGGTTAAATAGTCGGAGGTATTGAATCCAGACCCGATTGCCGGATCCGCGATCGGCATGGTGGGATTCAGCGGTTGAGCGATTTGTGTGCCGCCCAGAATCGCCGATCCATCGGCACGAGTAATGGAAAATGTATCGATTTCCGTCCCATCCCATTCTCCCACTAGCACATTGACTTGTTCCCCGAGGTTCAACCCCAGTTGATTCGCCCGCAAGGGTTCGGTATCGACGATCGCACTTCCGCCGGTCCAATTCAAGATAAAATCATCGCCGTTGTCGGCAAATCCGCCCACCGTTCCGGAAATCACTGCACCCGGTTGGATGCCGATCGCGGTGTTGGTTGGTTGTACGAAATCAAAGTCCATTGTTCTCATCCTCGGTCTGTTTCAGCGTTATTCTTAGCTTCGGCGATGAATCTAAAATAATTATTAAGGCAACATGAGAAGATTCTCACTGAGGCGGCGATCGCTTCCCTGGGGCAGATTGAGGGTTTACGATAAAACCAGATAACCCCACAGGCGATCGCCGCAAGGAAAGCAAAGATGACGGAGATTTTACCCATTGGCAGCGTCTTGACCACCGATGCCCAAGGATTTATTATGAATGAATGCAGTTTGGAGAAAATCTCGCCGCCGTGGAATCTAGTGGTGGAAGAGATAAAATCGGCTTATTTGCGCCATTTAGGCAGCACCCTACACAGCATTTACCTGCGCGGATCCGTACCGCGCGGGCAAGCAATACCGGGCATTTCTGATGTGGATACCTTTGCGGTGGTTTTGGGCGATCGCGAAGCCTTGGATTTGTCCTGGAAACGCGAATTTCAAGAGTTTATTACCACACAGTATTCCTTTTGTCAAGGGGTTGAACTCACATTAATTCCCCTCACCGATATTTTCCAAACGCGCCGCGATCGCCCGAATCCAATTCAACTGTTAATCAAAACTCAAGCCCTCTGTATTTTTGGCGAATCCTCGCGGGAGATTCTCCCGGGAATTAAACCGGGAATTGATGCTACAATTCAGGCATGGACGATTCGCCGCGATATTACCAAAGTCATGGAAGATTTGCAAGCCTTAGAGAACGATGGCACATGCGACGAACGGTTCGTGCAAAAAGTTTGTAGCTGGATAATGAAGCGCATTCTTCGCACCGGCTTTGAGTTAGTGATGGAACGAGAGGGCGTTTATACCCGGGATTTATATCCCTGTTGGGAAATTTTTTCCCGCTATTATCCCCGAGAGAAAGACCACATGAAACGAGCATTACAATGGGCGATCGCACCCGGAACTAACCCCCGGGAAATCCGGCCTTTTTTAGAGAGTTTTGGCGGCTGGTTAATCGCGCAAGTTGAGGAAAACTTGTTGCCAAAATAAGACCATTTTCACAGCATTAATAATGTAAAAGTGCAAAAGATTTCCAACGTTTTTGTACCAGTATGCTGAGTCTCGGGTGGGGCGGATTAAAAAATAGCCCGCGTCGGCGGGCTTTGTCCGAATAGTCCCACCCTGAAGGGGTGCGGATATTTTCACACCCTTATTCGTTTCGCATTTTGGGATTGACAAATTCGTTCAATCCTTCTCCGAATAAAGATAATCCCACCACCATTAGGGTCATGGTACAACCGGGGAAAAATGCGGTCCACCAGATACCAGTGGGAAGGGCATCGAGAGCTTGACGCAAATCGTGACCCCATTCTGGCACTTCTTCGGGAAGGCCCAATCCGAGAAAACCCAATCCGCCGAGGACCAAAATTGCATCAGCGGCGTTGAGGGTAAACAATACCGGTACGCTTTGGATCACATTTAGAAATAAGTAGCGCGAGAGGACCCGCCAGGTGGAAGCGCCCATTGCTTGCGCCGCTTCGATAAACAGTTCGGTTTTGACGCTGACGGTGTGATTGCGAACCACCCGATAATATTGGGGAACATAGGCGATGCTGAGGGCGATCGCGGCATTCCAGATTCCGCGTCCCACCACAAATGCCAGGGTAATCGAAAGCAACAATCCGGGCAAGGTGTAAATGGTATCCATTAAGAATAACAAAACCCGGTCTAATCTTCCCCCTAAATATCCGCTAACCAAACCGAGGGGAACCCCGATCGCCATACTGAGTGCGGTTGCCAAAATCACCACTTTCCAGGCGACTACACTGCCCATCAAGGTGCGACTAAACACATCATATCCCAGGCGGTTGGTACCAAACCAATGGGTCCAGGAAGGGGGTTCGTGAATCGGGTTGCTCAAAAATTCGGTGGGGTCTTGCAGGATTCCCCACTGGATGAACAACGGCGAGAAGATGGCAATCAAGATGAAGGTCAGGGTAATGGCAAGTCCCACCCACATCATTTTGGTGGAGAGGGTGGGGCGATCGGTTAACCGCAAAAAGCGCGGTACGCGGGATTTGGTGATGGTCATCGATGGAATTACCTCAGGGCGGAGAGTATTTTACAACAATCTAATTGGGTTGCATTCCCCAATCCGGGCGATCGGGAAATTTCAGACAGTCAGTTTGCTGGCTCAATTCCCTTCATTTCCCCATAGCTGGCGCGAGAACGTGGGTTTATATTTACCATGTTTTGTCAATTTTGTCGAGAGTTTTTTAGCAGTTGGGAAAATATTTTGCTCTGGTAACTTCACCCCGGGCAAATCCCCCACAACCCATGTCATTGGTCATTGATTATTGGTCATTTGTGGGTGGTTATTTGTCATTTGTCCTTTGTCATTGGTCATTGGTCATTGACCGACCTACTTATTCTAAAATTGGCAGATGGTTGAGGCCAATTTTGGCGGCGAGTTGGGTATTTTCATGGGGGAAGGGAATTCGGTACTGAATGCGCGGTAACAAAGCTTGCCATTCTGGTGCGGTTAAGGGGGTTTCGATGAGAGAAATTTCGGGGGTTTCTTCTCCCGCGTCCAGGTCTTCTCGGGAGAATAAGTTTAAGCCAATAGTAGCTAAAATTAAATCCGGTTGCATGTCCGAACTCTCCGGAAGGGTGCTGCATTCGATGAGGATGGTGATGTTTCCTGGGTTGGGATGCTCGATGATGGGGGCGATCGCAGTTTCTAATTCTTGCAGGAGGGTTTCCTCGGGTTGATTCCAGTCGGGAAGGGCGATCGCATTGGTCTCGGTGAGGTTGAATTGAGCCAAAAAACTCTCGTCTATCTCTCCAGATTTGACCGCTTTTAAAATCGCTCGCACGTGAATCACTTGTCCGGGAGATTCTTGATGTTCGAGTTGAACGATACTGAAAGCTCCTTTAAATCCATAGCTGCGACAGAGTTCGAGATAAGCGGGAAATTCGACCGCATAATACATGAATGAGTTAATATTCCAATAGCTGACATGAGTGGGGTCTTGAAATGCTCCCCTGCCATCGGTAGAAGGGACAAAAATATCGACTTTTCCGTTTGGTTTGCAAATCCGCCAAATTTCATTCATGGTTTGAATTCTATCGGGCAAATGCTCGATAAAGTCATGCGCTCTAACTTCATCGACGCTACTATCGGGAAAGGGAAATTGTTGGGTGAGATCGGCGACAATATCCACGTTAGACCAGGGATAAATATCCACGCCGATATACCCGGGTGGTTTTTTTGCTCCACATCCTAAGTCAATGCGAAGGGGTTGGGAGGTTGGGGTTAGTATCTGCGGTACGGGAGGGTGCTGTGCGAGTCCTGCGCCGTGGAGGGAACAGTAATGTTTGGTCGGATGAAAAGACTGTTGCAGCAATGAGGAAATATCGTAAGTCGAGCCGTAGGAAATGTCTAAGGGAATTCCCCATTTTTGTTTAAATATTTCCCAGTTTTTTAATAACAGTTTTTGGCGATATTTTTTGCCTTGGGTTTTAAAGCTTTGACTGCCAAAATGATGGATAAAGCAGCTTTGGGCGATCGCAGCTTGGAAGCCGGCGATCGCGGCGCGGATGCAAAAGTCGTCGTCTTCAAAATTACCGAGGCCGTAGCGGGTATCTAATCCGCCAATTTTGTCCAGTACGGTGCGCTTAATCAGCAAACAAAATCCCACTACCCGCCAGGAATATACCATTTCTCCCTGCCGTTTTTTCCCCCATTCGCTGGCAAATTCTGCTAACCCTTCCAGGGAGTCGATGGGGTAGTTGACTTCGGCAATTCGTTGCGGGCCGGAAATGTAATTGGTCACCGGTCCGACGAGACCGACTTGCGGATGGGTTTGGGCAACGGCGAGCAATCTTTCCAGCCAATTCGGCGTGACCACCGTATCGTTATTGAGTAAAAGAACATAAGCTCCTTCGGCGATCGCCATGCCTTGATTATTACCCACCGCATAGCCGAGATTTTCGCTGTTGAGAATCAGTTTCACCCTCTGACAGCAATCAGGGGGTGAATTGGCCGATTTCTGCTGCGATGCTTGCCACTGACGCCGCCATTTGATTAAATATTCATCGGTGCCATCTGTTGACGCATTATCCACCACGATCGCTTCATAAGGAATCGTGGTATGCTCCTGAATGCTGGCCAAGCATTTTTGGGTATAATCGAGCTGATTGTAAGCCAGGATAATAATCGAGACGAGGGGCGATCGCTCGGTTCCTGCAAGGGGCGGATGCACGGATGGCGCTGGATTCATCACGGCTTCAATCTCCGATAATTTTTAACTCCCTATTGTACCAGTTCGCGGCGGTGGGAAAAATCAGTCAATCCACATGGATACCGGGCGATCGCCGATAGGGACACAGCACTGCTGTGTCCCTACGTTACCACTGGAAAAAAAATCGTTGATTTTCCGGTCGGTAGAACCTACGGCGTTGCCTTCGAGAGCGGATCGCAATCAGAGGAAACCGGGAAAAACCGGGCTACAGATGCTTTTCAATCTGTTCGCGATACTGACTTTTTTGCTTAACGCCTTTCATTTCATGCACCAGGTCTTTATTTTTGAAAAACTGAACCGTGGGGGTACCGATGATGCCGGCATTATCGGCAATTCCGGGGTCTTGGTCGATGTCGATTTCCACGAAATGAATTTTCCCCTCGAATTCATCCACCACCTTGTTTAAAATCGGTTTGAGGGTGTGGCACGGCCCGCAGGTGGGGGAGACGTATTTCACCATAATCACGCGATCGCTCTCGTGGTAAAGCTTCCGCAAGGCATATCCCCCGGCGTGGCGCGTTTCTTGGATATCGAAGGTCTCTTCCGTATCTGCTGCTTGCGCTTTTTCTTCCGGTTCTGGCGCTTTTTCCGACTCTTCGGTTTGATGGAACTCTTGCGCTAACCCTTTTTCGGCTAACAAACGTTCCGCCAACATCGCCCCCATGCAACCGGTTCCCGCCGCCGTGACTGCTTGGCGGAATTCGTGGTCCTGGACGTCACCCACGGCGTACACGCCTTCGACGCTGGTTTCTACGGAGTTGGGTTTGGTGACCACGTAACCGCGTTCGTCGAGTTCTAATTGCCCTTTAAACAGTTGCGTGTTCGGGGTGTGACCGATCGCGTAGAACAATCCCTTGACGCGCAGTTCGTGTTCTTCCCCGGTTTGCTTGTTCTTGATTTTTATCCCTTCCATGCGACCATCTTCGCCACCAAACACATCCTGTGCCTCGGTATTCCAGTGAACGGTGATTTTCGGGTTCTTTAACACCCGGTCTTGCATCGCTTTCGAGGCGCGCATTTGATCCCGGCGCACTAACAGGTTCACGTGACTGCCGTATTTGGTCAAATATACGGACTCTTCGGCGGCGGTATCGCCTCCGCCCACTACCGCGAGATCCACTCCTTTAAAGATGGGACTCGCCCCATCGCAAATGGCGCAGGCGGAAATGCCGTGACTCCAGAATTGATGTTCGTTGGGCAGTCCTAGGCGTTTCGCGGTGGCACCGGTGGCAATCACGAGGGTGTGGGTCTTGAATTCCCGTTCGTCGGATTTGACCACAAAGGGACGCTGACTCAGGTCTACTGAGGTGACATCTTCGGTGTACAGTTCCGCCCCCCATCGCTTCGCCTGTAGTTTCATCCGTTCCATGAGTTGCGGTCCGGTGATGCCTTCGGGAAAACCGGGGTAGTTCTCCACTTCGGTGGTGGTCATCAGTTGCCCGCCAGGAATACCTCCCACCTGAAACCCTTCAAATACCACGGGTTTCAGGTTGGCGCGGGCGGCATAAATGGCGGCGGTGTATCCGGCAGGTCCAGATCCGATAATGACTAGGTTTTCAACTGCAGGGTTTGCCATTGGCTTCTATCCAAACTCATAACGACTTCGTTTTAAGCCTATTATAACGGCTTGCTAACCATTATCGGTGATTTGAGTCACCTCAACCGATGGAGGGGGAGGAAACTGAGGCGATTTCAAAACAGCAATCGGTTTTTGGTGATTGTGAATTGTCAATTGGCAACTCAATCGGGCGCGGGAGAAAAACCGCGCTGCAGAATGTGGGGCGTTGAGCGCTACGATAAGGTCGAGATGTTAAGGGTGATAACAAGCGATGGAACGAGTGCTAGAACCGGAAGTGATGGATACCTGGGAAGATGCGGTGGAATACGATGCGATGGATTTTGTGGAGGTGAATACGGCGTTTGCGGAAAGCGCGATCGCCCTCGGACCACAAGCAGGAACCATCCTCGATGCCGGCACGGGAACTGCCCGGATTCCGATTATTATCTCTCAGCGTCGTCCCGAGTGGCACATTACCGCGATCGACTTATCGGAAAATATGTTGAAAGTGGGGGCGCAAAATGTGCAGCAGGCGGGTTGTGAGGCGCAAATTCAGCTAGATTTCGTGGATGCGAAGCAGATGCCTTATCCCGACGATCGCTTTGATTTTGTCATCTCCAATAGCATCGTGCATCACTTGAGCGACCCGATGCCATTCTTCCGCGAACTCAAGCGGGTGCTAAAACCGAATGGGGGGATATTTTTGCGGGATTTAATGCGGCCTGCGGATGTGGCAACAGTGGATGGGTTGGTTGCCCGGATTGGCGAGGAGTATAACGAGTATCAGACGAAGTTATTTCGCGATTCTCTGTTTGCTTCCTTTACTTTACCGGAAGTGAGGCAAATGCTGGCAGATGCTGGGTTGTCGGGGGTGGAAGTATATGCCTCTTCCGATCGCCATTGGACCGCCCAGCGCTCTTGGCAACCGGAACGGTAATTCGGTCGAGGATTATACGCGATCGGCGGCAGAGCCTCCAGAGGTCGTTCCCAGCATGAGCTGGGAACGAGGGTGTTATACTAAGGGGGTATAAGTGTGATAGACGCGATCGCCGAAACAGACAAAGCGAACTTGGGCGATCGCCGGATTGGCGGAGAGAAACTGCTTCACCTCTCCCACGGCAATTCGGGCGGCGCGGTCCAGGGGAAATCGATAGACGCCGGTACTAATTGCCGGAAAGGCGATAGTTTTGATATCATGTTGTAGGGCTAAGTGCAAGCTATTTCGGTAGCATTGGGCGAGCAATTCATCTTCGCGATCGCCCCCGCCATGCCAAACCGGACCGACGGTGTGAATCACAAATTTAGCTGGCAAATTGTAGCCACTGGTGATTTTAGCCTCTCCGGTTTGGCATCCGTGAAGTTGGCGACATTCCTTTAATAAATCCGGGCCGGCGGCGCGATGAATGGCACCATCCACGCCACCGCCGCCGAGGAGAGTTTCATTTGCTGCATTGACGATCGCATCGACCTGTTGTTTGGTAATATCGCCTTGGATGACTTGGATTTTCTCGGTCATACGCTCACTATTAAAACGAGGACATGGAGGAATCAGCGGGAATGAGGAAAGAAATCCAAAAATGGAAGTCGTTGCGATCGCAGCTTGTCTTCGAGAATCAATGGTGCAAAGTTCGGCGCGATGAAGTGCAACTTCCCAGCGGCGAAATAATCGATGACTTTTATGTAAACCTGCGCCCCGATATCGCCCTGGTCTTTCCCCTAACTCAGAATAACGAAATTGTCTTCGTCCGTCAATACCGACATGGGGTAGGAGAAATTTTACTCGAATTACCCGCCGGAGCTTTCGATCCGGAAACTGAAATTGCCGCCGAAGCAGCAGCGCGAGAAATGACCGAAGAAACCGGCTATATTTCCGAAGAACTGATTCCCCTTGCTACCCTTTACGATAATCCGGTGAAAGACACGAATGCCATTCATGTCTTTTTCGCGAAAAACGCGCGCGATGGCGGGGGGCAAAAGTTAGACTTAACCGAACAAATCGAGGTAGTATTAGTGCCCGTTTCGCGAGTCATGGAAAAAATCAACCGGGGGGAAATTTGCGTTTCGGGCAGTGTTGCGGCTGTTTTTTTAGGATTGAATTTTTTAAACCAACAAAAAAACATAACTTAAAAAAAAGGTGGGCATTCGCCCACCTTTTTTTTTACCATCCCATCGTGCCCGAACTGCCTTTAAACGGACCGACAATTTCCTTGGTAATCCAACCGCCGTAAAAATCCCCTGCTTGGGCGTCTACTTGTTCGCCATCCACATAACAGGCATCCATTTGATTGGCATAAAACCCCAGAGAATTTTTGATGGGAGAAAACTTCGACGTGGGTACGGGGTAAGACCACGCCCCATTTTCCACTGATTTATCGCCGACGGTGACGCTGTAGTAATTCGCCACCCCTTTCCACTCGCAGAAACTGCGGCGATCGTTTTTGCTGATATATTCCATTTTGATGTCTTCCGTGGGAATATAGTACACCGGCGGGTGACTGGTTTCGAGGACTCGTTGGGCGCGATGGGTATCCGCAATGGTTTCGCCGTTGAAGATAACTTGAATGTGTTTGGAGCACTCTTCTAAGCGCGGAGGGCGGGGATAATCCCAGACAGATTCTTGTCCCGGACCGGGTTCGATTCGTTGAGGGCGCATAATCATTTTAGAGGGTCGTTGTTTGGGGTTGTATGGAGTTTAATTTAGTTATTATAGCGCGGCTAAATTATTTTTTCAACTGGGTTTGGGGAGAATTGGCAAGGAGTTGACCCAGGTTGTGCTTTCACCCTGGGCGAGTCAGGGATTGCTCCTCATTTTCACAAATTTATTTTCCGACTTGAGGAGGGTTAGCAGAGGAAAGTGCTGGGTTTCCAGGGGATGCCGGATTGGGGACACTGGGGGAGACAGGCGATCGCACTCCAAAAGCGATGCACCGCCCTCTATTTTCTGGCTGATTCAACTCACTTTGCGATCGCCCATCTCGGGGAAAAGGAATCCCGGGGGAATAAAACCGGGGAAATGGCGGTTAAAAATGCATTCCTTGGGCGATATGCGCTTTTTTTATTGTTAATTAATTGGGAAAAGCCGATAAAATGTTCCCAATCGGGAGGGAAGCTTTTTTATCCCCGATGGGGGAAAGAAAATCCGGAAGGGTTGTAAAACAACTGAAAAATACCCCCTTTGGGGGATGGCAAAATACCGGAAAAGATGTTTGTTAAAATTGAGAAAAAGTAAAACGCAGGAATCGAAAAACTTTTATAAAATTGCTGCGTCTTTTTTTTAGAAGCAAGTAAAGCTAGGAGTAGAAAATCGATGAAACCTTATGCAACAGTATCCACTTTAGTATTAACTGGAATTTTGTCTTTGACGGCGGGTCTGTGGGGGATAGAAGCGGCGCGGGGGGAAATGGCGGAATTGCCTTTCTCGCGGATCTTGGTAGCGAAAGGCGATCGCGACTTTGATGATGATGACTTGCCGCGATCGGTGCAAAGTGCCGTGGTGCGGGATTTATCGCGCCGTGCCAATATTTCCGAACGTCAGATCCGGGTGGTGGAGGCGAGTGAGGAAACCTGGCCCGATAGTTGTCTGGGACTGTCTAGAGGAGGAGAATTTTGCTCGCAAGTGCTAACCGAAGGATGGCGGGTGGTGCTGAGCGATGGACGCGATCGCTGGGTGTATCGCACTGACGAAACCGGGGCGGTGGTGCGCCTCGCCGCCGGTTCAAACGTGACCGGTAGCGTGCCCCAATCGGTGGCTAATTCGGTCTTGCGCGATGTGTCCCGGCGGGTGGGACAACCGAGGGAGAGCTTGCAAATTGCCAAAGCGGTGCAGAAAACCTGGCCGAATGGATGTCTCGGGGTTTCTCGCCCGGGACAGGTCTGCACCCAAGCGCTGGTGGAAGGATGGCAAGTGACGGTCATCAGCGATCGCAACCCGGGACAGCGGTGGATTTATCATACCGATAGTAGCGGCGATCGCATTGTGCTAGCCGAGAGCTACGACAGTCAATCCACCCGGGGGTCGGGGTTCGATACTGCGGAGATTGCGCCCTTGCCGATTCCGCACAACGAATTGCCACAACCCCTCTCGCGAGGGATAGTGTTTCGGGCGATTAGCAGTGGCGGATTTGCCGGACGCACTTACGAGACGGTGCTGATGGAGGATGGTACCTTGATTCAAGTGCAGCGCGGGTGGGGAAATGCCACCGATCGCGATCGGCGCGTCACCCGGATTCCTCGCCGGGACTTGCGCCGCTTTCAGCGCTTGCTGGCACGCGCCCAGTTCGCTCGCTACGATGGGTTGAGCTATGGTGCCCCTGAAGGCGCTGCCGATTATATTACCGTAACGCTTTCTAGCGATTCGAGTACCTGGCGATATGCGGATATCGTGCAAGAAAACTTGCCGGACCATTTGCAGCAGGCGATCGGCTCCTGGAATCGGATCGTCACCCAACTTTACCGCTAATCGCCGGATGTCAAATTCCCCGCCAACCGTGGGTTTTTAGGGAAATCTGTACTTTTTCGGGATCCCACCGTGGCGTCTTTTGACCTTCAATCCCTCCGGAAGCACCGGGGGGACGTTTTTTCTGTGGGTGGCGATCGCCTAGGGGGGGGAGTGCCAGGGGGAGGGAATTTGTCGCCTCTGATGTGGAGCGATCGCTCCGGAAGCCGCGATCGTTCGTTATTCTTCAGGTGGGGAGGAATCCGACGCTTAACCCTACTTTTGGGGAACTCGCATCTGAGGTGTTGATGTCTACGTTGCTGGTTTGGTGGTTTTCCATCCCCCACACCGGGCGCGGTTCCCGAGAATTCGGGCGCGACTGGGGTTCACTGATTTCACAGGAGGTGCTATGGATACCGAGAACAAACGCCCCCCAACCAAACCCCCCCAACCCCTGATTCTTGCTTTTATGCTGACTGGGGCGCTGCTGCTGCATACTCATCCCAAGGTGACGCCGGAGGCGCGGGCATTACCCGATCCGATCGCCACCGCGTCAAAATTTTTGCACAGTACCCGCACGTTTCTCAGTCACACCATCGATCCCTACCGTCTTCCCGACGCGATCGCAGAAGCAGTTCGCCAAGACTTATCCCAAAAACTCGGAATTGAGGTTTCCAAACTGCAAATTACCGACTACCGTCGCGAAAACTTGCCCCAACCCTGTGATGACAAGGCGATCGCCGAGAAAACTTGCGATGGCGCGCCGCAGGAGGGATGGCGGATTGTGGTCTCGAATTGGTGGGTCTATCGCAGCGATTTGCAAGGCGACGCGATCGCCCTGGAGACTCCGGATGTTCCCACCAGTTATCTGCCCGATACGGTAGCGAGTGCGGTGTTAGAAACTGCTGCGCGCCGTTCCGGTTTACAAATCTCCGAGTTGAGTATTGAGCGGATCGACTCGCGCCAGTGGAACAGTGCTTGTTTGGGATTGCATCCCCCCCATACCCCTTGTTACCAGGAAAAAATCCCGGGTTGGCAAATCGCGATCGCCACTCCACAGGGTCGTTACATCTATCACACCGATAACACAGGCGAGGTGGTATTGTTCAATTCTGCCTTATCCTCCGCCCACAGCAACCCCGTGGAACCCCCTTTACCCTCAGAACTCGTGGTAGCGGTCAAGCAAGATTTATCGGAAAAAGTGGGGATTGCGCCCACAGGGTTGCAGGTGATGGAGTATAGTCGCCAAACGTGGGGCGATCGCTGTCTGGGTCTGCTCAATTCCGATGCAGTTTGCCAACCTCTCCCCGTGGACGGATGGCGGTTGGTGTTATCCAATGGTGAGACCCGCTGGGTTTACCGCACTGACGCCGAGGGTCACACCGTGGGATTAGAAACCTCCATCCCGGACGAACTGCCGCCGTCAAATTCTCAATAAGCAATCGAGCATTTTACCTTTTTTGTTTTTCAATCCAAAAAATTGTCAGTTGTCAATCCGTTACTTTTATTCCGTCGCACATTCAATTTGCATAATTGCCGATTAAATTGAAAGCGCCTTTTGCCGGGGATAGTCTCACCAATTCGGGGTGCTAAACCTGGGAAATCATTGATTTTTTGTCCCATTAGGGTGATTATAGGCGTCAAATTGGCGAAAATTGGCGAAAATCAGAGGATTGAGCCTTGGGGTTCCCGGGAAAAATGGCAGAGCAAATTATGCAATTTAAGTGAACTTTATTAAAACTTTATTAAATCTACGGTTTTCCGGTCGAGATTGTGTTGATTTTAGTCTAAGGGTTTGGTAGAATTCCTTATCAAACAGTAGATGAGTTCGGAAATGACGATCGTTCACCCTGGACATTTTGAACCCCCTTGCCAAAACGTTGCTGGCGATCGCGAAACTGGCGCGTTGTCGGTAGTCCGCCCAGAGGAACCGACATTTTACTATTTCGCCTATGGGTCTTGCATGTGCCCGGTAGATTTGAAGCGATCGCTCGGAGAAAGCACCTATCCCTACATTGTCGGACCGGCGACCTTAGAGGGGTATCGGTTAGTGTTTTATGGGTATTCCGACTTACGCAACTGCGGCGTATTGGACGTAGTGAAAGACCCAAGCGCCTCAGTGGAAGGGGTATTGTACCGACTTCCCCTGCGACTGAGCGATCGCCTAGACGAGCGAGAAAAAGGCTATCATCACGAAATCATCCCCATCCAGTGCGGTGGGAAAAATTACCCCGGAGTCCGCACCTACGCGGTGGATAACAAACTTTCCGAAGAGCTTCCGCCGAACGACTGGTATTTTAACGTGGTATTGCGCGGTGCGGTAACTTGCGGACTGTCCGAACAATATTGCTGGCGGTTGTTCCATCGGATGCATCAATTGCAAACCCGCCATTCTCAAAACCGACCCTTAAAATCAGCATGAAAAAGCGATCGCCACCTCAATCAGGCCCAGAGAATATCCATCTGGAGGGGGGTAAAATTGGGGTGGCCAATCGCGAGGGTGGGGAAGTTGGGAAACCGCACCGATAAATGCCCGGGGGAGACGGGAGAAGGGAACCGAGAATTAAGAAGAACTCGAAGAAACCGGAGAGACGCGACGTTCCAGGGAAATTTCCAAGCGATCGCCCGGTTTGGGATCCATGACGCGAGTGGAAATATGGTGCTTCGCCAACAGCGATCGCAAATCTTCCACACTTCCCTTTGCGCGAATCATCGACATCAGCAGACCTTCAAACACCACATCGCCGCCTGCTGCTGTGGGGAGCATCACTTGCGGTTGGAGCATTTTTGCCGCTTGTAACGCACTATCTTTGCCTTTAATAATCGGCCCTAAAACCGGAATCGAGAGGTCTACAATCGGGGTAATTACCACATCAACGGGCGCTTCTTGCTGCAGGGAGGGAGAGTGATAGCCGTGCGGTTCGTAATACAGACTGATACCGGTTTCGAGATTTTTGAGAATATAGGCATTTTCCACTAAAAATGGGCCGATAGGGGAACCCGGGATCGCTTTAATTTCGAGGCGATCGCCCAATACAAACTTGCCCCCATGCGCCAGAGTAGTCACTTGGGGATAACCGAGGTCCTGGACCACCTTCGCCGCGTTCGGGGAAGCCACCACTGGAATTTGGCGATCGAGTTGCTTTAAAGTAGGCGGATGGGCGTGGTCTTCCAACCCTTGAGACAATAAAATCAAATCGATATTATCGGGAATGGGGCGCTCAGTTCTGCGGAAGCTTTTAAATAACCAGGTTTGATTGCCGAAGACTAACGGACCGACGAACCAGGGATCGAGGAGGATCCGTTGTCCTGCCATTTCAATCAGCCAAGAATTACTGTCTAACCAAGTCAGGTGCATGAGTAAAGCGTGATTTTGCGATGACATCTGAAGATTATTGTACGCAGTCGTTACAATCGTTAACAAGATTTTCAGCCGATCGCTCGCAGGGAGGCGCACCAGAAGCGGGTCGCATCAGGTAGACGATCGCGCCCACACAGACTCAGCCAGAATCGTACATTTAACCGAACCACAACCTAAGATGGTACAAACTCCAGTAAAAACCAGCTCCTCCAAAGAACTCGCCATGCAGGCGGTGGAATTAATTCGCCAAGCGGGATGCGAATATGGGGATATCCGATTATGTACTTACCGACATCAAAACCTAACCGCCCGCGATCGCTCCTTAAGCAATTTAGCCGATAACGTCAGTTCCGGGTTTGGCGTGCGCGTGTTATTCAAAGGCGCGTGGGGATTTGCCGCCAGTCATCGGCAAACCCCGGAAGAAGTGGTGCGAATTGTTGCCCTAGCGGTAGAGATTGCCAAAGGGAGTCATTTAACCCAACAGACCCCCGTGCGCTTGGCCCGGGTAGAAGCGTATCGCGACACCTACATCACGCCCATCGACATCGATCCGTTTGCCATTCCCATCGGGGAAAAAGCCGAACTGCTGCTGACGATTAACGATCGCCTGTTAGGATATGAAGCCGAAGGGGTAAAAAAAGCCTATTCGTTCCTGCGCTTTACCCGGGAAGATAAAATCTTTGCCTCCACCGAAGGGTCGGCGATCGAGCAAACTATTTATCGCAGTTATCCTGGATTTGGCTGTACGGCGATCGCCAATGGAGACGCCCAGAGTCGCAACTACGAACGAGCGCCATTAAATGTGGGCTACGAACATATCGATAAAGCGGATTTGTTGGGACAAGTGGAACGAGTGGCGGGGGAAGCGATCGCCAAAGTTCATGCGCCTTCATGCCCATCGGAGATTCGGTCTACGTTAATTCTCAAACCCACCAATTTGTTTTTAACCATTCACGAATCCGTGGGACATCCCACCGAACTCGATCGCGTGTATGGGTACGAAGCGAACTTTGCCGGTACCAGTTTTGCCACCCCCGAGCATCTGGGCGAACTACAGTATGCCGCACCTTGGGTGAATTTCAAAGCCGATCGCACCCAACCTCGGGGACGGGGAACGATGGGATATGACGATGAAGGCGTCTTAGCACAAGAATGGCATGTTGTCAAGGATGGGATTTTAGTAGATTATCTCACCGACCGGGAAACTGCCCACCGACTGGGACGCGGCAGTAGCAACGGAGCGGCATACGCCGATAGTTGGTACAACGTGCCAATGGTCAGGATTCCCAATCTCGGATTGGAACCCGGACCCGAGGGCGGGAGTCACACCGCTACCCTAGAAGAGATGATTGCCGACACCGAGGAGGGGATTTTAATTGACGGGATTGGCAGTTTCTCCATCGACCAACAACGGCGCAACTTCCAATTTGGCGGCGATGCCTTCTGGCAAGTGAAGCACGGCAAAATTGTCGGCATGTTAAAAGATGTGACGTATCATTCCCACACCACCGAGTTTTGGAATCGGGTGGATGCGATCGGGCCGCAGTCAGAGTGGATGCAATGCGGCACCAACATGTGCGGGAAAGGAGAACCGATTCAGGTGGCCCAGATGACCCATGCTTGCGTGCCCGTGCGGGTGCGCGACATCGCGATCGGCGGCAGAACCTAGTCTGTAGCGTCTTTCCCGCAAGTCTATCTATTCTGGAGGGCTAGTGCGCGGATGCGCGGGTTAAAGATGACGGACAACAGAAAAAGGGAAAAGGGAAACGGGACGAGAATTGATATGCCGGGTTTTCTCTTTTCTCTTTTTTTAGGTGTTTTGCTACGACGGAATCTTTGTCAAAAAAATACAAGGAAAGGGGATGGGTTTATCAAAAATTCAAACAACTTCCACCGCAGGCCAGTAAAAGCCGGTTAAACTATGAATCATAAAAGCGAGTAAATTAAGTCCTTTATAATACTTCTATGCAATGGCAACTCAGCGCCCCGGGGTTTGGGGTCAGCTCCCGATGGGGGAGGGCACAGCTTAAATGGGGGGAACGAAACAACTCAGCAGGGGGGAATAGAAGGCGGATTGGGGTCTTTCCCAGACGCTTGGGGAGAGGGGCGATCGCTGCTTCGCGCGGTACCCCCGAGGAGAGAGAAAATTGGGGTTCCGGTTCGCGCTTCGGCGCTGGGTAGGGATTTCTAATGACCGCGCCATAGCGGTTGAATATGTGGTGTCAGACAACAGCGATTCATGCACAGAGCCTCTGGCGATTCAATTATCAAGCGCGCAGACCTCGACCTGTTTCATCGGTTGATGTCTCCGGTTTGGATATTCGATATCGAGAGAATGCAGATTTGGTGGGCGAATCAGGCGGCGTTAAAGCTGTGGAATGCGGCGAGTTTGGAAGAACTGCGCGATCGCGACTGGGATCGGGTTTCGCCGCCGACGCAAACGCGACTGCAAACCTATTTAGAAAAATTTCAGCAGAGAAAAACCGTGGTGGAACAATGGACGTTTTATCCAGAAGGGAAAGCAGTATCTGCCTGTTGTCTTTGTTCCGGGATTTGGATCGGGGCGGGGCGGTTGGCGATGTTGGTGGAAGCGCTGATTGGGGAGCAAATCGAGCGCATCGAGTCCGATCTGCGGCGATCGACCGAAGCATTGCGCCACACCAACACTCCGATATCCCTGTACACCTTGCAGGGATATCCGATCGTGCAGAATCCAGCGGCGATTCGCTGTTATGGTGACGAAAGAGAGAGGGAGGGAGTGGGGGAAAACGGCTTGTGCAGACGGTTTGTGGATGGAAGCATTGCCGATCGCGCCATGAGTTGCATTCAAAGGGGGGAGGTGTTTGCGATCGAAGCGCAGGTGCAAACCCGCAGGGGGATCCGATGGCATGCGATCGAGATTCACCCCACCCCGGATCCGGTAACGGGAAAGCCCAGTGTGTTGGTGAATGAAAAAGATATTACGGAACTGAAGGAGACCACTTCAAAGCTCAACCAGCGCGATCGCCTCCTGGAAGGGGTGGCAAAAGCGACCAATCAACTGCTGACCAATCCAGACCGGGAAACGGCGATGTCTCAAGCCCTAGAGGCATTGGGAAGTGCCGCCCAAGTCGATCGGGTTTATTTGTTTGAAAATCATCGCGATCGCGAAAGCGGGGAACTGTTGATGAGTCAGCGATGGGAATGGGTAGCATCTGGCGTGACGCCACAAATCGATAATCCAGAGCTGCAAAATAGCCCGTATAGTATAGCTCCTTGGTGGTATGGGAACCTCTCTCAGGGTGAGGCGATTAGCGGTTTGGTGCGAGATTTGCCCTTACCGGAACGAGAAAGTTTAGAAGCGCAAGAGATTCTCTCGATTTTGGTGGTGCCGATCGCGATCGAGGGAGAATTTTGGGGGTTTATTGGGTTTGACGACTGTCACCAGGAACGTCAGTGGTCCGAGACGGAGAAATCGATTTTGATGGCTACAGCGGGCAGTTTCGGCGGCGCGATCGCCCGTCAGCGTGCCGAGGACAAACTGGCACAATTAAACCAGCAGCTCGAAGCAATGGTGGAAGAACGCACCGCCAAGTTAAAAGCAACCAACGAGCGATTGAAAGCGGAAATTGCCGAAAAAGCTCACATTGAAAACCAGTTGCGGCACAATGCCTTTCACGACGGTCTCACGGGGCTGCCCAATCGCACGTTATTTATGGAGCAGTTGAACGAAGCATTGCAAGTAGCCAAGCAAAATCCAAATTATTTATTTGCGGTGTTGTTTCTGGACTTGGATCGGTTTAAAATTATTAACGATAGTTTGGGTCACAGCGTGGGCGATCGCCTGTTGGTGGAAATTGCCGCGCGCATCCGCAAAACCCTGGCGGTTCGACCGCACAGCTTTCGGCACAACGAGCATCTGGTGGCGCGACTCGGCGGGGATGAATTTGCGATTTTGCTCAAGGATATTCGCTCGTTACGCAACGCGCGCCGGATCGCCGATCGCCTGCAGTCCTCTTTGACTCGTCCGTTTGACCTGCACGGGCAAGAAGTGTTTACTACAGTCAGTATCGGCATTGCCTTGAGTTCCACCGGATACGATCGTCCGGAAGAGTTGCTGCGCGATGCCGATATCGTGATGTATCGGGCCAAAGCCTTGGGACGCTCTCGCAATGAAGTATTCGATACCGCCATGCACGATAGCTTTGTGCGAGCGATCGAGTTGGAAAATGACCTGAGACGGGAACTGGCTGATGACAAAAGGCGAGCAGAGCGCTCTCGCTTGCATCTCACTTCTGCCAGCAAAGCCGCCCATCAGACAGAAAAGGTGGCGGAGAACCCGGAATTAAATGGCTCTTCTGCCTCTCTTTTTGTATCAAATCCTTTGCCGAAGTCTTCTACTTTCCTCCTTCACTATCAACCGATTGTGGCCTTACAATCCGGTCGCATCGAGGGGTTTGAGGCGCTGGTACGCTGGCAACATCCGAAATTTGGCTTTGTTTCTCCGACAGAATTCGTCCCGATCGCGGAAGAAACCGGCACGATTGTCTCTTTGGGTGAGTGGGTTCTGCGCGAGGCGTGCGAGTGCTTGCGAATCTGGCAAGATACATTTCCCGACTATCCGCCGTTAACCATTGCGGTGAATCTTTCCAGACGCCAGTTTTCTCACCCAGATTTGATCCGGCAAATCGATCGCATTCTGGAAGAAACTGGGGTGGCCCCGGAGACTCTGAAACTGGAAATCACCGAAAGCGCGATCGTGGATAATCCCGACGTGGCGAGGGAGATGCTCCTCCAACTTCGCGATCGCAAAATTAATTTATGCATGGATGATTTCGGCACCGGATATTCTTCTTTAAGCTATCTGCATCGCTTTCCCCTAGATACCTTGAAAATCGACCGCTCTTTTATCAGTCGGATCGGCGTGGAGGGCGAAAATTCCGAAATTGTCAAAACCATTATTACCCTCGCCCACGATTTAGGTATGGAAGCGATCGCCGAAGGGGTGGAAAATTCCGCTCAATTGGAACGATTGCAAAGGTTGGGCTGTGCGATGGGTCAGGGCTATTTATTCGCCCCACCCCTGGAAAACAACTCCGTGGGGGAATTACTCCGCAAAGATTGGAAAATTGCCATGAATTTTTGAGAGAATAGCAATCTTAAATTTTCCATTTATCTTCCTTGGCGATAGCGGGAAGCGTACTCCTGGTAGGCGATATATACCGCTTCGAGAAAGACTTCGGCAGTAACTTTTTGCGGCACTTTCTCCAGGGCGATCGCTCGTTTTGTCTGGGTGGCTAAATTGCGACTCACTTGCACTTTCGCTTTAGACGTCAGGGTATTTCTACGTTGCAAATATTCTCGAACGATGGCAAAATCATCCGGCGTTAGCAATGATAAATCCCCTACTTCTAGCAAGTCATCGGCTAAAGAATGAGCGGTTTGCGAAAGGGAGAAATTTGCCTCGGCAATGGCTTGTTCTTCTTGAATCACTAAAGTTCCCGCCACCCAATCGCCCAGGCGCTTTTCCCGCTTGCCAAAGACGATAAAACCTACGCCGATTAACAACAAATCGTCCACCGGACGCAATAAAGCGCGAAGGCTGGCTTGTTGCATGCCGCAAGGACGTCCATCATCGCGAATCACCCGAATGTTTACTCGTCGCTTACCCGGGGTTTGACCCTGCCACAGCACCTCAAAAAACACGAAATAACCAGCGTAAATGACAAAGAGCACGAACAGCAGAATTGCTATCAGCCACAGTTGCAGGCGATCGCCACTCCCCGCCAATCTTTCGATAAATCCAATTAAATAAATCGACGCGAAAAACCACAGAAACACTATCCCCAGTTGAATTAACGTCAAGTATAAATAATCCACCATTAGAGCATAAGCGCGGTTGCCAATTCCTGCTAAAGTTAGCTCTAATTCGACACTTTCTGGCGTTTGCAGCCGGATTTTATTAAACAGCTTCATAGGTATTAATCGGGAATTTCGTTAAATTATCGGCACATGCCAGTTAGGAAAAAGAAAACCGCCCAGAATGATTTCGCCTCAAATCTGGCTTTTTCAAACCGTTTGCGCCGTCAGTACAGGCGGGAGGAAGTTTTTGCCATACCCTCAGGATTCCCAAGCGTCAGTATCTTGCAACTCTAAGCCCAACCCTTCGCGACGGGCGCGCAGGTCGTAGTAAATCATCGCTTTCAGGGCTTGCCAAAATGGCACAAGCACGACCCCACTCCCAAGGCTAATTAACAACAGCAATATAAAATGGATGGTTACATATAAACCGGTTTCTGGGATAAGAAAAAAGGAGAGAATGACCCGCAGAAGGGGGTCTAGAAGTTGGAGCAATATCACTATCGGTAGAGTAATCAGATAGGCGAGGAGAAATACTCCCACAATCCGCCACGCTGAATACTTCGTCAGTTCCCAGCTTCGCGAAATTCCCCCCGCAGCATCCAGGTTTTCTTCAATGGCGATGGGTAACTCGACCACGGATAAACGGCTAAACAACCAGAGATATCCGATCGCACCCACTAGGAAAGCGATCGTGCCGACTAAAATTCCCACTAACGTGCCCGCGATCGCATTTTGCGAACCGATCGCCACACCAATGGTAACGCCGACGATCGTAAACGCAATAGTTGCGCCAATCAATGCTCCCAGGAAAATCAGGGAAATCAAAATCCCTGCCCCTAGCAACCGCCACTTTTTCGGATCCACCTGGCGACGGGCTGACTCCACGGTTTCCGGGCGTTCCATCACTTCCGCAAATGCCAGACGCGAAATCATGGCGAAAATCGCACTGCATTTCGCCCACCCATAAATCGGAATTAATACCCACAGATAACCAGTCAATGCCAGAGTACAGTATAATTTAAAGCGATCGCGATACAGGCGCAACGCCCCACTGACGGCATTGCCCACACTCAGGGGTTCTATCCGGGGTTGGTTTCTCGGCGTTTTCGACATAATCCTCATTCTCCTATGCTGATTAAGATCGAGTTTAAGGCTATCTTAGACGAAATTACCAAAATATCGAGAAAATCTTTATGAACGTTCAACGTTGGATTGCAAGGCGCGAACCGAACTGGAAACGGTTGGATGCATTGTTGGCGCGCGTAGAAAAACGGGGCATCAAATCTTTACAAGCCACGGAAATCGAAGAACTCGCCAGCTTATATCGGTCAGTTTCGGCAGATTTAGCCCGCGCCAGAACCCAGCAGGTGGGTAATATTATCCTCCAAGACTTACAACGGTTAACCTCACGCAGCTATCACCTGATTTATCAAGGCTCTCGGCGTCAGGAATGGGGCGCAGTAGTGGAGTTTTATCGCCGGGGTTTCCCCCGGATTGTAAAGCAAACTTGGCCTTACATTGCTGTAGCCACCGCTACATTCTTTCTCGGGGGGTTAGTGGCTTGGTGGTATGGGTGGCAAGACCCGACATTTCTCTCCCTCGTTGTGCCTCCAGAGTTAATCGAAAAAGTGCGCGACAAAGGGGAATTGTGGATGGGTTCTATCGTCGGCATCGAACCCCTCGCCTCTAGTGGCATTATGGTGAATAATATCCGGGTTTCTTTTGCCGCTGTTGGCGGAGGAATCACCGCCGGAGCCTACACGATTTTTATTATGGCTTACAACGGAGTGCATATCGGCGCGATAGCCACGTTAGTGGGGCAAAATAATTTGGCTTACCCATTTTGGGCGTTTGTCTTTCCTCACGGTTCGTTAGAATTACCCGCTATATTCTTGGCCGGCGCGGCGGGTTTGCTCATTGGCAGAGCGCTTTTATTTCCCGGTCGCTATAAGCGCGTGGATTCTTTAAAATTCTACGGTTATCAAGCCGCTCAGTTAGTGTTTGGCATCGTCCCGATGTTGATAATTGCGGGAATAATCGAAGGGTTTTTATCTCCCAATCCCGCCATTCCGGACTTTTTAAAATATGTAACTGGCATGGGTTTATTTGCGGTTTTGGTGGTGTATATTACTCAGCCATCAAGGCAGCAGTTTTGAGTTGGTTTTTACTAACTTTGCCGGGATGAAAAGGTAGGGACAAGGGGGTTTCTCTTGTCCCTATTTCTTTAAGTGAGATTAAATCCGATTGCGGGCTTTGAGTTGCAAATAGCGGTCTACTAATTGTTCGCTAATTAAGTTGGCAGGGGCATCGAGGACGAGGACGCCTTTTTGTTTTAATTGGGCAAAGGCAACCTGACGCTGGGATAACAGGTCGATCGCGATCGCACGCTGATAGATTTCCCTAGGGTCTTCCGTAGGGGTTTGGGCAATTGCATCCACTTGCGGATCGCGCAGGGTGACGCAAAATGGCAGATAGCGCGGCGTCAGGCGTCGCAAGGCGGCAAACAATTCCGCCGAAGCGGTTGCATCTACGATATCTGTAATCATCACCACCAATGCCCGTCGGGTTTGCTGACTCACTAGGCGCGTCACCGCACCTACATAGTCGGGTTCGAGCAAGACCGGTTGAATGGGAGTGAGAGTTTCCATTATGTGAGAAAACTGATGCTGGCCGCGTTCTGGGGGCAGCCAACTGTGTATATCGCGATCGAACACCGCCACTCCCACGCGATCGCCGCGATTTAATCCCGCCAATACCAGGGAGAGGGTGGCATTCAAGCCCCAGTCAAACCGCTTCATCCCCTGCACCTGCGCCGTCATCAACCGCCCGCGATCGAGCACAATCAGCAAGGTTTGCTCACGTTCCGGTTCCAACACCCGCACCAGAGGGCGATGTCGGCGCGCGGTGGCTTTCCAGTCGATCGCCCGGGTATCGTCCCCGACGCTATATTCGCGCAGTTCTGCAAATTCGGTTCCCATGCCGGTGCTGAGCCTGCGGCGCATGGTACCGGTGGACTGCAATGTGAGGCGAATCGAGAGCGATCGCAGGCCCACCAAATCCGGATAAACCGCCACTGTTTCCGAGGCTTTCACCGTCCAGTGAGACCAAATCCAGCCCCAGGGACTCAACTGGCGCACTTGAATGTCCCCCCAGTGATATTCGCCCCGTTTGTCCGGTTTGATAGTATAGCTCAGCCGTTCGGTGGCGTTCGGCGGTAAGGAGAGGCGCAAAGTGCGATGAGACGCGGGAAAGGCGATAGGATAGGCATCGGCGATCGCGATTTCCGCCGAGTGAGAGCCGGAACGCACCCACAGCACCACCGGATTATCCCGTCCGATGGAGAGTTTTTCCGGCACATCGCGGGTCACTTCCACCCGCCGCCCCCGCACCCGCTGACCCTCGACCAGGGCCACGAGTAAGAGAATCCCATCGAATCCCAAAGTTCCCACAATAGCGATGGTGGGCGAAAACAGAACCGCCAACAGGATGGCGATCGCGATGCCCACACCGAACAATACATAAAGAAGTTTTGACGGAATCACGGTTGTAAATCCTCCCTAATTCTGTAACGATATGATATCTCGATATCTCACTTACGCTTACCTCGGTACCGGCACTTGTTTGAGCAGGGAGGCGATCGCGCTATCCACCTGTACCCCATCTAACAGGGCATCGGGTGTGAGGATAAACCGATGGCGCAACAAAGGCAACGCCACCGCCTTCACATCATCCGGGGTCACATACTCTCGCCCGGATAGCCAAGCCTGCGCCTTGCTGGTTCGCAACCATGCCACTGCCGATCGCGGCGAAGCCCCCAGTGCTAAATCCGGATATTGACGCGATCGCTGCACCAATTCTAACAGATAATCCAGCACCGGTTCTGCCACTCGCACATCCTTGACCTCCTCCCGCGCCGCGAGAATTTGTTGCACCGTGGCGATGGATTTGAGTTGGGCTAAATCCAACCGTTTCGCCTCAAATCCTGCCTGAGAATTGAGCAACATTTGCTTTTCCGCCCCCGGATCGGGATAATCCACCACCAGTTTAAATAAAAAGCGATCGAGTTGAGCTTCCGGAAGCGGATAAGTTCCCTCAAATTCCAGAGGATTTTGGGTAGCGATCGTCCAAAACAAATCCGGAAGTGCCATGCTTTCTCCATCTAGCGTTACCTGCTGTTCTTCCATCGCTTCTAGCAGGGCGGATTGGGTTTTTGGCGGTGTGCGATTAATCTCATCCGCCAGCAAAACTTCGGTAAAAATTGGGCCGCGCTTTAATGTAAAACTGCCAGTATTCATCTCGAAAATATTCGTTCCCAAAATATCCGAAGGCAAAATATCTGGCGTCAGTTGAACCCGGCGAAAATCCGCTTGAATTAATCGCGCCAGTACCCGCACTAACAGGGTTTTTCCAGTTCCCGGAACCCCTTCGAGAATCACGTGGCCCCCCGCCAGCAGGGCCACGAGTAATTGTTGCACTACGGTAGATTGACCCACCACGATTTTTTCTAGCGCCTGACCTAGGCGAGTGACAGTAGTATTAGTTTGGCTCATGTTGTTCTGTGATTATTCAAGAATTGTCCGGTATTGAGCTTTTGCACTTTTATCGGTTATCTCCACCTTTATAACAGAAATTGCTAGGGTTTGAACGTTCAATTACGAGAAAAACCGGTTGCGGATGGAACTCCATTTTTTTACCCAACCGAGCAATTCCGAATCGCTCAGTTTTCCCGGATGCGAAGCGGTTTGCAATTGCTGTAGAATATCCGCAGCGGGACGCCCGGTTTGCTGCGCCCAAGCATTGGCTAAAATTTCTGGTTCTACGGGCACTTGTCCCAATCCTAATGCTTGTTGCAGTTGTCGTTGTTCTTCCTTCCCCAAGCGGTGGATAACGAAGTCACGAGTGCCCGCTTTTTGCAATACTCCTGCTAAGGCTTCGATATAGGCTTGGCTATTATTAATCTGAGGAGTGGGGAGGGTTTCTATTTGCCCGAAACGCCGATTTTTGGCACTGATTAAAATTAGCAACAGAATCAGTGCTTGCACCAAGACGGGAAATACGGGAGTTTTGGCCAAATAATCGGTTAGAGTAGCCGTTTGTTGTTCTTCGAGTACCTCTGGGTCGCGGTATCCGTGAATGTATTCATCCACCAAAATCGGGCGATCGCCTGTGGCGACCAATTGCGCCAAAAACGGATAGTTCCCCGGTTCGTTTTGATAGGCATTGGCGGCTAAATGACGGGTGGAGGCGAAAATTACTTTGCCTTCGCCAATGGTAGTTTCCCAAACAATTGCGCCGAATTCATCGCCGAGTAATTGGGTTTCTCGTCGCGTTTGCCGTCGCCGCGTTGCAATTTTTATCTCTCCTACAGGACTGTTTTGCCGAGTCACAAATGGCGCTTTAGTTGCGGGTGTCATTATCCCTAGCATAACCAAAGTGTTGCCTTTTTTTACCCACTCTGTTTCAGTTTGGGATAGGGATGAAACTCTCAAATTTCTGTAGACTCGCAAGAGGAGGGTTTCTCTGCCATTGGAGTGGCGATCGCTTAGTTTTTCAAAGGGTTTTTGCCAGCGTTCGATGGGGATATTTTGCCGTTCCATGTAAGCATACCACGCCCCGTAGCCATCCGGGTCGCGCCCATAGGTGGAACCGCTATTATACTGACTGCTGGCTGGTGCGCCGAGAAAGGTAAAAATCGCGATCGCCGCCACTGCGATCGCGCCAAATACCCATAACCGACGCGAGGAAATATTGCTTGTCATTTTTCACCTTAACCTGGTATAAGTTTAAAAAATAAACCACAACTGAGAAGCTAATTTTGGGGTAATTCAATCCGGCGATAGGCTTCCTTACAGCGTTCGTAATCCTCGGCGGTGATTTCGGTATTATTAAAGCACAGTTCTTCGTGAGCGTTCAATAAGGTTTGATACGCACTGAAGGTACTTTGTTGCTGAATTAAACGGCGATATTCGCCATCGGTACGACTGAGTTGATAGGGAACAATTCCGCGATCGCTTAATTGCCGTAACATCGCCATATACAAGCAGCGACAAGCTTCGCCGTAGTTTCCCTGGCGCTGAAACTGAAGCGATCGCTCTAGCCAAACCTTGGTGGGACGAGTTTCTGACACCGAGGGCACTAGTTTCTTTCTCTCCCCGCGCCAGTTTTGCCACCCAGAGAGATATGGGAGCAAAAGCGGGGACAAACGCCACAGCAACCACAATCCCAAGGCGATCGCGATCGACCACACCAGCACTATTCCCCCTTCTCCCAAGTGCGGAATCTGTAATTGCGGCGCATCCGGAAAGGGAATGCGCGACAGTTGCAATTCCCACCACTGAGAAGCGCGTTGTTGCAATTGCTGCAGTTGCCACCCCCAACTGGTGGTTTCAAACTCTTCGGTTGCCATTATTTTACCTCCCGTTTTACCTCATAGCAGCTAGGATAAACCCATTTAGCGCGATCGTCTAGGGTGGGGGGATAAAGGGAGTGATAAATGGCTTCGGCAACTGCTTTTGCTAATTTCGGGGGAACGGCATTTCCAATCTGCTTGTATTGTGCGGTTTTCGACCCCACAAAGGTAAACGTATCGGGAAAAGATTGCGCTCTAGCACACTCGCGCACTGTGAGTCTTCTTACTCCTTCCACAGTGCCGGATTTCGGCATTCCTCCCTTCATTAAATACTGATGATATTCCAATAAAATTCCATCCGGATCGAGAATGGGGGTGCGGTTTCCACCTGCTGTTGCTGGAATCGTGCGACAGGGTTCGTTTAAGTTAATCGGTCTGCCTTGACCATTTACTAACATTCCCGCCCAAGGACTGGGGCGAAGCACGGGGTTTTTTGCATAAGTAACTTTAGCCGTATTTGGCTCATCTGCGGGAACGTCAGCCAGTGCTTCCCCCGCCGAAATATAGGGATTTGGCGTACCCTTACCGTGAGTTTTTTCTGGAAATTCAAACAAACATTTCCCCAAAAAACCGACAAAAAATAGGCGGTCGCGATGTTGCGGGACGCCATAAGATGCGGCGTCCAATACATCAATATAAACCGAATAGCCCAAGCGGCGAAACTCTCGATAAAGCCATTGGGAATATTCAATATGTTTTGTGGTTTGCAATCCAGGAACATTTTCCATCAAAAATGCTGGCGGACGGATTTCTTTCACCGCCCGAATAAATTCCGGTACGCGATCGCGCGGGTCTGCTTTCGCAAGCTGCTTACCGGCTACGGAAAAGGGCTGACAAGGCGGACCTCCTGCTACTAAGTCAATGCCTTGAAACTGGGTAAAATCAATTTTACGAGCGTCTTTTGTGATAAGATGGGTGGCAGGGAAGTTTTGTTGGTAGGTGGCGATCGCCCACTTTTCGTTTTCTATGGCCGTGGTAACATTCCACCCTGCCATATGAAGACCCAGGGAAAGTCCTCCAGCCCCGGCAAATAAATCTATTGCTGTTTTGAAGTGCTTTTGCAAATGAATATTTTTCATAGGTTAACCTGCGCTGAATGTTGTGTAATACCCGACAGCCCTTGCCTCGGCTTGGACGCAATCGGCCAGTTATTTATTTTTCAAATATTGGCACAGGTAGCGGCTTTTGTCAAGAGATAGTTGAGGTCAACGAATCCTTCTGGATTTTAATCCCATTCTTACCTACTCGTAACTTGAATCTGGTAAACTAAATGACCAAACAAACTGTAGATAACCAACGGGCAATGGAAGCCTTGGAGTCGGCTTGGAGGAGTGTGGACGACGAAAGAATTTCCCCGCGGTCCTCCGTCGCTACCAATATAGAGGAAATTATTGCTGTCCCCAGAAATATTGCTTTCAAATATATTTTAGTGACGGGAACTCTGGCTAAATATGTAAATTCTCAAATTCATCCGAGAGCATTACAAGCCAGTAGCGAATTACCGGGAGCGTATGATGCGCGGAGTCTATGCCATTCTGTTGTCGTTCCATTTGAAAAAACCAAAGGGAATCTCTTTGGTCTTTCTAATGAACCTTTCCTCAGCAAGCCAGCCAGAAATCGAGAACACGACCGCTCGAACCCTTTACAAAACAAGAAATTAGCCAATGCTTTGCATGATGTTCTAGATTGCATCAATGCCTTTTCTCCCGCCGAAGTATTCCGCAGTTTAGTTTATATTCTCAGGCTGGCGAAACAACGAAGCGAAAGGATAATAGAAGCTACGATAGAGCCGGAAGAGCCAAATTACGATCGCGTGATTCGATTTGTGCAAAATTTCCTCCAAGAGGCAGAGGGAGGAGTGCGTTTAGTGGCAGTTACGGGAACTTTTTTATCTCTGCTCAACCAAGAATTTGAAGTAAAAGTTTATCAACCGAAGGTTTCCGATCGCTTTGCTCGAACCGCCGGAGATATTGAGATTTTGCACCAACAAACGTTAATAAGTGCGACGGAGTGCAAGCATCGCCCCCTGACTCTTGATGATATCAGACACGGCATCAGAAAGGCAAAAGAGTATGGCGTGGCAGAATACTGCTTTATTTATGCGGAGGGACTAGAGAGAGAGCGAGAGTCGGATATCCAAAGTGAAATTGCTGAACGAAGAGGAAATCTCGATATTCTTCTCATTAATATTTATCGGGTTTTACCTGCTTGGACTAGCGTCCTCAATCCGAATCGGCGGTTACTGTTTGGCGAGAAAATCGTGGAAATATTGCGAGATATTCGGCAATTCGATAGTGCTAAGACAGCCGCTAACCTCTGGAATGAATCCTCGTAAGGCGGTGGTTCACTAGCAATTAGAAACCGGGGTTATTCACAACATATTGAGGAAATTGCCATGAATTCGGGTCAGGAACACCGATTTCTTGTGCGGTTTATCTAAAACCACACCTATGCTCTAGCCGATTTCTTCCAAAGAGGCGATCGCCGCCCTTAGCCTGTACAATAGAATTGAAACTCGAAACGCCTAAGGTTTACATTCCTATGACCCAAACAACTGTCCCCATTTTAATTAGTGAAGAGGATGCCTTGTCGGTGGTGGACTCGGCGATCGCACAGTCTGAAGCAGAAGGAGTGTTCGTCAGTCTCAGCGCTGGGGAGTCCTCCCTGAGTCGGTTTTCCGAGAATCAAATTACGCAAAATATCAGCCGCAATCGGTTTAAGCTCACAATTACTAGCTATTTTGGCAAGCGCAGTGCTTCCGCTTCCACCTCGGAACAAACTCCAGAGGCGATCGCGCAAACCCTGCGGCGATCGGAAGAACTGGCGCGCATTGCACCGGAAGATCCGGAATGGGTACCTTTGCTCGAACCGCAAGTTTACGACGCGCGCATCCCCGGATTTGACGAAGCAACTGCCACGATTACGCCTCTCACGCGGGGCGAAAAGGTGCAACAAGTGTGCCGCTTGAGTCGCAAGGCGGGGGTGGAAGGATTCGGCACTCTCAGCGCCGAAGTCTCCTTACAAGCAGTGGGCAATTCCCTCGGATTGCGAGCCTGCAATCAAGGCACAGAGGCAGATTTCAGCTTTACTGCTAAGGTTGATGGCGGATCGAGTTGGAATCGTCGCACAGCTTGGGCTATCGATCGCATCCCCATGCCAGAAATAGCTCACAAAGTTATCGATCGCGCCTTTGCCTCCCAAAACCCTCGCAAAGTGAGTCCAGACAGCTATCCGGTTATCTTTGATGCCGCCGCTTTTGCCGATTTATTGCCTTGGGTAATTTGGAACATGGACGCCCGGGCCGCCGATGAAGGGCGATCGTTCATGTCGCGCACCGATGACTCAGGCAAACCGGTGGGCAACTATGTGGGAGAACAACTGTTTAGCCCCTTGGTACAGGTGCAGCGCGATCCGGGTCATCCCTGGTTGCAGTCGGGCACCTTTTTCAACGATGGATTGAGCAATCGCTATCTGAAGTTAATCGAAAACGGCATTCCGCAAACGCTCTCCTACAGCCGCTATTGGGCGCAGCAGCAGGACAAAACTCCCACTGGTACGCTGTACCCGATCGCGATGACCGGTTCGGATAAAAGTTTATCCGACTTAATCGCCGCTACCCCGCGCGGAATCCTCGTCAGTCGCGCCTGGTACGTGCGTTACGTCAACCCCCGCACTCTGGAAGTCACCGGCATGACCCGGGATGGCACTTTCTGGATCGAAGACGGCGCGATCGCGTATCCGATCGAAAACCTGCGCTTTAATCAACGTTTACCGGAAATGCTCCACCAAATCGATGCCCTCAGTACCCCGCAACGATTTGGCGGTTGTGTGGTTCCCGGGGTGCGCGTTAAAGCCTTTAACTTCACCAGTATTACCGAGAGTGTATAAAACCGGGAATTAAAATCGCGCCTGGGCGTTCCCTGGCTCAGCCAGGGAACGCCCCCCTGGAGGTTCCGCCTCCGAGTATATCTCATTCCCGCATCGCAAGTATAAAGGCGAATGATGCCAGTTTCATCGTTGGGATTTGCTGCTATAATCTCAAACAGTCGCAAACCCAAATTCTGTTGGAGTCAATCGGTCATTTATGAAACTTCCCATCCAAGCGATTACTAACTTGTATCGCAACGCCCTTCGCAATCCAAAATATCGCTGGGGGGTGATTCTCGCTACCTTAATTTATCTGATTAGCCCAATCGATATTGCCCCGGATTTAATCCCCCTGTTGGGACAAATTGACGATATCGCTCTGCTGTTGCTATTTTTAACCAGCATTACCGAAGCGATCGCCCAATGGATGGACAACCAAAAGCGCGATCGCGAAGCTAGCGGTACCTCTCCCAACACCGATTCCCAGACCATCGATGTAGATGCCGTTTCTCTGGATTAATCTAATATAAGGTGACTTGGCAATCGTTTTCCAGAAACAAATGTTTTCTGGTACAATTTGGATAGTGTGGGGTGGGCAATGCCTACCCTACCTTTGACGTTTCGGGGGTCAACCCCAGCAGACAATTTACCCTTACTCGAATTGCGAATATCATGCAAACCGAATCCACCACTCAACCCACTACTCTTCCCCAACCCCAGTTTTATACCTGGAAAAACTATCGCTGTGCTTATGAAGTGTATCGCCCGGAATCTGACGAAACGCCGTTGCTATTAATTCATCCGATTGGAGTTGGATTGTCGCGGAATTTTTGGCATCGATTCTGCGCCGAATGGTATAACAATGGGCCAACCAATCCGATTTATAGTCCGGATTTACTCGGATGCGGCGATAGCGATATGCCCCGCCTCGCTTATCAACCGGAAGATTGGGCAGAACAACTGCTATATTTTATCAAAACTGTGGTAAAAAAACCCGTTGTCGTGGTGGTGCAAGGCGCGCTATTTCCCGTGGCAATTAAATTAGTCCAACGGGAAACAAAACCACCGGAAAATGCAGCCAGTTGGATAAAAGGACTCGCCCTCAGCGGTCCGCCGGCGTGGCGCGTGATTACCAAACAACGAGACCCGCTACAGCAAAAATTGCGCTGGAATCTGTTTTTCGATACCTTGATTGGCAATGCTTTTTATCGCTACGCCCGTCGCCGCCAATTTTTGCAGTCTTTTTCTATCAAACAACTGTTTGGTAAAGCGGAAGATGTGGATGAGAATTGGTTGACAATGTTGCAGGAAGGGGCAAAAAATCCCGCCAGTCGCTATGCAGTGTTTTCCTTTTTGGCAGGGTTTTGGCGACAAAACTATGCCTCGGATATCCAGAATATTCAGCAACCAACCTTGGTGGTGTTTGGCGAACAAGCTTCCAGTATTAGTAAAGAAGGAAAAACCGAATCTCCCGAAGAACGATTGCAGGATTATGTAAAACATTTGCCCAATGGGGAAGGAATTAAAATCCCCGGGCGTAATGTGATGCCCTATGAAACTCCAACGGAATTTATTCGCCCGATCGCACCTTTTATTCAGCGGTTATCTAACTAAAAAATCCCGCAACATAGAAAACATTGGCTAACGCACAAAATTCCCCGCCGCGCGCTAGTTCAAATGGGAAATATCCGGGTAACGGAACTGGGTGTGGGGGAAAAAGTCGGGTTTCTTACCCTAATCGGTGACAATCAATCGCTGATGGTGAAGAAACCCGGTTTCTCATTTACGATAAAGGAAAACAGTTGATTGAATTCTCAAAGTAAAACGATGAGCGAATATTCTCCCAGTATTAGGTTAGCATGGAAAATGGCAGCAGGAGAGGCAAGATTGACCCATGCCACAGAAATCGAACCGGCGCATTTGCTAATCGGCATTTGCAAGCTTTGCGATGCGGATTTGGCGCAAGTGTTGGCGGGAAAAGTGCTGAGCGAAAGGCAAAAAAATCTTGTAAAAGATGAAGTAGAATTCCTGCGAAAACAGTGTGGTGAAGCAGGAATGGATTTGCAGCGGTTGCGGCGGCGGTTGCGCGGGGTGGTGATGCAGCCAAAACCCCCGGTTATTCCGAGAAGATTTCCCCGCAGTCACACCACAAAACAGGTGTTTTCTTGGGCGGAAACAATTGCTACCGCCCAAGGAGATTATCTGCAACTGCCTCATTTATTGCAAGGCTTGTTGGAACTTCCCTCACCGCCTTGGATGGCAATTTTTGCGGAAATGGGTATCGAGAATTGCCGAGAGCAGTTATTTCCTACAGGGTTGAACTATCACGAATCAAAAGCGGTAACGCAGATGGTTGAATCTGTGGAAGAAGTGGTGGAAAATGACCTGTTGCCAACGGAAACAATGCGGCTTGTGCAAGGTGCGATCGCCCACAATCCGTCCCTGAGAAATCCCGCCGTCATGCAAAAAGCGATCGCCCGCAATGCCCGACTCCGGAACATGTTAAAAGCAGGCGGCATCGAACTGATTAAACTTATCTTTCCCCCCCTTGGCATTCCCATCGCAATGATTCTCGCCTGGTTGGAAGACTCCGCCGAATGATATGATATCGGCTCAATTGAGTGGGAAAAGCAAAATATCCCGCGCAGGGGGGCTTTGTGCGCGAACCTCCACCCTGCCAGTTTGAGGGGGAATTCCGGGAAGAGGATATCAGGATTGGCGGGGGTTTCCCAGCGTGGGGGACAATAAGCGCGAATTCATGCTAATCTAGATGTATCCAACTATCATGCCCTTTCCCATGCGACATTGGACAGCAGGAAAACCCCTGAAAAACGGTCAATATATCATCGAGGGAATTCTCGGGTTTGGCGGGTTTGGCGTCACCTATCGCGCCCGCCACAGCAAAACCGAACAACCCCTTGCTATCAAAACCCTGAATTACAAACGCCAAAGGCAAGAAAACTTCGACGAACTTCAGGAAAAGTTTCTCAACGAAGCTCTTTGTTTGGCAAAATGCAGCCATCCCCATATCGTCCAAGTTTATAATGTTTTTTTAGAGGAAAACCTGTGGTGCATGGCGATGGAATATGTGCCCGGGGAAGGGTTGGATGACTACTTGGTAAATCGGGGAAAATTATCCCAATCCGAAGCCTTACGGATTATTCGCGAAATCGGCGAAGCTCTCACCTGCGTCCACAACCAAGGATTTCTGCATCGCGATATCAAACCCGCAAATATTCTCCTGCGCCAACCCAATTTAGCCTCGGTATTAATTGACTTTGGCATCGCCCGAGAATTCCTGCCCGGTGTGACGCAAACCCATACCAACTATAGCACGGAAAATTATGCCCCCATCGAACAATTCGAACGCCGCGCCCAACGCGGAAATTCTACGGATATCTATGCCTTAGCTGTCACTCTCTATGAGTTGCTGACAGGGAAATTGCCAGTGCCGGCAAAGTGGAGAAAAGCAGCCAATATCCCCGTGGAAGCGCCACAAACTGCCAATCCCGATATCGATGGGCGCGTCAGCGAGGCAATTGTTTGGGGATTGGAAATCGAACCGGAAAATCGTCCGCAGTCGGTAGAGGAGTGGTTCGATTTGTTGTTTCCGGCGCAACCCGCTGTGATTAATCCTATTTCAATTCCTCCTATAATAGAAGAACCCGACTTAATTTTGCAAACCTTTGACTTTAAAGTCATTACTATAGACAATAGAGGAAGGCAAATTGACTCGCGTAACCATCAAGCACAATATTTTTCCGAACCCCTGGGAAATGGTATCCTGTTAGAAATGGTACGCATTCCGGCGGGTACCTTTCTCATGGGTTCCCCGCAAACCGAATTGGAGCGATTTGATAATGAAGGTCCGCAACATCAGGTGAGGGTACCGGAATTTTTTATGGGCAAATATCCGGTAACCCAGGCACAATGGCAAGCAGTGATGGGAAATAATC
>NZ_JAJENT010000837.1:0-243 GCF_035615515.1 Phormidium sp. CCY1219
GCCAGCGCGAATCATTTGCATGCAAGTTGCGATCGCCCTACGGTTCCTGTGGAGATCTGAGGCATAGGCTCCCTATGACAATCAAAGCATTGCTTTAGTGTCTTGCCCCCATTATGAATAATTATATCCGAGCGCCATTGTTTTGTCAACTTTTTTTTTCTCCTTCTTCGCCGGCGCGAATCATTTGCATGCAAGTTGCGAATCTCAGGTGGGTGACGCCCTGGATTGGAGTGGGCTGACATG
>NZ_JAJENT010000838.1:0-5186 GCF_035615515.1 Phormidium sp. CCY1219
TTGGCACGAGAATTACAATGGTGCGCCGTCAGATGGGAGTGCGTGGACAACTGGTGGAAATTCTAATCGCCAGGTGCTGCGCGCAGGGTCTTGGGGCAGCGACCCCAGGCTCTGCCGTGCCGCGCTGCGCTACTGGTACGAGCCGCAGTTTTGCAGGTGGGGCCTCGGATTTCGCTTGTGCTGTGCTTCCCCCAGGACTGTTTAGCCCTTTTCTCTTTTCCCCTTTTCCCCTTTTCCCTCTTTTCTTTACCCTGCGAGCGAAGCGAGCTTTAAAAATTTTTTTTCAAAAATGGAGTTTTTAGCGGTTTTAGGGGGCAAAACAGGCCATTTCCGGGGCGATTTGTGGTAGGGAGAGGGTGGAGGAGGCGCAAATTAAATTTCCCAGGGAGCCAAATGGCAAATTTGGGGGTAAAATGGGCAGCAATCCGACCGATTTTTCCCGATTTTTGTAGTTGTAGCAACGAATAGCCTTTACATTTGTTGCTACATTGCGAAACTCCCCTATTTTCCCTGGCTAATATCCATCGATCGCCTTACCGATTGTCCAAAAAACCGATAGTCGCAAATCAGTTTCGCCCCTGCTTCCGGAAACCGGGGGGCACAAGGTTCATCCACCGGAACGGGTCACAGGCCCAAACCACAGGGCGACAATCCCCTTGATGGGCAGGTATTTGGGAGAGGGTAAGCGCTTCGTTACAGTTGTTTCCTCCATTGGTTCAGTCCCACTACAAGCACCTTTTCTAGCCACGGGTGAAATCTCTCAACTAGAGTATCGGCACAATCGGTATGAAAAAAAGCGTGCGATCGCGATAACCTCCTCAAGGGCTAAGAAATCGGGCCGATTATTTGGCCTCCTGTGGGCGAGAATCCGCCTCCCTGGGGGCGTTCCCCCCAGGGGGGAACGAGTTTTTGGGTTTCGCCCTTTTGCGAAGGAGTCCTTGTCATGCAGAGGAAAGCGCGATCGCGCCCGATCGCTTGATTAGTTTACTCGGCTTTTTCGATAACCCCGCCGCCGAGCACGCGATCGCCATCATACCACACAGCAGCTTGTCCTGGGGTGACGCCAAACTGGGGTTGTTCAAACACCAACTTAACGCGATCGCCCCCATTTTCCGGAAGCACCGTTACCGGAACCGGGCGAGTGCGATAGCGGATCTGCACTTCAGCGCGGATCGGGGCTGACGGCGGCGCGATCGAGGCCCAATTTACCCGCTGTACCCAGCAATCCGGTTGAGTCGCACTGGCGCGGTTGCCCACAATCACCTGATTGCGTCCCGGATCCAACGCCACCACATAAAGGGGTTCCGCCGCCGCCACGCCAATGCCTCGACGCTGTCCGATGGTATAGCGATGTACCCCATCATGTTGACCCAGCACATTGCCCTCTAGGTCCACGATATCGCCTTTTTGCTGCAAAATATACTGTTCCAAAAACTCCTGCATCGAACCATGCGCCTCTACCAAGCATAAATCTTGGCTTTCCGGCTTTTCAGCAGTTTTCAAATTATATTCTGCAGCAATCCGGCGGGTTTCGGTTTTCGGAATTTCCCCTAACGGAAACATACAGCCGGCGAGCAATGCTTGCGGCAAGTCATACAAAAAATACGACTGGTCTTTGGAGCGATCGACCGCGCGGCGCAACTCATAGCGCCCGGTGGCTTCATCGTAGCTCACCCGCGCATAATGCCCAGTGGCGATTTTGTCGATCCCCAATTCTTGCCGCGCATAGCCCAGCATCGGACCGAATTTTACCGCTTTATTGCACTGGGAGCAAGGCAAGGGCGTCACCCCCGCACTGTACCCGGCGACCAAATAATCCACGATATTTTCTTGAAACAAATCGCGACTATCCACCACATGATGCGGGACGCCCAATTGTTCGCAAATATAGGCAGCATCGACCATCCCCTCGGAGCAACACTGACCTTTCCCTTTCATTAACCAAAGGGTCAGACCAACGACTTCGTATCCTTGATGATGGAGGATGGCAGCTGCAGTGGAACTGTCTACTCCGCCGGAGAGGCCAACGACTACTTTATTCATAAAATTAGATAAGATGATGGATGGCGGTTCTCAAGTGAATTATAGCAGGAAATATTCCGGGTTGTCACTGGTTATTTATCCTCTGTCATTTGAGGAAGTCTCTGTTACCACCCAACCGGTGACCGATGGCAATTCCTATGTTAAATTGACTGTAAATTTCTCTCGGACTCGCGATAGGGGGTGGAAATCGATGGTGAAACTCAACGGGCAAGGATGGTTTGCATGGTCGATCGATTTTCGGGGGGGGGACTCCCGGTGGGGGCGATCGCGACTTGGGCCTCTCCCCGCTTCCGGATTGCTGCTGTTGGCGGTTGTGGGGATCCGGTTTGCCCCGCCCGGGGTGGCGCAACCCCTCCCGGAGGTACCGGTGCCTGCTGAATTGCCGCCCCCTTCGGATCCGGGGGGGTTTCCCCCCTTTGAGGTGCCTCCCGCACCCCCACCGGGATTGCCTCCGTTGCCCAGTTCTCAGCGTTACGTGGTTTATATTCCCGGCAATAATCCTATTGCCTTAGCAGAAGTGCAGTTAATCGAACCCGAAGCCTTTGTGAAAGAGTTGCAGGGTCGCACGGTGATTCAAGCGGGAGTATTTGTGAATCGCGACAATGCCTACCGCCGCGCCAGAGAACTGGAACGACTGGTGGGCATTCGTTCCGCGATCGCCACTGTAGAAGATGTACCCCCACCAGTCGCTACCGCCTTCCCCCCAGCAGCAACTCCCCCCATTTCCGCCAACCTCACAACTTTCGGCATCCCGGGCGGCTACTTTGTGGTCATCCCCGCCAATCCCCAGGATTTTCCCCGAATTACCAATGAACTCATCGAGGCGGGTATGAATCCAGCGGAAATATCCAGCCGCAGCGTTCCCTTTGGTCCGCATTTGGCGATCGGGCCTTTTCCCGATGCAGTCACAGCACGTCAGGAAAGCGGCTACCTGAAAGGCTTCGGACTGGATGCCCGGGTTTACGAATACGACCGATAGGCTACCGTTAACCTGTAGGGGTACGACATTTCTCACCCATGAGCCACGCCGTACACCCAAAACTTTTGTATAATACCGCTACTGCTAGCCATACAAAAAGTCCGCGTAGGCGGATTATAGCGCTGTCGCGGGCTACGCGCTTTGCCTGCCCAGGCGCGATTTCAATCGCCCGCTTTGTTCTCCTTCCCTTTTTTGCTACCCTAAAAAATCAGGAATAAAGTTTCCCCAAGTCGAAAGAGGAATCCAACTATGAAACCCGTAGAAGAACGGCAAAAAAAGATTCAACAGTTTATCGTTAATGCAGAGCAAATGAGCGCCATTGAAGGGCGGTTATTTGATGCGGGAATGCCCGTGGCGGCGTTAATGGAAAAGGCGGCAGGATTAGTCGCCCAGCGCATTCATGCCCTTTATCCCCCAGAAAAAGCCTCGCGAGTCGGGGTTTTAGTCGGCCCGGGGCACAATGGCGGCGATGGGTTAGTTGTGGCGCGGGAATTGCATTTTAAAGGCTATGAAGTGACGATTTATCGCCCGTTGTCTAAGTGCAAAGAACTGACGGGCAAACATGCCGAATATGTCGCCAGTTTGGGAATTCGATTTTCGGACAATATCGAATGGCTAGAAACCTGCGATGTGGTGGTAGATGGCTTATTTGGCTTTGGGTTGGAACGTCCCTTGGAAGGTGCGATCGCCGATGCGGTCAACCAGCTCGTTCGATGGAACAAATTGATAGTGAGTATCGATATGCCTTCGGGGCTGCATACGGATACCGGGGAGGTGTTGGGCACGGCGGTGCGCGCGACTCACACTTTGTGTTTGGGTTTGTGGAAGCTGGGGCTATTGCAGGATAAGGCATTGGACTATGTGGGTGAGGCGGAATTGATTGATTTTGGCATTCCCTTGGCGGATATCGAGGCGGTGTTGACCGATCGCCCTTCCCTGGGTCGAATTACCCCAGAGCGCGCGATCGCCCATCTGCCCCTTTCCCGCGCGTCATCCACTCACAAATACAAGCAAGGTCATTTACTGCTATTCTGCGGTTCCCGGCGCTATACCGGGGCAGCGATTTTGTGCGGGTTGGGGGCGCGGGCGTCGGGGGTGGGAATGCTCTCGATCGCAGTTCCGGAATCTCTGAAACCCTATATGAGTGACCGATTGGCGGATGCGATCGTTATCGGATGTCCGGAAACCGACTCCGGGGCGATCGCCCAGTTGCCCGACAGCGTGGATCTGGGGTCGTTTGATGCGATTGGCGGCGGTTGCGGGTTGACGCGGGATGCGGAATCCGTGGTGAAAGCCGCAATCGAGAGCGATCGCCCCCTGATTTTAGATGCGGATGGCTTAAATATACTGGCGCAGATGAATGCGATCGCCGCCCTCTCGCCGCGCCAGAGTTTTACCCTGCTCACCCCGCACCCAGGAGAGTTTAAGCGCCTCTTCCCAGATATCGCACAAGCCGAAACCCAAGCTGCCAGTGCAGCTCGGGCAGCCTCCTCACAAAGCGGGGCGGTGGTATTATTAAAAGGTGCGAGAACCGCGATCGCCCATCCCGACGGTAGCCTCGAAATCAATCCCCAAAGTACCCCCGCCCTCGCCCGAGGCGGTAGCGGCGATGTGCTAACCGGTTTGGCCAGTGGATTAATCGCCCAGGCGATCGCCCGCCAGTCTCCAGTTGCACCCTGCGTACAAAGCGCCGTCTGGTGGCACGCCCAAGCCGCCATTTTAGCCGCCCAGGACCGCACCCTCTTAGGAGTAGATGCAGTCACCTTAAGCGACTATTTAGTGCGCGCACTCCCCTCTCTAGTGTCCTAAATTCCATGTTACCCTCCGGTGGGCACCGCCCACCTGACAACCCTCCCTCAGCGCACCCCTGTCACTGATATCCTCTCCCCAGGAATAGTCCCAAACAGGATTACTCCGCCTAGGCGGACTTGAGAAAGCTCAGGCGCGATTTCAACCCACTTGACTCGCCCAGGGATTCGTGCTGCGAAAAAATCCCCCCAAAACAAACAACACCCAGCCGTACTGGCTGAGTGATTTCCGCTTATTCATTGAGCTTACCTAGAGATGAACTGTAACGCGCTGACTTTTCCCATTGCTCCCCATCATGGATATTTTTTGGAGATGGGCTAACTCAACCCTACAGTTTCATTGCTCCCGATATTTC
>NZ_JAJENT010000839.1:0-328 GCF_035615515.1 Phormidium sp. CCY1219
CGACCTAATTCCCTGAGAGCAACAGCGAGGGTTACTTCGTTCCGAATGTCGATTGTTTGTGCCTTTAGGACGCCACTTTACGCCGGGTTTCTTTTGAGTGTGTGGAAGGTCGAATCTCCCCTCGCCTTCCCTTTATCCTTCACCTTTTTGGTTCCAGCGTGTCAGTCTAATTTTCGCTGGTTTGGAGTCTCGGCGCCTCAAACATGGCTTCGTATTCCTATCCATAGACACTTGCTCGATGGAGTACCTGTTTAGACTCAGGTTTAACCACCTTTCCTCCCCGCTTCACGGATTGATGACCAGTCGCTACCGTGGGGGAGGTGCTTTC
>NZ_JAJENT010000840.1:0-12933 GCF_035615515.1 Phormidium sp. CCY1219
AGGCTGGTCAGGTGGTTAGAAGTACAAGCCCCTGGCTTTAGACATGGGGTTGGTTTCTACGGAGTCCCTGACGGTTCCTTTCACGATCGCAACTGATGGTTCAATAGAGTGGGGGGTGTTCGCGGTTGAAAACCGAAGCATTGGAGGGCAGAGAAAGTCTCCAACAGGTACTTCTAAGGCTGCGACCCAGGGTGGGGCGGAGGGAGTGGGGATATTTCGAGCAAAACGGGGCGTTTTGCGCGAAACATCCCTCCTAATTTAGAGAAGCGAGCGAACCGGGCAAATCACTTCTGTTATTGCAGGGGTTTGGATGCCAATGAGCAACAACTCCAATTATCGATTGCAAAGACGACTCGATCGACACTTGCCGAAAATTTTCTAGGGGTAAAACCCCTCCTTGAAACAGCAATATCGTCTCAAAAAGGGCGGGTGCGTTTTCCCTACTTATGCCGGTGCGGCAAACCATCAATGCCGGAATTATATCATTACCGATTGTCATTTTTGCGCTTCTTTTTGCCGTTTTGTTATCTCGGGTTGTTTGTAGCCGTATTTTTATACTGCCATTTAGCGATTTAATCATCTAACGAGCTATCGAGCAATAGCCGATGCAATATAAATGACAAGCGAATGTATTGCAGTATTGTAACGCTTTTAGGAAGAATTAAGAATGAGAGATTGGGGATTGGGGATTGGGGATTGGGGATTCGGAATGGGCTGGCATTGAGAGGACTCGGGGGGATTCGAGAAGCCGTTCGAGTCTGCCGTCCGGATTCGGTTTCGAGGAATGCTCAGTTGAGCCTATCAGAGCTTAACTGGGATATAAAAGAAGTTAATTTCAAAAAAGGGCGGCAAAATCGGCAAAATGTAACAGTTTGCAAAGGTATAATGAGAGGCGGAGCAAAAAACTTAACAGTATCTTAAGAAAAACGAGGGGATTACCATCAAATGCGAGTGGCGATCGCGGGAGCAGGCTTAGCAGGACTTTCCTGCGCGAAATATTTAACAGACTTGGGACACCAGCCCATCGTTCTAGAACGGCGGGACGTGCTTGGTGGCAAAGTCGCAGCATGGAAAGACGAAGATGGAGACTGGTACGAAACGGGACTGCACATTTTCTTTGGTGCATATCCCAACATGCTGCAGCTATTTAAAGAACTCGACATCGAAGATCGGCTGCAATGGAAAGAACACACCATGATTTTCAACCAGCCGGAAAATCCGGGAACCTACTCCCGCTTTAACTTTCCGAACATGCCCGCCCCGCTAAACGGCATCTGGGCGATTTTGCGGAACAACGACATGCTCACCTGGGGGGAGAAAGTCCAGTTTGGGATGGGGCTGATTCCGGCAATGATTCAAGGGCAGAAATACGTCGAGGAAATGGATCGCTATTCATTTTCCGAGTGGCTAAAGCGGCAAAACATCCCTGCGAGAGTAGAAAAAGAAGTATTCATCGCCATGTCTAAGGCGCTGAACTTCATCAACCCAGACGAAATTTCCGCCACCGTGGTGCTGACGGCACTGAATCGGTTTTTACAAGAGAAAGAGGGGTCAAGGATGGCCTTCCTGGATGGATCCCCCACCGAGCGGCTGTGTCAGCCGATGGTAGACTATATTACGCAAGGCGGTGGGCAGGTGAGGTTAAACGCACCAGTGAAAGACTTTTTGCTCAACGAAGATGGCAAAGTGGAGGGATTTGCGATTCGGGGATTGAATGGCGGGGGGGAACAGACCGTAAAGGCGGATGCCTACGTCTCGGCGATGCCGGTGGATCCCTTGAAGCGGATGCTGCCCCAACCGTGGCGAGAGATAGAGTATTTTAAAAAGCTCGAAGGGTTAGAAGGGGTGCCGGTGATTAACCTGCATCTGTGGTTCGATCGCAAACTAAGCGATATAGACCATTTATTGTTTTCGCGCTCGTCTCTGTTGAGCGTTTATGCCGACATGAGCAACACCTGTCGGGAGTATGCCAATCGCGATCGCTCCATGCTAGAACTGGTTCTGGCACCGGCGAAAGAGTGGATCGGCAAAAGCGATCGCGAAATCGTGGATGCCACACTCCGCGAGCTAGAAAAACTGTTTCCCGACCACTTCTGTAGCGAGACCCCGGCCAAATTATTGAAATATCACGTGGTCAAGACGCCACGCTCGGTTTACAAAGCGATCGCGGGACGACAGAAGTACCGTCCGTCCCAAGTCACGCCGATTGATAACTTCTATCTAACGGGTGATTACACCATGCAACGTTACCTTGCGAGTATGGAAGGAGCGGTACTTTCTGGTAAGCTGACAGCGCAGGCCATTGCGAGTCGTCAGCCGTAGCGCGAATTTTAGATTTTAGATTTTAGTAGTGGCTATCAACTCAAATTCCCTAAACTCCAAATCAAAAGTTCTGGCATCTCAAGACGCTCCCCGCCTGCAATCAATGCTGCAATTGTCCGAACACCCACGCATGAAAACCCTGGCCTCCCCAGCGGACGCCTATGAGCTGTGTCGTCAAATCACGGCAAAGCACGCCCGCACCTTTTATCTGGGCACCCTGTTAATGTCAGAGGAAAAACGGCGGGCAATTTGGGCGATTTATGCCTGGTGCCGTCGCACGGATGAACTGGTCGATGGGCCGCGAGCGCGATTTACCACACCGGAAACGCTCGATCGGTGGGAAAGTCAGCTCGAATCCCTGTTTGCGGGCCACCCCGTAGAAGACACAGATGTGGCGTTCGTCCATACCCTCGAGCGCTTTGACTTGGATATTCAACCGTTTCGGGAGATGATTGCGGGTCAGCGCATGGATCTGTACCGCAGCCGCTACGAGACGTTTGAAGACCTCGAACTCTACTGTTACCGCGTGGCGGGAACAGTGGGGTTGATGTCCCTGCCGGTGATGGGGGTCGAGCCATTGCCTCGATCCTCGCCTTGGGAGCAACAGATGCCAGAAGCACCGGACCCAAAAGAAGAGGCGATCGCTCTCGGCATTGCCAACCAGCTCACCAACATCTTGCGCGATGTGGGCGAAGATGCCCGTCGCGGTCGCATTTATCTGCCCCTGAGCGAGTTAGCCTTGTTTAACTACACCGAGGAAGATTTATTCAACGGTGTGGTAGACGAACGATGGCAGGCGTTGATGCGATTCCAAATTCAACGCGCCCGCCAGTTCTACGCCCAAGCAGAAAAAGGGATTCTCGCCCTGAGCGCTGATGCTCGCTGGCCCGTGTGGGCGGCAAGTATGCTCTACAGCCAGATTCTCGATGCGATCGAACGCAATCAGTATGATGTGTTTAGTCAGCGCGCCTTCGTGCCGAAATCCCGCAAACTTCTATCCTTGCCCCTAGCATGGCTGCGGGCGCAAGTGCTCTGAGGGATTTCCCCGCCCATCATTCTGTCCGAACATTTATCAGGGCGCACCAAGGTGCGCCCATTTTTCGGTTGCCCTGCGCCCTCGAGAGCGCTGCAACCGCATCAGACGCGATCGCCATTCCTCAGCACGGTCACTCTTTTCCCCACCACCAGGGCGAAAATGTACCCACAATAGCAGCACTACAAAAGACGGCTAATCTATGAATGAGAATGAGTTAGGGCGCAATCCTACCACCGCACACCTCGCTTCTGAGCGCACCACAGCCGCCCTTCTCTTCCACCGCGCATCGAGCTACCTGCCCGGTGATTTTTTCCACCGAATTCACCCCATCCCCCACCTGACTCGCCCCCCAGAATTCTGGCAAACCCCTCAATCGATGTTATCCCTAGCCCCCTGTGGGCGATCGGTCCCCATTACCATACTGTGGGAACATTGCACAACCTACGGAGGGGGGTCACGCAAAGACCCAAAGAGGGGAAAATGGGAGGGGAGGAATAAATAACCCTCTCGGGGCGGGATCTCCCAATTTTCACGCAGAAGAATTGCCCGCTCGACCTCTGGCGTCACGCCGCCGACAGTGGCCGATTTTTATCCCTACATCTGTCAGCTTCCGGATCGGTTTTCACCCTTCTCGGGTTTTCAGATCTACCACCAGGGCCAAGGGCAAAACCCGCTTGCCATCTGAATTTGAAAGGGTTGTAACTCATATGACTACCTTTCCGGTCCAAGAGGGCTTATCATAGATTTGACAAAGTTCATATTTCGTAATAAAAATTTAATTATCTCAAAAGCAAGAACCATGTCAAATGTCAACCACTTAAGCAATTTGCCCCAATTGCTTATACAACCGCATGACGGGCAGACCAGTCGCTTTCTTGTCAACCTCGGATTTCAATCGGTTCGTGCCGTACCGCAACTCCTTTATCGCCGAATTTGCAAACCCCAGCTTGCAGATGTGTTTGTCCAACTCAGTGAGCAACTCTCCGAAACCGCTCAAAGCGCCTCTCGCTTCTGCATCACCGATGTCCCTCTCGACTCCACGGAGTTGCTGCGCGAATTCCTCAACGCTCAACCCCTCAACTCGGTGACTTCTTCGGTTAGACATGCATGGTTTTTTCGCCTTTTACTTAGGCGTCACTTATTTTTCAAATATCAACCGATTTTTCAACTCTCCTCGGGACAAATCACCGCCTATGAATGTCTGGCACGCGCCAGAGATGAAACGGGAAACTGCTTGAGTGGCGGTCAATTAATTAAAGCGGCATTGTCCACCCACTTAACTTGCGAGTTTGACGAACTCGCGCGGCAAATCTGTTTCGAGTCAATTGCCGCGATCGATACCCAGGAAAAATTTTTCATTAACATCTTGCCCAACGCAATTACTCGCAATCCGCAATCCCTGGAAGAAAATTTACAACAAGCGATCGATTTAGGATTACAACCCAAACAAATTGTGTTTGAGCTAACGGAAGTGGAAGTGTTGGCTCAAAGCGAAGAACTCTCGGAGCAAATTGCCAAATTACGCCAGTGGGGATTTGGAATTGCGGTGGATGATTTGTGTGGCTGCGTATCGGTGGATCGCTATGCAATGGAGTTGCGACCGGATGTGGTGAAACTCGACCGCCGACTGGTTCACGGTTGCAGTAAATATACCCTGAAGCAAACCCTGATTAAAAGTTTGCTAGATTCGGCGCATCAAGAGGGAATTTTGGTGCTAGCGGAAGGACTCGAAGATATGGCGGATATCGAATTTTGTCGCCAGTTGGGGGTAGACTTCGGACAAGGGTTTGGTTTGGCACGTCCGGAGGTGACGTTGCGACACCAACCGTTTCCTTTCCGAAAATTTGCGTTATCGAAGGCATCCTAACTGATGGGGTTATATCCTTTCCGGTGCAATAGCAATGAAGAATAATTCCTCCGCTTAGGTGCATTATCGCCGATTCTGGGTATGGCTAAGCCCTAGGTTTGCCCCGGGGGTATTTCAATGGAGTGGGTTTCGCCGACACTGGAGCGGAGATGATATGAGGGGAGGATGCGATCGCCGATTTAATCCCCGATTGAATCAGTGGAATGGTTCCATCCCTCCGGGCGATCGCCGCTCTCAGTTGATGCCATCGATCGGGTCTTTTTCGGGAAATCGTGCCGAGGTTCCCCCTCGACGATCGCCACTCCTACCCTCGCCCCTAAGCAGGAAAATCCCGAAACAGCGCGATCGCGCCTCGGGATTCCATTTAATTGCCGCGATCGCTTAGGAATTGCTGGTTTGTGCGGCTAACATTTCCTTGAGTTTGGCTAACTCATCTGCCCAGCGCGGATCGGGTTGCACCGAGTCTTGTGAGGGGGCGGAACTCGAACCGCCACCAGAGCGTTTTGACTTGCTGCGACCTTCGCCGCTACCTGGTTTGCTTGGTTTTGGCGTGTTTTCTTCTCCCCCTTTATTTTTCTTCCGAGGCAATGCCTTCTCAATTTTGAGCGCATTGTCTTGGAACATATAGCCGTTGAACTTTTCAATAAATTGGTCGGCTTGTTCGTCATTCTTGACGGTGACAAATCCAAATCCGCGACATTTGCCGGTTTTGCGATCGGTAATCACCTTTGTGGACACCGGTTCTGCTTCCGCAAATACCTCTTGCAATTCTTGGCGATCGACTTCTTTGGGCAAATTACCCACATACAATCGAATAGACATGTATCTTTCCTCCTTTGGAATGAGTTCGTTCGATAGAGTGCAAAACCTTACTGTTTAGCAAATGGGGTAAGTTGTGGCTTCACAGGTCACGCCTGCGCGCGCTCCAAATGCCCCTACCGTCCTCCCTTTGCGGCGTTTGACAAAAGTGAGGACTGCCCTTACCATAGTCGCTTTCATATTTTGAATCCTACACATGGCACACCCTATAGACAAAAAAATGCGCCATCTGCTTGCCGCGAACTGGTTGGATCGTCTGGAGAAATGTTAGGGCTAGCATGTGATTTTTCGCGATCGCCCATTTAGGGTGTTTATAAAACCTTACTGTCAAAACCACATCCTCAACCAGAAGCTCCTTTCCCACGACAAAGCTACCGTTCGCGTTTCTCCCCTCGGGGAAAATTCAAACGGCTCAAGATTAAACTTGATGCTATTGTCAAATGGCGCTTTATAATTCACTATACCAGAAATGGGCTACAGCCTCTAATTCCATTACGCTTTCCAGCGCTAACAATCGATCCATTCTTTAACGTAACACAGTTTTAACTTGAAAGCTAGTCTTTCTCAGAGAAATTTTCAAATTTTTTTTGACCTAAAATTTACGGAACCGCAAGGCATCACGAGTTGGGATCCCAAACACCATCACGGTAGCAACACTAAAAACGAGCAAAAATTCGCGCGTTTTTAACCGGTTCTCATCTTTTACTAAAGCAATTCCCCCAACAAAACCCCCGATCGCCGGGGGAAACAGCCGAGCCTAACCCCCTCGCGGCTTGCGGCGGCAAGGGTTAGATGGAGTCGAGGCAATTATAACAGAAACCCCTAGCAATTCCACCCCCGCCGGCGATCGCCACTGGCCCACCGAAATTGTCTCAACTTACAGACCGCCGCGAGAAATCAGATAAACCCCCAACAACACCCCCAAAGCGGCCAAAATCGTAGACCAAATCGGATGATAACAATACCGAGATTTTCCCTCAGCATTCTTGAGAACTTCCACATCTAGCCACACCGTCGTCCCGCGACGAAACCATCCGGTCACGGTCACCGACTGACCCAGCCAATCTTTGGGACCGTGGGCATCGGGCCACAAATATAATAGTGGTCCGAGTTGCGAAAAACAATGCAGCTTCAGCAACCCGGTAGGAGATCGCACCATTAAATCCTGACCCAGCCAATTGCTGACCCCGGGGCGTCCCACCAGAGTACCTTCCACAGAAATGGGCGGACTATCCACTGGTAAAGCATTTGCATCGGCGATCGCCTCTGCCAAATCCGGATTCACCTGCAAATTTTTCCGCGTCACATCGGGGAAAAAATGATTGATGCGAATAAAAATCCCCAAACTTATCGCGATCGCCACCGACCCTTGCAAAATCGCCTCATCTCCCCAGACCCAATCCAGCGCCCCTATGCCCAACTGAGACAACATCGCCCCAAGAATCCAAATCGCGCCACCGAGGACCAACCCCAAAGGCAAACCAAAATAGGGGGCACCTTGCAAAAACAGCCGCTTCACCTTCCCCTTACCACTTGCCGAAGATCCGGTATCCGGCGAATTGGCCAAATCCAATTCCGAATCCAATTTCCAAAATCGCGCATACAGATCTAATAATGTCAGCCGTCGCCCAAGGGGCGGATGGGAATTATTCACACTCAGCCATTTCTCATGGGGATTGCGCCTATCCCACTGCAACAGGGTTTCCCAATCTGCGATCGCGCCACAACTTCCCAAAGCCATTCCCTGGGCGGGGGAAATCGGCATCAGCAAATCAAACCCTTCCATCGCAAAACTGGTTTGACCCTGTTTTTCGATATCTTTCACCATCGCGTACGCCATCTTCAATAACCCGCGCGTCAATCCATTCGGATTCCCCGTCAAAGACGCCGCCACGCGATCGCTGTAGTACAACCGCTGACGCGACAACCATAATACCGGCCAGCGCAGCAGGCGATAAAAGCCATACGCCACCGCTGAAATCACCCCCGCCATGCCCAAAGTTAACGTTCTCAGGACGGTTTTTTGCTCATCGAGCAACTTGTCAGCTTCCCGCGCCACTTGCCAATAAATTAAATAAGGAATTTGGCACAATAAAACCGCCAAGGACATCAGGGGAAAATCCCAACTTTGAATATGTCCTAACTCCCCCGCATATATTGCCGCAATTTCATCGTCTTCTAATTCCTGCAACAAGCCCTCGCTGACGGCAATCCGCGCAAATCGGGGCAAGCAGCCATAGGTGAAGGCGATCGGGGCGGAGGTGGGCAAAATGCCCAGTTGCACGGTGGGTATTTTGCGATCGAAACAATAGCGAGGGACTAATCGCCGCGCCTCGGGACTGAATTCTCCGAGGGCTTTTACGGAGAGGGATTTCATGCCGTAAAACTGGCGCAGTATGGCATCGAGTAACCAGGGCGAAGCGGCAAACAATACCGCCAATCCCCCGAGTAATACCCAAGTTTGGTCGCGGTAAAAGGCTTGAATCGGCCAGAGTAATGGCAGTCGGTAGAGGATTTCGTTGGCGATCGCCATTCCCCAATGCAGCAACAGGTGCAGCATCCAAAATAAGCCGATCGCGGTGGCAATTTGGGTGAAAAATAACTGGCGCGGTTTGACGACTTTTAAGGGTCGCCACTTTTCGGCGCGTTCCGCTTGTCTCCAGGTTAATTGGCGTTTAGGCGCGATCGGGGGTTCGGTTTGCGGGGTGTCGGGTTTGCGGGACTGGTTTTTGTCTGCCACCGGTGATGGCGGGGTTTTTCTGGATTTCGCGGGAGATGCGGGGGGTTTCGGTGGCATCGGCGGTGGGGATGGCGGTTGCGATCGCGGCTTTCGAGAGGGTTTGGCGGGGGGATTTAACGGGGTAAATCCGCTGCGATCGCCGTTGGAGGGTTTTGCTTTCCCGGGGAGGGGCGGCGGTAAGGGGGGATGGGAGGGGGTGGATTTTTCGGCGGGTGAGTCTTCTAAGGGGATAAATCCGGTGCGATCGCCGATGGATGGTGGGGGTGGCGGGGTGGAGGTCTCGCCGGGAGAGTTTTCTAAGGGAATAAATCCGGTGCGATCGCCGGTTTGGTGGTTGACATTTGCCGCATCTTGTGATAATGAAAAATCGGCGGGCTGCGATCGCGGCGCGGGAAAGTGTTTCTGTAATTTGCCGAGGCGATCGATGGCCCATTGCTTGATTTTTGGATTGTTGGATCGAGTCAGGGTTTGACACAAGGCGATCGCTTGGTCTGGGGAGCGGTTCTTTTGATACGCTTTGACTAAGGCAATTTGCGCCCGATAAACGGTGGGTTGGTGCAATTCTCGTTCGCAAACCCTTTCCAGGATGGCGATCGCCGTTGCATAATCATCATCCTTGAGCGCTGCCAAACCAGTCTCTAGATCCGAGTTTTGCATGGGTTTTAATTCACAAGTGGCAGATGAACCAAAAAGGGAAAATTCCCGCGAAATTAAGAATAAAAAACCTGGTGGTTTATCTTCTTAATTCTGTGTGGATTAGCGGTTAAATCGATTCGGGTTCTTGTCCCGAAACCACTGGCGCAGTGGTATTTAATTTTAATTCGGGATGGTCCGCTTGAGTCTGCTGCAAATTCCATTCGTTTTTAAACAGCAACACGGGGCGTCCCCAGCTATCTTTAACCGTTGCGGTATTAAACAGTCGTCCGGCTTTTTCTAAGGCTTCCCAACCGCCAGCCACCCAGCGGGCGATCGCAAAGGGCAAAGGGTCGAGGCGAGTCTCGACATTATACTCGTTTTGCAGTCGGAATTGAACTACTTCAAATTGCAGTTGTCCCACGGCGGCTAATATCGGATCGCGTTTGGATTCGTCTACGGAATACATGATTTGCACCGCACCTTCTTCGCGCAATTCGGAAACGCCTTTGCGAAATTGTTTGAATTTGGACGGGTTGGGATTTTTGAGGTAAGCGAATAATTCGGGGGAAAAACAGGGAATTCCTTCGTATTCGAGTTTTTTGCCCACGTAAATGGTGTCGCCAATGGCAAATACGCCGGGATTGTTTAATCCGATCACGTCTCCGGGATAGGCTTCTTCTAAGGATTCCCGCCCTTGGGCAAATAATTTCTGCGGGCGGGATAAGCGGACGGTTTTTCCAGTCCGGGAATGGTTTACGGTCATGTCTTTTTCAAATTTGCCGGTACAAACGCGGACGAAGGCGATGCGATCGCGATGTCTCGGATCCATGTTGGCTTGCAGTTTGAAGACAAATCCGCTAAAGTCGGGATGGTGAGGGTTGATTTCTCCGCGCGAGCTTTGTCGCGAGGTGGGTTTGAGGGCGTATTCTAAGAAGGAATCGAGAAATAGTTTGACCCCAAAGTTGGTCATGGCACTACCAAAAAATACCGGGGTCATTTTTCCGGCGTGGATTTGCTCTAAGTCTAAATCGGCGGCGACTTCTTCGAGTAATTCAAGTTCGTCTTTTAGTTGATATATCGTGTCGCGATCGAGCAGGTCTTCGATGCGCGGATCGCCTAGGTCGATCGCGGTGTCTACTGCTTCTTTGGAACCGTGGGCGGTTCTTTGGAATAAGTGGATTTTTTGGGTGCGGCGATCGTACACTCCTTTGAAGCGATCGCCCTGTCCGATAGGCCAATTTACTGCATAGGTGGTCATCCCTAATTCGCTCTCGATTTCATCGAGCAATTCTAAGGGGTCGCGAGTGGGCCGATCCATCTTATTCATAAAGGTGAAAATCGGCATCGATCGCATCCGACAAACTTCAAATAATTTGCGCGTCTGCGGTTCTAATCCTTTGGCTGCATCTTCTAGCATTACCGCATTATCCGCCGCCGCTAAGGTGCGATAGGTGTCTTCGCTAAAGTCCTGGTGTCCGGGGGTATCTAGAAGGTTAATTTGCTTGTTTTGATATTCAAACTGCAAAACGGTGGAGGCGATCGAAATTCCCCGCTGTTGTTCCATCGCCATCCAGTCTGAAGTCGCATGGCGCTGTGCTCGCTTCGCTTTTACCGCACCGGCTTCGTGAATTGCCCCTCCGTACAGTAGCAGTTTTTCGGTTAATGTGGTTTTCCCCGCGTCGGGGTGGGAGATAATCGCAAAATTTCGCCGTCTGTCTACGGCTGTTTTCATTTCGGTCTGGATTGCTTCGGACATAATGGATAGTAGTCAGCCGGTTCGGCAATGCTTCAATCCGAGTTTAGCAAAATTACGCTAGCTTAAGGATGACTAGGCGCATCTTTGGCGATCGCCTGACCCCTCAGGCGTCGCTACCCTGCGCCTCGCAACTACCACAAGAGGAGCATCTGTTATGTACGATTCGGATAAGCGCCGGATTTTATCCCTCCTGGCACATGGCGCAATTTTTGCCAGTACCCTATTTGTCTCTATCGGTATCCCAATTGTCATTTTGTTCGTCTCTGATGACCCGGTGGTTAAGGATAATGCCCAAGAATCGATTAATTTTCACCTCAATGTCTGGTTTTATGGTGCCATTATCGGTGGCTTGGCTTGGCTCACCTTTGGTTTGCTCGGAATCATCCTCGGTCCGATTGGATTTTTGCTACACTGGGGACTAACGGCTTTTGCTTTATTAAAGGTATTCGGCAATCCTGACGAACCGTTCAAATATCCCTTTATCTTTCGTCTGTTGTAATCCCTATTTCTCCCCCCCCTCCATCGGGGGCATCCCTCCCGCACATCTCGGGTTTCTGCGGATGCTCTCTTTACCCTTGTCGGAATATTTTTTACCTCGATTTCCACGCATCCGCTCCCCCCCCAATCTGGCTCTCTGTTTTCTCCATTTTCCCCCTTTGACTTCAAGTGCATTTTCTCCCGTAAACCCATAAAAGTTATTGGAAATTTAACTCATGTATGACTCAGATAAACGCAAACTCTTCTCGGCTGTTTCTCACGCCGCCATATTTTTCAGCGCTTCTATCGTCTCTTTTGGCGTTCCGATCGCCATTCTGTTTGTCTCTGACGACCCGGTGGTGAAGGAAAATGCCAAGGAATCTATCAATTTTCACATCAATATTTACATCTATGCAATCATTTTTGGTCTGCTGACCCTGGTTGTTATTGGAATTCCCTTGTTGATTCTTTTGGCGGTTGCTAGTGTTGTGATGCCGATTTTGGCACTGGTTAAAGTGGTTAGTAACCCAAACTCAGTTTACCGTTACCCGTTCATTTTTCGCTTAGTATAGTTTATCTTTAACTAGGCAATTGCCAAAAATTAAGAATTAAGAATTAAGCAATAATCGTTTTAAAAATCCTCAATTCTCAATTCTTGATTCTTAATTGTCTCGCGAATTATTCCTTGTCACCACTCTTTCTCTAACTGACCGTTCGTTTATAGCGGTTATCATAAGGGTGAGGTAAGCAGTCATACCAAATAAATTTTAAGCACTTATGCAAAATAATTTACAGGTTTTAACTCGTTAACTCGTTAACTCCTTTAACTCGTTCCCCCCAGAGGGGAACGTCCCTCCAGAACTACCGCCTCCCCCCCCAATAAATGTGCAAAATAATTGGCACCCTTGCTTACATCCAATTAACGCAGTTTGTAGGGTGGTCAGTTCGCGAACAGATGCGCGATCGGCACCTAAGAATGAGTGACAAAGCCCACCCTACCTCTGCAATTATTTTTGCACGAGTACATAGAAAATAGAAAGTTGTTCTGGATTCCCATCTGCGCGGTTGGGACAGAAATACTGCATACCCCATAAATTTGAGACCTGCTATAGCGTTATACCATTTTTCGATAAGGATGTTAGAGGGTACAACTGTGGCGCTGTCGGTACAGTTTCTTTCCACCAATAGCGTGGATGGTTGGACTGGGGATAAATAACTATTCCGGTTAGCGGTACAGTTTTTTCCACCGATAGGGCACTGTTGGCGAAATAACTATTCCG
>NZ_JAJENT010000841.1:0-1570 GCF_035615515.1 Phormidium sp. CCY1219
TTGCTATTAACCGGGGCATTTATCCCCCGGCGGGAGTTGCTATTAACCGGGGCATTTATCCCCCGGCGGGAGTTGCTTCGGAAATTACCGACGGAAAAATCGCCAAGCCAGGATAATAAATAAAGTGACAACTCCCGCTAACGTCCCAGAAAACACACTTAACCCCAACACAAAGTGTAAATCCGACCAACCCCGGGTGAAAGGCATCTCATCCAGGGCCGTATCCCCAATCGAAATCCCTTTAATATCTTCAACATAATTGGAAGAAGCAGAAGCCACCATTCCGCCCGTTCCCAATCCAATGCCGAAAATTCCCACTACAGCTTGAAACGTGCGATCGCGATGCGCTTGGCGGATTTCTAGCAGGCTATTAATCGTATCCGCAAGGCGCGCAATATCATCCCAACAGCGGCGCAAACTGTTCGCGTCTTTCTGCAATTGCGGCAGATAGGTTTGCTGCACTTGTTGGCTGAATTCTGCTAAATAATCCAGCTTTACCGGTCCGTTGACTTGGGCATTTTGAATCAGAGTTTCTCGATAATTATCGTAGTTATTTAGATGGATTTCGATAGTCGTCTGGTTGATTTCTACCGAATTCAAGCCTTGCTTGAAGCGAAATTGAGTTTCGATCGCCTCGGTTAGTTCGGTTAAATTTAACTCCGACAGGGGGTGGGCGAAATTGAGGGTATTGTAATCGCCCACCAGGGTGGATTTGAGCTGGCGACTGTTGCGATACGCCCAGAGAATTTTATCCCGCGACAACCATAAGGGCCGCCAGTAATTCACCAGCAACTTTGCCCCGGCGTCTAATTGAGCGCGATCGCGGTAAAAAACCAGGGTTAAATGAGAATTTGGCTCGATTTTTTGCCATTGTTGCGGTTGCGATCGCCAAAACTGCCAGATTTTCCCATCCCACAGCACTCCTTCCTTTTCCTGTTTCCAACCTCGGTTATCAATTAAGTGCTGGTACGCCAGTTTGGCAAATTCTTTTATCTCCCCTTCCGTTCCCGATTCTAGCACAGCAGACAGCACCAAACTGTGCCCGATAGTCTGTAACTTCTCAGGCGGTTGGAGAAACTCCTGCATGCACTTGAGAAATGCGATCGCCTCCCCTTTATCGTAACTGGCGATCGTATAGGCATTAAACACCAACACCCAACTGTCTTCCTCGGACCAGCGCCGATACTCCCCTTCTAGGGTATGCTGTTCTCGCCTCCCCGTAAAGGGTAACTGGGCCACTTTTACCTCATCCACCTGGCAAAATTTGCGTTCGGTCTCTTGGCTAAAAGAGGTTTTGAATTCATCGCCAATCAGTTGCACTAAATTGTGTAAAAAACTTTCATAGTGCGGCGTCGTGGTTTCCGCCTTCACCCCCAATCCTTGTTTGAGCGTGTAGGTGAATCCATAAAGACTCAAAGTATTGATTTTCAGCATAGGAATTTGAGGAAATAAAAGAAGCGGGGGATTGAAATCGCGCCTTTGCAAACCAAGCGATTGAAATTGCGCCTTTGCAAACCAAGTCCGCCTTCGCGGACTAATCGAAGAAGAATCGGAAGCGGGCAATTGAAAT
>NZ_JAJENT010000842.1:0-5428 GCF_035615515.1 Phormidium sp. CCY1219
ACCCAGATCTCAAAGGTCTCGGCCCAGAAGCCCGCGCCGTACCGCCTAAGCGGTCGGCGTCGGGAGTACGTCACAATGCAATGGCAAGTTAGTAGATGAATAACACCGATTCCCAGAACAACTCCCCCCTCATCCTTCTTGTGGATGACGATCGGACAACTCGCATGATGCTGCGTCGCGCCATGCAAAATGAAGGGTATCAGGTGGTTGAGGCTTCTGACGGGATCGAGGGTGTAGATATTTACAAGCGGCTTCACCCAGATATGGTGCTGCTTGATGCCCGGATGCCCGTGATGGATGGCTTTACCTGCTGTACCCAAATCCAAGCACTCTCCCCCGGTCGGGGTATCCCCGTGTTGATGATTACCAGTCTCGAAGATGAAGACTCGGTGGATCGCGCGTTTGAAGCGGGGGCGACAGACTATATCACCAAACCGATTCATTGGGCGGTTCTGCGTCGGCGGGTGCAGCGTCTGCTTCAGGAAAGGCAAGCGGAACGCGAAATTGTCAGGGCACTAGACCGCGAACGCGAACTCGGCGACTTGAGATCCCGCATCGTGACGATGGTCTCTCACGAGTACCGCACTCCCCTGACGGCTATTTTGTCTTCGGCGGAATTGCTGGAATGTTATTGGCCAAAGTGGGATGAAAGCAAGCGGACGAAACACCTACAGCGCATTCAAACCGCTGCTCATCACCTGACGCAGTTGGTTTCTGACGTGCTCTCGATCGATCGGGTTGAATCCGGTCAGCTCGAATTCGAACCGGTACCGGTGAATCTGGAAGAACTCTGCACGGCGGCGATCGCTGAGTGCCACTTGACGCCTCATTCGCCCCACCAAATCAACTTTACCTCTCAGGGACACTGTGCTGATGCGATCGCCGATCCTAAACTCCTACGCCAGTTGTTGAGCAATTTACTCTCGAATGCGATTAAATATTCTCCAAAAGGAGGCACAATTCATTTTGAGTTGAGCTGCGCTCACTCTTCCCCTGCTGACAGTGCCGCGCTTCACTCCCCTGATTCTCCTGACAATGCTGGCAACCCTGCCGGCAATTGGGTGATTTTCCGCATCCAAGACCCGGGGATTGGCATTCTCCCGGATGAACAGCCCCAGTTGTTTAATGCGTTTCATCGCGGGAGCAATGTGGGTACTATTCAGGGGACGGGTTTGGGTTTGGCGATCGCCAAAAAATATGTGGAGTTACATCGAGGCGAGATGACCCTGGAAGGCTCTCCCGATGAGGGCACGATTGTTACGGTGAGGATTCCCCAACGCCGTTTGTCTTAACTCGACTCAGGCGGGAGTTCGCCCCCGGGCAATCTTTACCTTCGATGCCGGATGGATCGCAGGGCAGGGACGCTGCTGCTTCCCATTCGGTCTGGGTCTCCCCTTCGCTTCTTCTCCTTTTGTGTGGGCAATACTCCAGCACTCTCTTCACTCCCGTCCCCCTCCCTTGTGCCTCGCGATCGGCAAGGTTTTCTCCCCTGCTTTGGGGAAACCATTTTCCCTGAATTGCATCTTTTAATCCCCCGCTACATTATCGCTCTTTAATTTACCAAAACTTTAAAAATATCCCCCTATTTTTTCCCTCCATTCTCTTACAATAACCCTAACCCGCCTCCCCAACTGGAACGGAAACCCCAGTGCTTAGGCTCAACCCGCCAGAAGGGGTGGATGCCCCCACGTTCGGCGAGCCTGTAGAATCTCTGTCCACTCTTCTCCACCGGAGAACCGCGAGGTTTCGGGTTTGATTGACTCCCTATTCACTAGCGCTCAAATCGCTTAACTGTAAGATACAATTCAGGGTAACTAAAACATTGATGGAAGGAGATGGCCGTTAAAATTGTGGAGGGCTGGCTGTGTGGTTACCTCGATAACCATTCATCACCTCAATTCCATCCAATACCAGGATTGCACGATGCAAATCATTGCAAAAAATAAGCGGCAATCTACCACCAAAACAAAACATAAAGTCTGTGTTCCGCCTACGTTAACCCTTTAAAAAACCACATCAATCCTATGCAAAAAATATTCCAGGCGATCGCCGTGTTGGGTACAATGGTGGCAAGCCTCTCTCTACCAGGAGGTGCCCGCGCCCTTGATGCGGGTCAGCTCACGGTGGAAGTGGATGGACTGACTAACCAACAAGGCAATATTTGTTTGACTGTTTTTTCTCGCAGCGACGGATTTCCCAAAGATGCGATGAAAGCCCTCAAAGCCTCTTGTTTCCCTATTTCTCAAACTCCCCTGACCCTCACCTTGGACGGGCTGAATTTTGGCAACTATGCGGTGGCTTTATTTCACGATGAAAATGCTGATGGGGAACTCAACACCAATCAAATCGGCATTCCCCAAGAAGGGTTTGGATTTTCCAATAACCCCCCCATCCTCACCGGACCGCCACAATTTCGCGATGCCACGTTTTTTTTGGCGGGACAAAATACCACGATTCGGATCGACCTGAATTATTTGCTCTGATTGTAAGCCTTGCTTTAGGTAGGGGTGGAAACTGTGGCTGTTCAATCGAAGGCGATCGCTAAACAATTGAAGATATCGTGAAGAGGGAAGGTCGGATTGCATTACCGCGCCACTGGGGCGCGCTACGGCATTCGGCTGACCCCACTGCGATCTATCACTGCTTACTGGAGGCGAAAATTATGCAGCGAATCTTCACCTGGCTGGGCATCATGGCGGGAATGAGTCTGTGGGTTCCGGTCTCGGTTTTAGCCGCCCCGGAGGATCCCACGGGCAGCCAGGACTCGGGACAAGTGACGACTCCGGGGGTTATCCTGGATGCACCATCGACGCCGAGTGCCCCTAGGGCGACTCCCCAGATGACTCCTCAACCCTCTGCGGATCCCACTGCACCCCGGGCAACTCCCCAGACGATTCTGCAACCGGATACTCCTTCGGGGGAGAATACGGGTGAATCCACCCCCGCCGCTGCCCCGACGGAGGTGGAAACTTTGCTCTCCCGAGGTCAATATCTGCTCAGTTCCAAACAATATGAGGATGCCCTGCGCGCTTACCAAAGCGTCATCGACCTCAATTCTAATAATGCTGATGCCTGGATCGGTCGCGGTATGGTTCTCGAACAGTTGGAACAGTACGATGAGGCGATCGCGGCGATGAACCGCGCTACGGAAATTCGCCCGAACTATTCTCTAGCCTGGTTCAGTCGCGGAATGGTCCTCAAACAGGCGCAACAGTACGAAGAGGCGCTCGAATCGTTCGATCGCGCCTTAGAAGGTAATAGCGAATGGGGAGATAACCGGGCCGCTGATGCCGCAATTAACCGAGGGTCGGTTCTGTGGCAATTAGAGCGTCGCGATGAGGCGATCGCCGCGTTCGATCGCGCCCTGGAATTGGATCCTCAGTTCGCCCTGGCTTGGTACAACAAAGGTACCGCTCTCCTGATCCTCGGCGAGTACGAGGCGGCGGTGGAATCTTACGATCGCGCGATCGATAGTACCGGGGAATGGGGCTTGACTACCGGTCCGGCTAGTGCCTGGTACAACCGGGGTCTGGCCCTGGAACAGTTGGAACGCTATGAAGAAGCGATCGAATCCTATGACCAAGCCCTGAGAATTACCCCTAACCACACTAAGGCCCGACAGCAACTCGCGAATCTGCGCGATCGCCTACAAAATTAACTCTGCACCCCTAAGTTGAAAGAATCGCGGACGAGGATCCGCGATTCTTTCTGGTTCTTTTTATGGCAACCACTCGGGGCGCAACCCGCGAAAGGGAAAGTCCACCGGTGTCAAATTGTCTATCTCCTCGGGGGGAATACTCGGCTCTAAGGGCAGCAACCACAAGCGCGAGGTGACGATCGCTTCCCCGGAATTGGTGCGCGGCATTGCTTCGCTCCCTTGACTTCTGCCTCGATTTGTGGTAGAGATTTGGTCGAAGAGCAACCCTAACCCGTCGGGAGATAAACTCATCTGAATCTCTCTTTGCTTCGGTAGCAATACCAAGGTGGTTGCCTCTTCGGTTTCTAGGTTAATCGCGGCAATATATGGCTCTTCTCGATATTCATCCCCTTCGATTAGGGTGGTCAGCAGGGTATAGAGAATCTTCCCATCGGGACTAAATTCGGCATCGAGAATCGACCCTTTGATGCGTCGCAATTCTTTTTGCACCCCGGTGTTGGTGACTAGAAACAGCGATCGCGTATAGTCTGTGTTGAATTTCACCATCGCCGCCGCCGCACCATTGCGGGAAAAATCTAGCACCTGTGCGAATTTCGGCAGAAATTCTAACGGTTCGGCGTTGGCTTCTAAGGGCAAAATCGCTAACCCCTGCCCTTGGGCGATCGCGATGGCATTACTGTCTGGGGTAATTAAAAATTCTCCCCCCGGTTCCGCTTCTAGGGGTTTCGCTTTTTTTCCCTCTTTTATCATCCACAAGCCCACTTTCCCCCCTTTGCCTTTCTTCAAGCGCTGCACTAAAATGGTGGAGCCGTCGGAAGATAAATCGAAACTGAAGTTTTGATAGTTTTTTGCGTCTAAGACTAACTCGATTTTTCCCGGGGGTTTCCCATCTCGACCTGTGGTGACGGTGTAGAGTTTCTGTTCGAGTAACTCGTTGGATCCGGCGTGGCGATCGCTGGCGGAAAATAAGATCCGATCGCCTTTGGGATAGGGTTCGTAGTCCATTACCATTAAATCTTCGGTGAGAACCGTTTTTTCCCCTTGGGTTAAATTGTACAAAATTAACTGTCCGCGTTCTTGTTCCTCTACGCCTAGGTAAACAATTGCGCGATCGCGACTTTTGAATCTGCCCACATAGGGATCGATCGGGGTCGCTGTCTCGGGATTGTCAAAGCGATCTCGCGCACCCTCTATTTCTAGCTCAAATTCCATCCCATAGGGTAAGGGGCGATCGAGTGTATAGGCCATCCTCTGTCCGGCCCAGCTAATTTTACCCGGTAACGCTGGCTCGATTTCTAAATTCTCTTCGACGCTGACCCGATCCATCGGACGACTGAAGGTGACGATAAAGGCTCTCTCTTCAGCTCCGATTTCTCTATCCTCCCAGCTAAAGTCCCGCACTCTCGGGGCGGTACTGTCTCCCCCAAACAGTAATAGGGCGATCGCTACCGTCAGCACCGCAATCAGTGCTATGGCGGCGCGATCGAGCGGTTGGGAGAATTGATTCGCAATCTTCGAGGCGCTTAACATTTACACTTCTATTTTGGACTTTCTCTTGTTTTAACTTACCCGTCTTTTGCCCCTTCTTCCCTTCGGGTTTCCCCTTCTCTGGCTCTTTTCTGGGGCGCGATCGCGCTTCCGGTTAAAAAAATTATTTTTTTTGTGCGAAGCGGGCAATTTCGCGTTACATTGTAATCATAATGGGAGGCTAAGGGTTTGGCGAAAATTGTCACTATTCCCATTATAATATAGACTACCAAGCTTCCGAGC
>NZ_JAJENT010000843.1:0-4237 GCF_035615515.1 Phormidium sp. CCY1219
TTTCTCCGTAAGCCTGGGAATTACCTTCCACAACGGCACTATTATCTTCCAGATTGATGTCGGTATTCAAATCTAAGTTAACCAAATCGTTTTGATAGTAGGTTAGGCCACTTCCGCCTTGTACCTGAGTGTTTTGGTCAAGGGTTTCCATGTGGTTCAGATTCCGAATAATCATAAATTAACCTCCTGATTGTGTGCTAGAGACTGGTAATGACTCTTTATGTTTTACAGCGAAGCTTGTTATTGTAAATCCGCCATTATTGAATATTCAGCGTTTTATGCTTCTCTGTTTTTAGTTTAACGAAGTAAGCGGAACTTGTGTTGCCATTATGGCGAGTTTATTCACAGTTCTAAAGCAACGCTCTTTCGCTTTCAACTATTCTTAGTTTAACGAAGTAAGCGGAACTTGTGTTGCCATTATGGCGAGTTTATTCAAAAACTTTTAAACCGCTTTCCTCGAACTCAACTGTTTTAATCGTAGCGATTGAGAGTGGCGTTGTGTTGCCAGAATGGCAGGCTTCCGGCAAATATATCACAAGTGATACTCCGCAGGTTAGAGAGAGAATTGGCAGGAATGGGAGGGCAGGGGTTGGAGTCTCTCGAAAGTTAGACAAGAAGAAGCAGCGAGAAGGTTGCGATCGCCTATCCCCCAGTGACAACAGCAATGAATTTTCGACTGGAACAAACGGCATTTTGGCTAAATTGCCATTGTGGCAGCGATTTTCCCTGGAATGACAGCCAAATCGACACCGGATGGTGAAACGCAAAGCACAACACTCCATGCCAATCCCGAGATATCATTCATTGTCCCACCGATTGGGTTGGTGCGTCACCCCCGATTTGGATTGGCTTATCTAACCCTGCATGGAGTGGCGGGGGTGAGGCACCTACGAGTATTACAGCAGATCCCCACGAAAAAACCTGCCTAGTGCTGGACCAGACAGGAAAAGCAGACAATGCTAAACTATCAATCGGTGTGGCGACAGTGGAACGGGAATCTCTACCCACATTCGCTCGCACTGAGTTCTGTATAGTAATTCATATTCAAAGCGCTATATCCGCCTCGGACCTTCTCTTTTCGTTCGTCCACCGTTTCTAAATAAGCCAAATCCTTAATCCGCGACTTTCTATTGCTCTTTTCTGGCTCATTGGAAGACTCATCTTTGCTGCGATGTCCGCTTTTTTTGTAACCTTGGCGGTGCTTCTTCATCAATCGGTTGTAAGTCCGATAAGGCATGTAATGCAAGGGATTGTACCCTCCAAATCGCAGGATTAATACGCAGGCCCAAGAATACTTGCCGGCCAAAATGGCGTCGATAACTAAATCGAACTGCTCTTCGCTCATTACTTTGTCTAACTGACGGTTAGCCTGTATGGGATAAGTCATGGTGATGTCTCCTTTACTCCTAAATTTAACTAATCTTTTCCAAGTCAATGATGAACTAGAAATTGATTCCCCCTTCTTTAAGCTGCCGGATCGGGTCTAAAAACAGATCTGCAATCCGGCGCTTGCGGATTACGATATCCGCCTGTGCCGTTTGCCCCGGCTTGAAATAAATCTTTTTTCCATTGTCCATAACATAATTGCGGTCTAACGTGACTTCAACTTTATAAACTTCTCCCAAACGGTCATTGGCTTTTGTATCCGGAGAAATGGAGGTCACTTTACCGGAGACGATGCCGTATTCCTGATAGGGATAAGCATCAAACTTCACCTGAACCTCCATGCCCGTTTCCATAAAACCGGCTTCTCGATTGGGCACGCTGGCGGAAAGAACCAGGGGTGCATCTTCAGCCGCAATTTCGGCAATGGTTTCGCCCGGTTTCACCACTTCGCCGGTGTTACTGAGCGCCAGGGAAAGTACCACGCCATCAACCGGTGCGTAGAGAAAGCGCTCTTCTAACTTCGTCCTCGCACTTTCGAGGCGATTTTTGGTATCGGTAATTCTGCCTTCGAGTTCGGAAATTTCCACTTGGAGGCGATCGATTTGCTGCTGCGATTCGAGTTCAATTCGTTCTGCTTCGGCACGCTTTTGTTTCAGTTGTGCTTGCAGTCGGGTTAATTCGGCTTTTGCTTCTTCGAGCTGACCTCGAGTTTCGGTCATTTTCTCACGCTGATTTCGCAGCGATCGCTCGGCTTCAAATAACCGTTCTTTGACCCGAGTCGCCTCGGAAATTTGCGATCGCAGCAGGGCCGTTTGCCGATCGCGCAATGCCTGACCGGCCTCAAACAACCGTTCTTTGGCGCGAGTGGTTTCGGAAATTTGCGCGCGAACTAAGGCATTTTGCCGATCGCGCATTGCTTGCCGGGCCTCAAACATCTGCTCTCGCGCCCGGGTCTTGTCTGACATCTGCGCTCTGAGCAATGCATTTTCGCGATCGCGCAACGCTTGTTCCGCCTGAAACAATCGCTCTTTCGACACCGCACCTTCATCCACCAACGGCTTTAACCGGCCAATCCGCTCTTTTTGTGCTTCGATATCCACTTTTAACTGCTCGATGAGCTGTTGGCTCTTTTCCTGCAGCGGTGCGACAATTTCTTGCCGTTGCTGCTGCGCCTGCACGTCGCTTTCCAATTGCGCGATTAGCTCTTCGGTCTTCTCTTGCAGGGGTTCGGCTATCTCACTTCTCTCCTGCTGCGCCGCCACATCGGCTCGCAGTTGTTCCACCAGTTCCTGCGCCTGCTGCGCCAACGGTTGCAGGCGATCGCGTCGCGCCTGTAGCGCCGCTTGCTGCTCTTGCAATTGTGCCAGCATCTCGGTGGTGGTTCCTACATTTTCCTGCGCCCGCGCGATCGCCGCTTCCTGAGCCTCGGCATCCGCTTGCGCCATCGCCACCCGGGTTTGCGCTTCCAAACGAATTTGCTCGATCGAATCTTGCTTTTGCACCAATTGCAGTTGTGAGTTTGCCAACTGTTCCTGCAGCCGCTTCACTTCCGCTTCGGCGAGTTTGGTATCCAATTCGGCAATCACCGCACCCTTTTCCACCGTCTCACCTTCTTCTACGGCAATTTTGGCCACCTTTCCCATTTCCACGGGATTCACCTGATATGTATCTCCTTGAGGCACCAGTTCCCCTGGGGCTTGACCTACTTCATTAATGCGTCCCAACCACGCCCAAGTACCAAACACCACGGAAAACACCATTCCCCCCAGGAGAACGTACCGTCCAAATGCGGCGGGTGGTTTTTCTAGCAAGCTGTGAACCGAGGGAGACCAATTCGACTCTTCCGCTTCGGCTTCGCGATCGCGCGGTTCCTCATTCTTCTCATTATGAGAGCCATCGGGGATTGAAGGCGGCGACGATGCGGAACTAGCAATTCCCCCATAAATACCACTGGGGCGATCGCAAATCTCCGTCTCCTCCTCCTCGCGGGAAAGATTCTCAAACTGCAATCTACCCCCCTGACGAGGGGACTTTTCTTCCTTCCACCCTTTTCCCGTTTTCGTCTTAGAATTGTTTGCCCGAATCTTAAACTTCATCACTCAATTTTCCTTTATCCACGACTTACCTCAACCGATGCCATTGTCAACTCAGTTGCTCTAATTGATTGGGGGAGCAGACCCTCGTCTTTGTCCGGTCAGACTCCACATTTAATTTGGGTAAACTTTGGCATATACCTTAGACCAAATATAGAGAATTTTTCTGACAACGAAAAATACATTTTTAAAAATTTCCTACCCGTACATTATAACTCAAATCTGGAGTATTTTCTGCCAAATTAGCCCTGGGGTTACAAACTTTACTGTTTCTTTAAAAAAAGCGACCGATTATATCAAAATAACCGAGATTTTTAAAGATTTTGTAAAAGCGAGTTTTAAATCATAAATCGGGAATTTCCCGCAGCAGTAAGGGGCAGGATTGCTTCCGCAAAACTCACCCCTCCAAAAAACGGCAAAAAATTTCAAATCAATTGCCAACCTTTACCGAAAAAGCCAATTTAAACCCCAACCTGAATATCCAATTAAAGGTCGAGCTGTTGCTGCGCGAGGTGATAGTACAATCCTCCCACATCCATCAGTTCGCTATGGGAGCCTTGTTCCACCAACAAACCGCGATCGAGTACCAAAATACAGTCCGCATTTCGCACCGTAGAAAGACGGTGAGCGATGATAAAAGTGGTGCGATCGCGACGGATGCGCTCCAGATTTTGCTGGAATCGACGTTCCGACTCGGTATCCAGAGAACTGGTCGCCTCATCCAAAATTAAAATCTGCGGATTGCCCAACAACGCCCG
>NZ_JAJENT010000844.1:0-58865 GCF_035615515.1 Phormidium sp. CCY1219
TAGCTGCCGGTTGCGCCGCCTTCGGTGGCGGTGGTGGCAGTGGGGGTGATGGTGACGCCTGCGCTGTCGTTGTCGGTGATGGTGAGGGTGGCGGTGTTGTTGGGGGCGGAACCGACGTTGTATCCGGTTCCGGTGTTGAGGGTGACGATGACTGTTTCACCGGCATCGATAATGGCATCGTCAGTGGGGGTAACGTCGATGGTGGCGGTGGTACTGCCAGTGGGGATGGTGACGGTTCCGGAGAGTGCGGTGTAGTCGGTTCCCGAGGTGGCGGTTCCGGTGACGGTGTAGTTGATGGTGGTGTCAGCGGTGGCAGTCTCGGAGAGGGTGAGGGTAAAAGTGCCGGCGGTTGCGCCGCCTTCTGCGGGGGTGGTACCTGGGGCGATGCTGACGATGGGTGTGATATCTTCAAAGTAGGAGGTTTTGCCGTCACGTGCCCCAATCAAGGCATCTAAATCCCCGTCGTTGTCGATATCCACCAAGCTGGGGTTGGCATAAGACCCCACTTTTATAAGGCCGAAGGGGTTGGTTTGGGCGGTGGCAAAGGCAGGGGCGGTGGCGCTGCCGGTATTCTCAAAGTAGGAGGTGTTGCCGTCACTGTTCCCAATGAAGGCATCTAAATCCCCATCTTTGTCAATATCCACCAAGGTGGGGGTGGCAGAAAACCCAACATCATTGAGGCCGAAGGGGTCGGTTTGGGCGGTGGCAAAGGCAGGGGCGGTGGCGCTGCCGGTATTCTCAAAGTAGCGGATGTTGCCGTTACTGTTCCCAATGAAGGCATCTAAATCCCCGTCGTTGTCGATATCCACTAAGGTGGGGGAGGCATAAAACCCCACCTTAGTGAGACCGAAGGGGTTGACGCCAGCGGCGGCAAAGGTAGGGGCAGTGGCGCTGCCAGTATTCTCAAAGTAGCGGGTGTTGCCGAAAATCTGCCCAATGAAGGCATCTAAATCCCCGTCGTTGTCGATATCCACGAAGGTGGGGGTGGCATAAGTCCCCACATCAGCAAGACCGAAGGGGTCGGTTTGGGGGGCGGCAAAGACAGGGGCGGTGGCGCTGCCGGTATTCTCAAAGTAGCGGGTGTTGCCGTCACTGTTCCCAATGAAGGCATCTAAATCCCCATCGTTGTCGATATCCACGAAGGTGGGGGCGGCCTGACTCCCCACATCATTGAGACCGAAGGGGATGGGGACAGCGGTGTTGAAAATCGGCATAATTGTTAATCAAGGGGTAATGTTTAATGGACAGTTGAATGCGAGTTGGATTTGAGTTGGGTATGGGGGGTTGGGAATTTCCCCAGATGGGCAATTTGGGAGGCAGGAGGGGATCGGGAGGGTTTCATTGGCTCATCCATTTGAATTTAAGGGGTTAACGGTTTCACGGCTTGGCGAGACACACCAATGCCCGTTAAATAGGGCCGCAAATGTCGTTCTAAGAACTTGCTCATCGGTTGATTCTCCCAGGCGACTGATAAGGTGCAATTTTCAATTTCACTGGCGATTTGCTGTTGAATCGACTGGGAGAGCAGAGAGATTCCGCGTCCGAGTTTTTGATATTTTGCACCCACGAATAAGCTGGAGTAACGAATGGTATCGGGGGCGACGCGGTGAGTGACGATCCAGCCGATCGCTTCTCCTTGATGGCGCAATCCCAAACTATTCATCGGTTCCAGACGGGCTTCATCTAAAAAGGGATTGAGTGATGGCGGATATCCTCCTTTTTCGAGAAGAGTTTGGCGGTCTTTTGCCGTTAATTCTACCCAGGGAAAGACGGTAAAGGAATCGGGTAAGGGATACTTGTACAGCCAAGGGGCTTCGGCAATTTTGGCGGTGGTGGTTTGAGCCAGAATAAAGGTGGTTTTTGGCGGCAACCAGCCGAGTTTTTGCAACAAAGGTTCCAAGGCAAGGGTGGTCAATTCGCTGCTTTTATAAGTCATTTCAATCTGCTGACAGCCGATTTTTCTCAGTTCTTTTTCTAAGTGGTTTATCAGAGTAGTGCCGATGCCTTGCTGTTGCGCATCGGGAACGACAAAACAGGAGAGAATGCTGGCATAGGTGGTGGCGGGATTCTGGGATTCGGGGATGATTTCTGCAATAACCATGCCCACCATGCGATTGTCAATGGTGGCGGAAATGCCGATGAGTTCGCCCCGTTGTCTTTGGGTTTGCCAGCGTTTTTGCAAGCTGGGAAAAGTGAAGGCATCGTAAGGGGCAAGATTGTCTGGGGTGAGGTTGTAAACCGCTTGATATTTGACGGACCTGGATTGAGTGATTTGCTGGGGGCGCTGCCGATAGAAATACAGCGGTTTGGCTAAGTGGTAAAACTGAGTCATTTCCGACAATCGCAAACACAAATCATAATCGGGAGCCGATTGAAATTCAAGATTGAAACCGCCAACCGCTTCAAAGACTTGCCGCCGCATCAACCGAAAGTGAAAGGTGATAAAATCTCGCAGCAATGTTTCGGGGGAGTAGGGAATTGAAGCGCGATAATTTAACCCCTGCTTGTTGCCACTGGCATCCATATCGATATGGTCGGTATAAACTACTCCTAAATCGGAATCGCTGTCTAAAATTGCTACGGTTTCTTCTAGGGCAGTGGGGGCGAGAATGTCATCGGAATCTACGCAACCGAAATAGTCGCCTCGGGCGAGGTTGAAACTGGAAATTAAGGCAGGGGAATAGCCGCGATGGGGTTTGCCATAAAACCGAATGCGGGGGTCTCGTTCGGCATAAGCACGGGCAATGGATGGAGTTTCGTCTTTCGATCCATCATCCCAGATAATTAACTCCCAATCTTGATAGGTTTGCGCCAGAACCGAGGCGATCGCTTCTTCGATATAAGCCGCAGTATTGTACGCCGTCATGATTAAAGAAACTTTGGGCAAAGGGTGGGAAACTGGGGCGGTTGCTGTGGGTGCAGCAGGGGTAGCACTTGGGGGCGCGATCGCCGTTTTCACCTCGGTATTTTCAGCGGTTTTATCTGCGGCTTTTACTGCTTCCAAGAGTTGGGCTAGGTTGTGGTGCGCTTGCACGAAATCCGGTTTGAGGCGCAGGGCTTCCCGATAGCTGGCGATCGCTGCTTCAATTTCCCCTTGCATTTGTCTCGCACTGCCTAAGTTGCAGTGAGCCGGTGCTAAGCTGGGATTGAGTTCCAGGGCTTTCTGGTAACAGGCGATCGCTTCTTCCGTTTTCCCCTGAGATTGCAGGAGATTTCCCAAGTTATTGTAGGCAGCGGTATAGTTGCGATCCAGGGTAATCGCTTTACGAAAGCAAGCTACTGCTTCTTTTAATTTGCCTTGTTTTTGCAATTGCCTGCCGCGATCGAACTGCACCACTGCCATTTTGAGGGGGGGACGTTTCCGAGGCGCGGTTGTTCTGGGTTCCTCGGATTCGATAACTTTGACCTGGATTTCCGGGACTTGATGAATGCCGGGGCGGGTGGATACAATGCGTCCAGAACCCGGAAACGTCACCAATCGTTCGATGTCGTCAGTGTGAAATCCTAATGCGATCGGTTGCCGCACTCCGGGCAATACGGCAATGTCGTATAATTCTGTAACGATGGTTTCAAACAGCAGCTTGTGAACGATTTGGCCGCTGTTGAGATCGATAACCATCAATCCGCATTGAGCTTGTTGCTGCTGGGTTGAGAGGCGATCGTCTAATGCCAACCCTTGAAAGTTGTTATGTCGGGGTTTGGAAAGTCCGACAAAGGCAAAATTGCGATAAAATGCCAATCCGCGCACAAATCCGGGGCAAAAACTGACCGGGTGAAATTGTCCGGACTCCACATAGCCGAATTCACCAGTCCCGGAGTTGAGGATCCAGAGTTTCTCTTGGTAAACCCGGGGCGAGTGGGGCATGGTTAAGCCCCTGCAAACGATTTCGTTCGACCGGATATTGATAATGCAGCCGCCCTCTTGTCGCTGTTGTCGCCATTCGGTGGGACTGTCGGTTTGGGAACAGGCGCTGACATAGGCGGGTTCGCCGTCTACCATTGCCAATCCGTTGAGGTGACAGCGATCTTCGGCGGCGAGGGAGGAGATAAAGGGCGGTTGCCAAATCGGGCGAAAACTGCAGTCGCGATCGCGGGTGGCGAGACAGCTAAATTGAGTGTTGACAAACACCCAGTTCTCGTCTTTGTCTACAATCACATCGTGAGTGTTGATGTCGCCGGTGGTATAGCCGACGCGGGGAACGTAGAGTTTGTCGTATTCTAAATAATCGCTGACTCCGACTTCCGGGCGACAGAGGTTATCGAACTGCCAGATTTGATAGTGGGTACTCATCACCAGCCGTTCCGGAGTGGCAAAAAGCCCCATCGGACGGTCAAATTCGCGATCGACTGCGGAAAGTCTCCCATCGGGGTGCAATCCGATGAGGAATAACCGATTGGTTTGATAGGTGGTGAAGGCAAGGCTAATTTGCTGTTCGTGCAACCACTCTGGGAACTGCTGGGAGTGGGCAACGGTTAGGGGTTGAGACTTAGACATCAGCGGGCAACAGGAAATATCCTTTCAATGGAGGAGTGACCCTCAAAAAAGCGGAGGATGCTTTGGGTGTCAGGCGGGTTAGGGTGGAGGAAATAAGGGGAGCGATCGCCACTGTAGCCACGATTTTCCGTTCCGCTTCATCCGAGGGGTCGATGAAGGGGAATTGTCTGAAAACGGGTGTAGAAGCAGCGATCGGTGTTTGACTGATTCGCACGAACGCTAGTTGTAGCTTCATGGGTGACACAATTTTCCCTGATGACGTGAGCAAGAAATGCGGTTTGGGGTTAATTTACAGCTATTTTACTTGCATTACTATCGCAATTTTAGCCATTTTTTAGGCGCTATATCGTTAGACATATCTTGACCGATTCCTTGTCTGAATGTCAAGAGTTTCTTGGTGATAATTTCCTGATTGGTTCTGTGGCAATATCCACGGGTTGGTTGCGGGGTGCCTCGGCTTCCCCTTACCTCGGGTTAAGGGCAAAAATGCTGAATGCCTTACGAGTTAAAGGGTTGGTGGATACAAAGAGATGGATGATGCTTGCTTTATCACAATAAAACTTTTTTGTCAATCAAAAACCTGTAGCCAATTTGATGAAACTTGTAACCTAAAACTCGATACAACTCGATTGGGGGTAATCAATATTGAGGTTTAGCTAACAAATAGGGAGATTTTTATTCAAGTTGCTACCTTTCTTCTTACCTTGCCCTCGAGGTGCGTTTTCCTCCTATACGCGGTGCTACCTCTCAAATCAATAAATACCAATTAACAATGAGAAACTTTTTCTGGGAACCCTCTTTGCAATCCGCAATGGGGATTGACAATTTATCATTTTTGTGGTAATTCCTGTGGTAATTTGCGGGGGAGATAAATTAAGTATTAACAATTGAGAATTGACAATTAAGAATTAAGGCAATTCTCGATTCTCAATTCTCACATTTAGAAAACCAGGCGATGGCAGGGGGATTAAAAATCAAACTCCGTGCGAACCGTACCCACCCAAATGGTGTTATTATCGGAATTATGTTCCGGATGGGTAATCAGGAAAACGCCGGGAGTGATGTTGATATTATCGGTAATTGGATAGCGGAATAACGCCTCGAAATGCAAGGAGGTATCCTCATCTTCCCGGGCATTGAAATCATTATCCGTCACCTTGGGCGGTTGACCGACGATAAATCCGAGCAAACTGCCTTCTTTAATTAAATCCGGCACGCCCACATTCACCGTCCAATTAAACAGGGTAGCATTATCCCCTTCACTCACGCCATTATCGCTCACCCGCGCTTCTGCGTAAGACAGACCCACCCAACCGGCAATCGTGAGAGGTTGCAGTTGCCAACTGGCTTGGATGCCGAAGTGATTGGCAGAAGTAGCTATATCGTCGGTAAAGGGGCGGCGGGCATTGTTACTGCCGGTACTGCCCGAGAGATTCACCTCGCCGGCGGGATAGTAAGCATTCAGGTAAGACAGAGCGATATCGAAGGTATCTACTGGAGAAAAGGTAACTTGTGCGCTAGCGCTGTAAGGTCCATCAAACAGGCCCTTGGTGGAGGTGGGGGTAGCGGCATTGTCTGCGAGATACGCGCCGTGCAGGGAGAGGAACTCGCTGAGTGTATATTCAAACCCGATACCGGAACCGTCGGGTTGACGGAATATAGCGGGGTTGCGGCGGGCGAAGCGAGAAAGTGCCCCACTGCCACTGCTTTCAAACAAGGGATTAATCGTGGGGAGGATATCATCTTGGCCTACACCGACTGCGCCGACCCAGAGGCGGAGTCGATCGCCCACGGGGAAGCGATATTCCAGGCGATCGAGTTCAAAGGCGCGATCGCTGTCCCCATCGAACCCCAGGCGAGCCATTGCGGTGCCGGTGGTATCGTCCAACTCAGCCATTTCGATCGCTTCCAAGCGAGTTCGGAGGCGATCGCGCCCGGTAAAGCTAGTATCCAAAGTTAGCCGCATGCGGTATCCAAAAGATAACTCCGTATCTTCGCCGCCTGCAGTAGTTTCGCCGCGATCGCCAAATGCATCCACCGGTGCCATCAGCACTTCCCCGCCCAGTTTCGTGGTGGGAGAGAACTGATTCGCTTCCAGTTGTGCGGTGCGAACTTCCAATGCATCCACCCGCCCGCGCAGGGTTGCCAATTCGGCGGCAAATTCCGATTGCAGGCGGCGGATATCTACCAGTTCCTCTGGCGGTAACGGATCGATAGTATCGATGAGGTCTTGAATTCGCAGGAGACAGGCATTCAAACTGGCGGCAAATTCATAGCGGGTCATCGCCCGATTGCCGCGATAGGTGCCATCATCGTAGCCCAACAAACACTGGTAGCGCTCCGAGAGCGATCGCAACGCCTGAAACGCCCAATCCGTCGGCGTCACATCCCGCAGGTTCGACACCGAATTCACCCGTTCCAGAGGCCCTGCATCCAGATTGCCCTGAGCAGAGGGAGTCCCCGGGGGCCACAACCCTGCCGAGTCCCCTGGGGCAGGTGCCACAGAGGGGAGGGGCATTGCATGTGTTGCCAAACCCAGGAGAGCCTCAAATCCCACCCAGAGCGGAATTCCCCAGATAAAATTGCGATAGTGTTGACTCATTGTGGTAAAATCTCCTCACACCGAATTGAAGCGCGCGAAAAGCCTGGACACCCTGCAATGAAAAGCGCTGGGCTACATGATATCAGAAAAATTCCCATTTGCGGGAAATTCCCTGCCCATTCGCCGGGGAATACGAGGAATTTTTTGCCTCTACCTTACAGGTAGGGTGGGCAACTCGTTGCCCACCCTACAGGTAGTTCTTATCGGGTCAATTTGCGGAAGTCCTACGGGCGGGGAATGAATTCCCCGCCCTTGCAAACCCCCAAGCGACGATCGGCTTACGCGCCAGAACGCAACTTATCTAACACACTCCGGTCTTGCAGGGTAGAAGTATCGCCGGCGATTTCCTGACCTGCGGCCAGATTTCGCAGCAAGCGACGCATGATCTTACCCGATCGCGTTTTCGGCAAATCGTCCGTAAAGCGAATTTCCGCCGGACGGGCCAACGCACCAATCTCACTCACCACATGCTGCTTGAGCAGCTTATCCAGTTCGTCGCCAGCATCGTAGCCTTCCTCTACAGAGACAAAAGCCACGATCGCCTCGCCGCGCAGTTCGTCGGGTTTGCCCACCACCGCAGCTTCCGCCACCGCCGGGTGAGACACCAACGCCGACTCGATTTCCATCGTTCCCAGGCGGTGTCCCGAGACGCTAATCACGTCATCCACGCGACCCATCACCCAGAAATAGCCGGTTTCATCGCGCCTTGCGCCATCCCCGGCAAAATAGAAATACTGGCCATCCTTCGGCGGAATATGCTCCCAGTAGGTGCGACGGAAGCGATCGGGGTCGCCATACACCGTCCGCATCATACTCGGCCAAGGATGTTTGATGGCCAAATATCCGCCTTGATTCTCACCCACTGGGTTGCCATCCAAGTCTACTACATCGGCGATAATCCCCGGGAAGGGCAGAGTTGCGGAACCCGGTTTGGTGGGAATCGCCCCGGGTATGGGGGTAATCATAAAGCCCCCAGTTTCGGTTTGCCACCAAGTATCCACGATCGGGCAGCGTTCTTTGCCAATCACGCGATGATACCATACCCAGGCTTCTGGGTTGATCGGTTCGCCCACAGTGCCCAGGATTCGCAGGGAAGAGAGATTGCGGGCTTTCGGGTGATGTTCGCCCATTTTGATAAAGGCGCGAATTGCGGTGGGGGCGGTATAGAAAATGGTGACGCCGTATTTTTCCACCACATCCCAGAAACATCCCGGGTTAGAGGAACGAGGCGCACCTTCATACATTACCGTGGTCGCCCCGTTGGACAGCGGCCCGTACACGATGTAGCTGTGCCCGGTAATCCAGCCCACATCCGCAGTACACCAATACACATCGGTGTCTTTTAGGTCAAAGGTCCATTGGGTCGTTATGTGAGTATAAAGGTTGTAGCCGGCGGTGGTGTGAACGACCCCTTTCGGTTTGCCCGTGGTGCCGGAGGTGTAGAGGATGAAGAGCATATCTTCGCTCTCCATCGGTTCGGCGGGACATTCGCCGGATGCATTGGCTTGCAAGTCGTGCCACCAGTGATCGCGCCCGGGTTCCATGTGAGTATTTTGCCCGGTACGCTGCACTACCAGCACGTTATCTACGCTGGGCACCCCATGTTCGAGGGCTTTATCCACCTGTTCTTTCAAGGGCACGATCGCATCTTTGCGCCACCCGCCATCGGCGGTAATCACCAGTTTGGCTTCTGCGTCAACCAGCCGGTCTTTGAGCGCTTCGGCGCTGAAGCCCCCGAATACTACCGTGTGGGGGGCACCGATCCGGGCACAGGCAAGCATTGCGATCGCTGCTTCTGGGATCATCGGCATGTAAATGCCAATCCGATCGCCTTTTTTTACCCCCAGTTGCTTGAACACATTCGCCATCTGGCAAACTTCCCGATGCAATTGGGCATAGGTCAGGGTGCGCGAGTCCCCCGGTTCCCCTTCCCAAATTAATGCCGCTTTGTTTTTGCGCCAGGTGGTTAAGTGGCGATCGAGGCAATTGTAGGCAATATTAGTTTGTCCGCCCACGAACCATTTCGCATTCGGCGGTTGCCAGTCGAGTACCGTATCCCACTTTTTGAACCAATGCAGCTCTTTTTCGGCCAATTCCGCCCAAAATTTCGGCGGATCCGCTGCTGCTTTTTCGTAGAGGCGCTGATACTCGTCCAGGCTTTTGATATGCGCGTTTTGGGAAAATTCTGCCCCGGGTTGGAACAGTCGTTTTTCCTTGAGTATGGATTCGATAGTTGGTTGGGACATAGGGTTTGCTGTAATTTTAGTTACCGTTTCCAACTATTTTCCCTCTTTCTGAGCCAGAAAAATATTTAGATTTTTTTAAGTTTTTCTGGGGCGCAGGTAGGGTGGGGGCATCCCACTCGGGAAAGGGGGCAAGTCCTGGATCGCGCGGTGGGCGATCGGTTAAGCTAGCAGAGGGTGGGTTGACCCTCGCACAAGTTTATGTAATTTCACTCAAATGATCGCCTATATCTCTATCGAGTTTGGTAACGGCAATTTCGCGGACGGATTTCCCGCCAGATTGAAGCTAAATCAACATGGCAACCGAGGTTTGCAGCTTGACGGTCATCTCCCGGGAAACTCCGAGATGCCGCACTTGTTGTGCCAGTGGCAAGAGGCGTTTAAAGCTCGATTGGATAAAGGCACATCCCGCGCCAACAAGCGAAATCAAAGCAAAAACTCCAGTGAGAATGCCGCCAAAGAATTAGAACAACAGCTAAATTGCTGGCTCAACGGCGATCGCGCCGAGTGGCAACCCATTCGCCATGCGATCGCGCAGCACTTAAATTCCACAGACGACATTCGCGCAATTATTATCACCCACCATCGACAATTGCGACAGTTACCCTGGATGGCGTGGGATATCTTTGCCCAAAACCAGGTAGAAATTGCCTTGAGTGGAACCACCGATCGCGCGATTCCTCCTCTGCCGCCACCGCACCGAAAACGGGCGCGAATTTTAGCCGTTTTGGGCAATAGCGATAATCTGGATACCGATTTCGATCGCCAACAAATTGCCCGGTTACGCAACGTCGGAGGCAAAATCGAATTCCTAACACGCCCCAGCAAAGAACAGTTACTCCACAGACTGTGGAGCAACCAGGTAACATGGGATATTTTTTTCTTCGCCGGACACAGTTCCAGCGAAAACGGGGAAATCGGGTGGTTGGAAGTTAACCATCGAGAACAATTGACCATAGACCACTTAAAAAATGCTCTGTCTCATGCTATCCAAGGCGGGTTGCAAATCGCCATTTTTAATTCTTGCGACGGATTGGGATTGGCGCATCAATTGGCTAAACTGCAACTGGCACAAAGCATTGTAATGAAAGAAAAAGTCCCCGACAAAGTAGCGAAGGATTTTTTAGAATATTTTCTCACCGCCTTTGCTCGCGGTTCCTCTTTTTATGCTGCGCTGCGAGAAGCGCGGTTAAAATTAAAGGATTTTTGGCAAACAGAGTATCCGGGAATTCAGTGGGTGCCGGTTATCTATCAACATCCAGCAATGGAACCGCCCACCTGGGGTGAATTGCGCGGGCGCAACCAACCGATCGCCGTTGCGCCTCAACCCTTGGCGGGAGGAAAGTGGTGGGAGTTGTGGCGGCAATTTTTCGCCCGATCGGATGCGCCATATCGCAAAGATTTGCTCAAAAAAGTTAATGCAGAAATCGAGAGTCGGTTAGAGCAATCTTTGCATGGAGGGTTGTTGACAAATGTGGGGAAAGAGCATCAACTACAGCAGGTGAAGCGACAGTGGGATGTGGAGGTAAAAGTGGGCGATCGCACCCCCGAGATGTTGCCCGATTGGATGGATATTGTGGATGTGTTTGATAAAGAGAGTATTGGGGGAAAATTGCTGATTTTGGGTGCTCCCGGTAGCGGGAAAACCACCACGTTGTTGGAACTGGCACGAGAATTGTGCGATCGCGCGATGAAAGTCGCAACAGAACCGATGCCAATTCTCTTAAATCTCGCCACTTGGCAAGAGGATACCCAAGGAATCGGAGACTGGATCGCGGTTGAACTTCAGAATAAATATGATATTAAGCCAAAACTTGGCAAACAATGGCTGAAAACGGGTCAGTTGTTACCCTTGTTAGATGGGTTGGATGAACTGGAATCCGGGCGACAAGAACCCGGCGTGAGAGCAATTAATCAATTTTTGCACGGCGAAATGCGATCGCCCGCCCTGGTGGTTTGCAGTCGGCGCGAAGCATACGAGCGATCGGACATTCAATTACACCTGAATGCTTCTATCTGCTTGCACCCCTTGAACCACTCGCAAATCAAAGACTATTTACAGATAGTAGATAGAGAGAAAATATGGCCAAAAATTCAAGGCGATCGCGCTTTGTTCAAATTAGCCCGAGTTCCTTTATTTTTGAGCGCGATCGCCTTAGCTTATCGTCATATTTCCCTACAACATTGGCAGCAATTAACCACCAATGAATCCCGCCAGGAGTATTTACTCGATACTTATATTCAACAGATGCTAGAGCGACCCCTTAAACCCCTCCGTTTCCCGCACAATCGCCCCCCCAGTGCTAAGCAAACCCGGCATTTTCTCATCTGGTTGGCGAAAACACTAGACCGCTTTTCCCAAACAGAATTGGCTAACTTTGCCATTGAAGACATGCAACCCCTGTTGCTGCCGAATCTTGTCAATCGACGCCTGTATCGGTTCGGCGTTTCTGCCATTTATGGATTAATCGCTGGCGGAATCATTAGCGGAATTCACGCCCTTGTGTTTCTGGGGAATCACATTCAACTCTCTGCCATTGTTTGGTTTTTTCTCTTGGTCGTAATCGCCCTATTTTACGGATTTTTCTTTGGCCTTTGGGTATTTTTAACCTTTGGCAAAGAGCTGCACATCAAACCCGTTGCCACTCTCCTCCAGTCTAAGGTAAAAATTTTAAAATCTATCGGGGTGGGATTGATTTGTGGACTAATATCATGGCCAATTGTGAAGGTTATTTTTTGGATTTTGCCGGGATTTGCCGGATTGCCTTTGCCCTACTGGATAATTCCACTAATGGGGCCAGTTTTCCTGTTGACTTTTGAAATAACCAGTCCGGAAATCGAACGTCCCAAACACCCAAATCAAGGAATAAAGCAGTCGTTCAAAAATGCTCTGTTTTTTGCGGTTTTGGGGGCAATCTCGATGGGAGGAATTGCTTTTCTGGCACGCAAGCATCTGTTTGCAATGTTATTTGCCCAAACCGAGGCGATCTCCGCTGTTTCACTCTCCCTTGCAGACACCGTGCAAATTGTTTCGATTGGCATGGCGATCGGGCTATTTTTAGGTCTGTCCCCAGCAGGAACCGCCTGCATTCAACATTTTACCCTGCGCTTGATTCTCTATTGGAAAGGGTATATTCCCTGGAATTATGCCCGGTTTTTGAAATATGCCACCCAGCGCATGTTCTTGCAAGAAGTGGGCGGACGCTATCGGTTTATTCACAAGTTACTGCAAGAGCATTTTGCCCGCATGAATTTGCGGTAAATTCGCCGCCGATGAGTTCAATCACCGCCTAGTAGCTAAATTCGGTTAAAACCCGACTAAAACCATTACTAAACAAGCAAACAATCCGAGCTATTTTCAATGAATATCTGTCAAACGAATTAGTCCGCGTCGGCGGACTTGGCCTGCCTAGGCGCGATTTTAATCGCTTTTTATTAACAAGCAAACAATCCGAGCCATTTGAAATGAATAAATGTCAAACGAATTAGTCCGCGTAGGCGGACTTGGCCTGCCTAGGCGCGATTTTAATCGCTTTTTATTTTTTACTCAGTTTTAACTTAAGTTTGCGTCGTCTTTCTGCTACAATCAATTAAATACCCCTTTGCCAATACCAGCCATGACCATCCTGCAAACCAAACAACTCTCCTTAAATGAAGTTCATCGCCTGTTAAAAATCCAGAAGCACTCTCCTGCTGCTTCATTCAGCGATTTATTATCCCTAGAACCGCTCAGCGAATTCGAGCAGCAGGAACTGGCTCAAATTCGCGAGGATTTTGAAAACTACCTTTATAGCGAGAAAGTTTCCGAAGGATTGGTGAAAGCACTGACCACGTTTCCCCTGATGCGGTTGGCGGGATTTTATCGCAGTCCGATTAAGATTAGCTTAGAAGAAGATATTGCGGAAATAACCATTGAGGATGAAGACACCAAAATTACCGGGCGCTTGGATATTTTGGCGGTCAATCGAGAAAAAGCCATGAGCAGCACAGATGTCTCGTTTTGGGTATTGGTCATCGAAGCGAAAAATAGTGGATTTACGGTTTATATGGGCTTACCTCAATTGCTGGTTTATGCCTTTAAAAATCTCAGTGGGCAAGAATCGGAGTGGGGATTAACGACGAATGGAATGCACTATCAGTTTGTGTATATGCAGCAGGGAAATCCGCCCAGTTATCAGCTTATGCCAGAACTCAATTTAATGAATCCCGAGGCGGCGATGCAATTGCTGCAAGTGCTCAAAGCGATTTGCCAATTATGAAATTTTGCGATCGCGCTACTGTTTCCAATGCAGCCCGATCGCGTACACTAGGAATTGTCCCGTTGCTGATATCCAGATGGCTTTTTATCTTGGCATTGACTTCGGCACCTCTGGAGCGCGCGCGATCGCGATTGACGCGGGCGCGGAGATTCAGACGATCGCGCACTATCCCCTAGACACCCAAACCCCAGAAAGCTGGCAAACCGCCTTATTTGACCTATTGGAGCAAATTCCGGTAGAAATCCGGCGAGAGATGAAGGCGATCGCCATTGATGGCACCTCCTCCACGGTCTTGCTGTGCGATCGCACGGGAACCCCAGTTGCCGAAACCATCCTCTACAATGATGCCCGAGGAAGTTCGGTAATGGACAGCTTGCAAACCATTGCCCCGCCGAACCATCCCGCCATCAGCGCCACCTCTAGCTTGGCAAAACTGCTGTGGTACGCGCGCCACGACAGAATCCATCATTCCGCATTCCATCGCGTATCTACAACCGGGCTATTTTTCCTGCATCAAGCGGATTGGCTGAGTTTCCTGCTGCACGGGCAAATCGGCATTAGTGACTATCACAACGCCCTCAAACTCGGCTACGATCCGCAAGTCGGCTTTTATCCCAGTTGGTTGCTCGAAGGAATTGCGCCATTATTCCAGAAAGTCTTACCCTATTTGCCGCATATTGTCAAGCCCGGAAGCCGGATTGGGGAAGTCACCGCAGAAATGGGCGATCGCTTCGAGTTGCCGCCCGAGTGCTATGTCTGCGCCGGTACCACTGACAGCATCGCCGCCTTTCTCGCCAGTGGTGCGCGAGAACCCGGGGAAGCCGTGACCTCCCTCGGTTCTACCTTAGTCCTCAAACTGCTGAGTCGCGATCGCGTGGATGATGCGCGCTACGGCATTTACAGCCACCGCCTCGACCCCCCCGCCCTTCCCGCCCGCCAAGGCACCTTATGGCTCACCGGCGGCGCATCCAATACCGGGGGCGCGGTATTGCGGCAATTTTTCACCGATACAGAGCTCACGGAACTGAGCGCCCAAATCAACCCCGATCGCGAAAGTCCCCTGCAATATTACCCCCTCATCTTCCCGGGCGATCGCTTCCCCATCAACAACCCCAACTTACCCCCACGCCTCGATCCGCGTCCCGACACCCCCGCCGAATTTCTCCACGGCCTACTCGAAAGCATTGCCCGGATTGAAGCGCGCGGCTATCAACTGTTGCAAGAACTGGGAGCCACCACCCTCAAACAGGTGTACACTGCCGGCGGTGGAGCCAAAAACCCCACCTGGACAGCGATTCGACAGCGCTACCTGAGAGTCAATGTGGCCACATCTGCCAACACGGAAGCCGCCTACGGCACTGCATTGCTGGCCTTGAAATCCGACCCGCAAGTGCGCGATCCCCTTTCCCGATAGACCCAAAAAACCATAACCCCCGTAGACCCCATCTGTTTGAGGCAGAACCTCCGAATGCCCGTTCCCAGCATATGCTGGGAACGGAGACTGAACGAGACGTAGCATTTTGGTGGGTGATGCCCCGGCGTCGTCCATTGGGTGCGGCGCATCACCCACCCTACGCGGGAGAAATCCTCAATTCTCTAACTCCCAAATTTTGATCGTGTTGTCATTCCCACCACTCACCAGCACTCTGCCATCGGGATCCATTGCCAGAGCAAACACGGACTTTTCGTGACCGGTCAAATTGTCCAGCACTCTGCCGGTGGCGATATCCCACAGTTTCACCGTGCGATCGTCACTCGCACTGGCAACCGTGCGCCCATCGGGGGTGACGGCGATCGCGTACACCGGGAAATCATGCCCGCGAAGGGTTTCGAGCAATTCCCCGCGCGCCACATCCCAAATTTTCACCGTATTATCGTAACTACCGGTGACCAACAGTTCCCCATCCGGGGTAAACGCCACGGAACTCACCCAGTCATCGTGGGCGGGAATCGTCGCCAGCAATTCGCCATTAGACGCATCCCACAAGCGCACGGTGCGGTCTAATCCGCCACTGGCGAGGGTAGTGCCATCGGGACTAAATGCCACCGCATCCACGCCATCCTCGTGGCCCGACAGGGTGCGAATCACTTGGCCGGTATTCACATCCCACAATTTAATCGTCCGATCCCAACTGGCACTGGCGACAATCTCGCCGTTGGGACTAAATGCCACGGATTTCACCCCTTTATCGTGACCGTAGAGGGTATAGAGAAGCTGTCCGGTTTCCATATCCCACAGATTCACAGTGGTGTCATCGCTACCACTGGCGAGGAGTTCCCCACTCGGACTCACCGCTAGCGCCCTCACATCATCTAAATGCACCTGTGCGGTGTATTGCAGTTCCCCAGTGCTGAAATTCCAAAACTTAATCGTATCCTCATTGCTGCCACTCACCACCACCGGCGCATCCGGACTCACCGCTACCGCAAAAATCGGAAAGGCGCGATCGCCCAGAGTTTTTAGCAATTGTGCATTGGTGGGTTGCTGTTGGGCAAAAATCGGGGGGGCGCTCATCCCCACTGCAAAATGAACGGTAGAAACCGTTGCCATTCCCGCAACAACCATCGCGCCAAATTTTTTCCAGGAGAAAGACTGTAAGATCATCTGTGATTGGTGAAAAAATAAACCTTCAATTTACATTGAATCCATCGCCGATCGCAGGCTAAAAACCTCCGCCAGCGTTTTTCCGTCGCGCTTCACTGGGATAAAGTTCCATCCGGGGGTTTTTCCTGCCACTTTTGCCACTCCTGCTGCAAATACTTGGCCCATTCTAGGGCAAGAGAAACTTGGGTAAACGGAATTCGCGCGGCGCTATCCGGTGGGGACAATAAAAATTCTAAGTAGATGCGACCACCGTTGAGAGTTTCGGGCGGTCGTTCCAGGTCCACCGGCTGTTCGTCCACCCACATCTTTATCGATTTTACCGCTTGCAGGGAAAATCCGCTTAAATCCACCGGACCGCTACGGGTGGGTTTTCCCCAAGTAATGCGATCGCCACGCTGTCCGAGTACCGCATAAATATCGTACTTCGCGCGATCGAACTGCTGCGCCCAACTGCGATAGGCTTCCACTTTCTGATATTCGTTCCAACCCGCCCACGCCAACCCGATAAACAGGGCCAGCAACGGCAACCAAATTAAACCTCTTTCCATTCTTTTCGTGTAAGTGGTAGATCCTGCCTTGTCGCGGGAAAAAGGGGCATTTTTGACCCATATTTTCGCCCCTCCACCCGCAAATTCTAGTTTAATTTTTCCATAGGCGCTGTGCGCGGATCGATAATTTTCTGTCCCCCCCGGGGAAATTTAATCGCCAAAGAAATTTTACCTGCCGAACCGAAAACATGGGACACTTCTCCCGCGCCAAAGGTATCGTGAATCACCAAATCCCCCACGTTCCAATCCACCGCCCCCGCCGCCGCACCTTTACCCCGGTTTCCGGTGGGAATGCGGCGCTGGCGGCGCGGTTTAGCCACGGCATTTCCTTGCAGCAATTCGCGCGGTAATTCGGCTAAAAATCGCGAAGGACGAGTGGTTTCGTAGGACCCCCACAAGCGCCGTTGCGCCGCATGAGTCAAAAACAATCGTTCTTGGGCGCGGGTAATTCCCACATAACAGAGTCGTCGTTCTTCTTCTAATGCCCGGGCATCGTTCAGACTGCGGAAATTGGGAAATAATCCGTCTTCCATGCCCACCATAAACACTACTGGAAATTCTAACCCTTTGGCAGCATGTAAGGTGAGTAACGAAACCGCTTCTTCCCCTTCTCCTAAGCTGTCTAAATCGCTGGCGAGAGATGCATTGGCGAGAAACCCCGCTAAGGATTCGTCTTCTTGTTCCTCGGCGTATTGCATGATGGCGCTATAAAGTTGTTCCACGTTGCCGATGCGATTTTCGGCTTCGTCGGTTCCTTCGTTTTTCAAGGCAGCAATATAGCCGGAATCGTCAATGACGCCTTGGACGATTTCTAGGGCGGGTAAGGTGTGGGTTTCGGCTTGCCAGTTTTTGATGATTTGGGCAAATTCAATCACCGATTTGGCGGACCTTCCGGCAATGGTTTTCACCGAGGTTTCATCCCTGATAATTTCCCACAAGGGGACGCCGAGTTCTTGGGCGACGGCTTCGAGTTTGTCGAGGGTGGTTTTGCCGATTCCGCGTTTGGGAGTGTTGATAATTCTTCGCAAGCTAATGCTATCGGCGGGATTGGCGATCGCTCTGAGGTAGGCTAACACATCTTTGACTTCTTTGCGATCGTAAAATCGCAGTCCCCCCACAACGCGATAGCGCAGGTCCGTCCTGACCAATACATCTTCAAAGGGTCGCGATTGCGCGTTGGTGCGATATAAAATCGCAAAGGCGTTTAAGTCTAATTCCGGATGCTGGGCGTGCAGCATCCGAATTTGATTCACCACAAATTCCGCTTCGTCGATTTCGTTTTCGGTACGGTGGGATAAAATGGTTTCGCCTTCCCCTCGGGTCGGGCGCAGCACTTTTTCGATGCGTTCGGTATTTTTTTCAATCAGTTGGTTGGCCACTTGCAGGATGTTTTCCCGCGAACGATAATTCTCTTCGAGTTTGATTAAGGTTTGGGTCTCTTCGTCGGGCAATCCATCGCCAAAGTCTTGCTGAAATTCCAGCAAAATGGTAAAATCGGCCATGCGAAAACTGTAAATTGATTGGTCTACATCGCCGACGACAAAAATCGAGCGATCGCTCCATTGATTAAAGGATTTTGCCGGTTCCCCGTTGGTGGCCAGCAAGCGAATTAAATCATACTGGGTGCGGTTTGTATCTTGATATTCATCCACTAAAATGTGATGAAACTGTCGGTGCCAGTAGTCTAGCACGGTGGAATTTTTCCGAAACAGTTCCACGGGAATCCGAATCAAATCGTCGAAGTCGAGAGCGTTATTTGCTGCTAGCCCATCTTGATAGCGGTTGTAAACTTCGGCGATAATCCGTCCCCGAGGGTTCGGTTGGTCTTCCACTACATCGCGCGCGGTCCAGCCTTTGTTTTTCGCCCCACTAATTTCGTAGCGCACTTTACGCGGATTGAATTTTTTGTCATCCAAATTCATCTGTTTGGTGACGATTTCTTTGATTAGGCTTTTCGCGTCGCTTTCATCAAAAATGGAGAAGCTGCGAGTCCACTCGCGACCATTTTCGTCTTTATATTTGTCGATATCGTAGCGCAAAATTCGGGCGCACAGGGAGTGGAAAGTGCCGATCCACAGGGGTTTGATGGTGCTTTTCCACACCCGCGATCGCACCTGGGTTTGTTCCGCCGGTTCCAACGCCACCAACGGCTTTTCGTATTTTTGCAGAGCATAGGCATCGGCAAATATCTTTTCGATCCGTTCCTTCATCTCCCGCGCCGCTTTATTCGTGAAAGTCACCGCGAGAATATTGTCCGGATGGACTTGCTGGGTGCGTATCAGATTGGCAATCCGATAGGTCAGCGCCCGAGTTTTGCCAGAACCCGCCCCCGCCACCACTAGCAAGGGACCGCAAAAGTGTTCGGCGGCGCGTCGTTGGTTGGGGTTGAGTTGACTGAGAAAATCAATTGTGATTGGGGTCATCGTTGAACCGGAGAACTGCGCTAGGGGCTTGATTTGCGATCGAGTCGCCTTTCGATTTTACCGAAATTTGGCTTCGCCCGATCGCCTTTTATGGATGCCCGGGAAAATTTCCCCCCAAAATATCCCGTCACCACCGCGATCGCTTCCCAGAATAATCCTACCCCCCTCAGAGGATACAAATAAATCTTTCCCAATTTCCGGGAAACTTCCCTCATCCAAAACATCTAATTTGCGTAATTTACCCGAGGACAACGCATTGCCAAGGGCGATTTTTTTAATAATTCTTCACGGAAAAAGCGTGACAAAACCGACCCAACTGTAGTAAAATAATAAATAAAAATTCCACATTAGGGCGCAGCCATGACTCGTCGAATCTTGTCAATTTTAGCAAGCATCTCGGTGCTGTGTGCTGCATGTGAAAGCACGCCAGTCGCACAAAAACCTTCTCCTTCTTCAGCAACCCCCAACAAAACCGAAACCGCCAGCACCGCATCGGAAAATACCCCCACCGTTTCCCCATCACCTTCCCCCTCGGCATCGGAAAAAACCGCCGATCGCCTATCCCTGACGCAGAGTGCGGAAGCGGCAACCCTTTCCGAACCCCTCCCCGCCGACAATCCTCCCACCCCAGCGCCAAGGGAGATCGCACAAGATAGCACCAGTCCCATCGATGCCACCCGAATTTTAGACCAACAGGTCATCCTTACCCCTACGGAAGTAGAGGAAATGCTGGAAGAATTAAAGGCAGAAACCACCATCGAAGGGATTAAATTTAATCTGCCCGAGCATATTTTATTTGAATTCGATAAATACCAGGTTCTCGCCGCCGCCAAACCCTCGTTAGAGAAAATTCATCAACTATTGCAGCACTTCCGCGACGCGCAACTGTTCGTGTACGGGCATAGCGATAGCAAAGGGGACGAACATTACAACCAGCAGCTTTCCGAAAAAAGAGCCGCCGCCGTTAAATATTATTTCGTGAATCAGTTTGATGTAGAACTCACGCGAATTCAAACCAAAGGAATGGGGGAAAGTCAACCGATTGCGGACAATTATAAGCCAGATGGCACGGATAATCCCGAGGGAAGAAAAAAGAATCGTCGGGTTGAGTTTATTATCAAAACCGAACGACGGGCGATCGCCTCCTTATCCCCGTCGGAATTGTTTCAAGAAGGTCTCAATACCGCGATGAATGCGGCGGTTCTGACACAAAAGGCAAATACAGCGCCAGCTTGGCAACAGGTTACCACTCAATGGGAAGAAGCGATCGCGCTAATGCAAGCGGTTCCCGAATCCAGCGCCAATCACCAAACCGCTCAACAAAAAGTAATTGAATATCAAAAAAACCTCAATTACGCCCGCCAAAATGCCGAATAGCTGCGCTTTACCCCCATCAAAGGGAGGGTGGGCAATGCCCACCCTACGCCTCAAAACACCCCATGCCAATCAATTCGATTCTAAATTAATTTGCATCAACACATTAGAATCCATCGTGGTTTGTTCTTCTTTGCCGCCTTCAATAACTGTAATCTGCATGGCGCTATTAGTAGCCATTGAAAGCTGAGCGCGAATCGGCATAATTTTTCCCACCTCAATCGCTATTTGACCTTCTCCCTGACCTTCATATGCCGTTAAATTCACCTTAGCATTGGGTGGCATTCCCGGCAAGCTCATGTTTTGCGGATCGGCTTGTTGTTGAGTTTCAAAATCAATTGTCATCAAATTATCCTGCAAATCCACCACCTCATAGGTAGAAACTTGCACCACATTAATGCCGCTTCCCGTGGGAACTGAAGCGGTGACTTGCCATTGCGCGCCGATGCCGATCGCTTCATCCAGACTAGGGGCAGAAAGTTCGCTCAAAGAGGCAAACATTTGCTCGTACATTCGCATCGCGTTAGGGTCGGTATTAGGGGGAAAATCAAAGCTAATATCTTTCGTATGACCTGCAGCGTCGATGACAAAGGAGCTTTTTAAACCGATAAACTGCTGCATTTGCGATCGCATTTGTTCCATCACCTCCGGGGGGAAGCTGGCGGCGTCGGCAAAATTGGCATCGGCACAAATTAACTCTAAATAAACATCGCCATTGTTGTCTACTTGGGTAACTTTGCTCTGAAAGCTCATCTCCATTGTCGGCATTTCAAAAGAAGGCATCGGACGACCGGCGATCGCCATATTTAAGTTCATATCCACGCTCATTTTCAGCCGTTCTTCTGCCCCAATGGCTGGCGGAATAAACTCTAGTTTCAGCTTCGGTTCTCCTCCCGTACTCAGCAATTCTAATTCCGCAGGAGTTATCTGGCTGTTCGACACCTCATTCCCCAGTTGGACCACACTCGCCCCCCGGTTTTGCGCCCTGACGGGTGCAGGTTCGGGGGTCGCGCCAAATCCTGCCATCAAAAATACTGCCGCACTGACCAATAGTGATTTTTTCATCGCCCCATTCCGTAGTAGTTTTTACTGATTTATCTGAGTCTTAGGGTGGAAAATGCCGCTCGGATAAGTGTAAATTCTCAATTTACCAGTTAACCTTAAATGATATCAAAAAAAGTGAATTTATGTAAGGTGGGTTAGCCCACTACTGGGGGTAAATTGAGCCATGAACCGGATAATGTGCAATGACTCATACTTTTTCAACCATTAACGCCGGGGAAACACATGGCTCAAAATTAGCCGCGATCGCAATAACTCCTGCCAATCCCTTTGGCTGGAATAACCCATCGATTCCAGCAGTAGTTCCCCACCCTTAGAGAATTTTCACCGATCCGGTTTTAACGATGTAATTTGCATTACTTTTTTTGAGCTGCAGTTGGTAAAAGTAGTCGCCGGATTTAGGGGAGTTCCATCGCCAAGCGGGCGGTTGAATTGAGATGGTCTCCAAGGCGATCGCCTGTGAGGTGGGGTCATGTTTTGCCACAAACCACAAACGCGCCATTTGGAAGCGATCGCCACTGTCAAGCTGGAACGCAAGCTGTTTTTCCGGGCCAATAGAAAGGGTTGCTTGCTTATCTAACATTTCGATTTGTTTCGCTTTTAAACTCAAGGGTAAAGCAGTGGCAGATTCCCCCTTGGATTTGCCACTATCGTTCGATTTGGGAATCACGATCGTGCCATCGGGCAAAACATCGAGGGGCAGGGGAAAATTGCTTTTGCCAAATACCACCCTTTCCCACCCACTAGCGAGTAATTGACTCAAGGTTTCTACCAGGGCCGCATTTTCGGGCAAATTGGCAATATTGCGATTTTCTAACGGATCGCGGTGGCGATCGTAGAGCATTCGCGACACCAAATTATCTTCTACATCGATGTATTCCGTGTAGCTATAGCGATCGGTCAGAATTGTGTCTCCATATTTGTATCGACTGAACGCCGCACCTTTCCAACGTCGCTGGGGATTATTTAAAAGCGGCACTAAACTGGTACCTTGCAAATGTTCGGGTTTTTCAATGCCCACCAGTTCGCAAAGAGTCGGATAAACATCTACCAATTCCACTAATGCGGCGGTTTTTGCATTCTTTGCTTTTCCCGGCGCATCGATAATTAACGGCACTCGCAAAGCAACTTCATAGTTTGTATGCTTAGTCCATAAATTATGTTCTCCCAACAAAAACCCATGATCTCCCCACACCACCACAATGGTATTGTCTCCCAGTCCCAAGTTCTCTAATTCGTCCAAAATGTAGCCGATACTGGCATCGACAAAGGTGGTACAAGCATAGTAGCCATGAATCAGGGTGCGCGCGTATTCTTCATCTAACCGCGATCGCGTTTCATCTGCAAATACGAGATTGCGATAGCTTCTCAATTCTCCCCAAAAGTGTAAAGACTCCGGGGGTGCATCGGTGGGGGCGAAAGGATTTTGTGCCAGTTCGATGTCACGGCGATCGTACATATCCCAGTATTTTTTTGGACAGTTGAAGGGCAAATGCGGCTTAACAAATCCCACAGCTAAAAAGAAGGGATTTTGCTGTTCTTTTAAATTTCGCAGGGCGGCGATCGCCAAATCCGTAGTCACCCCATCCGGATAAGCATTATCCGGCTGGTTTTCCCCAATTTCATACGCATTCCCTTCGTTTCCAGGAATATTATAAACCCGAATGTCTTTAAACCGCGTCATCCCATAATTCCAGGCATCGATATCATCTTCCATCACATGATAAATTTTTCCCACAGACTGGGTATTGTATCCGTTTTGTTTAAACAACATCGGGAGAGTCGGCGCGGGTTTTCCCTCGGCTGTTTTCGGACGGTTGATGCCCGCCGGTTCCAAGTGACCCAGCCAATTAACGATCTCTTTATCTAATCGGGAATTGTAAGTCCAAAATCGCCCTATCGGTTCGCCGGGAATTTTATTCGGTCTCGCCCCGGTGAGAATGCTTAATCTGGAGGCTCCGCACACCGGCACTTGGCAATAGGCACGCTCGAACAACACCCCTTGTTCTGCTAATTTATCCAAGGTTGGTGTCAGCATCTGACTTTCACCATAGCTTTGAATTTGCGGTCGCAAATCGTCTATAGCCAAAAACAAAACATTGTACTTTTCTGGTGGTTTGGCATGGGCAACTTTGCTCAATCCCACCGTAGCTGCACTCAGGCTTAAATACTTTAACAGATTGCGTCTTTTCATGGCTGATGGCTGATTGTCAATCCCTGGTTTTTTCTCGAATTGTGCGCTGTTGTCTGGGAGAGAGTAGGGTGGGAGGGTGAGCCTACCCACGTTACCATTTTAAATTAGCAATTTCCCAGAAAATTGTTGTAAATCAGTCAATTGGTGGGTGGCGATCGCCCTACGGGGAGTATGAGGCTATCTTAGCCTAAAAGCGAACGTTGCGCGTGCCGATCGCCTCTAGAGTTTCAATCAATTTGCCATTGCGAGATAGAATTTCATCGGCCAATTCTACAATCCATCGATTCGGTTTAGCTTGGGGTCGAGCTTGCAACACATAATCGAGGGCATCTGGTTCTTTTCCCGGGTCGAGTAACGCGGCACAAAGGACAAACGCCACTGCACAAGAGCGACTAATTCCCGCTTGACAGTGGACGAGCAACGTCCCTTTGCTGGGGTGGATTTCTTCAGAAAAGGCGAGAATTTTGCGGATATCTTCAGCGCTGGCCAAATGACGATCCGGGTCATCATAGGGCGTGTCGATATCGTCGAATTTCAACCGCAATCGCTGGGGAACTGCGGCAAATCCCGGGGGCGGAGAAACCGTGGCACTGCCAATTGAAATTACCCCGCGAATCGATCGCGTTTTTAGGTTGTCTCGCAGATAGTCCCGGGCTTGGGAAAATGAAGTAATATAAAGTTTTGGCAATTGGGGGTGTTTGTTTTCCGATTGTGTGCTATTGTGAAATAATGGAGTTTTTGCGGCAGAATTTAAAATTTGATTTAAAGCATTTTGAGCTATAGCGCGAATTTCGGGGCTTTCGGTGGCAGCGATCGCGGTTTCGAGGGTATCGACGGCGAGGTGAGAGCCGATATGACGCAAGGCATGAATCGCTTGTTGGCACACGGACAGATTTGAATCGGCGATCGCCTCACCTAACGCCCTCACTGCCCGATCGCTGCCGATATGTCCCAACGCGGACACAGCTCGCCAGCGCACGTAAGACTCCCCATCGCAGAGAGCCTGTAACAATCCCCGCACTGCCCGCTGGCTGCCGATTTTACCCAAGGCTTCCGCCGCCCGGGCGCGCACGAAGCGATCGCTATCCTGCAAGCCTCGTAACGCCAGAACCACCGCGCGATCGCTGCCCATGTCGCCCACCACCCGCACCGCTGCACTGCGAATATCTGCATTTTGATGGGCGAGGGCTTGTGCCAATCCAGCCAATGCGCGATCGTCGGCAATTTGCCCCAGTGCCTCACATGCCCTGACCGTCACGTAAACATCGCGATCGTCCAGACAGGGGATCAGCGCCGGCACCGCCGCCGATGCCTTCAGCTTTCCCAGGGCGCGAGCGGCTTTTTCGCGGACGAAATCCTCCTCATCCGTCAGCATTCTCACCAAGTTCTCAATCGCCGCCGACCAGCGTTGTGGCCAATCCTCCCCCAACTCACTCGCACAACGTCCGTCTTTTCCCCACTCTCCCACTCCTGCCACCGCCCGCCAGCGCACCTCAGCATCCGGATGCTGCAATCCTTCCTGCAATGCGGAAAATGCAGCCGCCGATCGCTGTTGTCCCAGCGCCCAAATCGCCCATTCCCGCACCCGAGACTTAGAATGATGTAGGGATTCTTGCAACTGGAACACCGCCGCCGCCGTGTCAATTTGCCCCAATCCCCACGCCGCCCATGCCTGCAAGGGGTCATCCGCCCCTTCCAACAAGCGCTGCAACGACTCTACTGCAGCATCAGAGCCAATCTGGGCGATCGCCCGTACCGCCGAGGCGCACACCGTGGGGTCGCTTTCGCGCACCTGCTGCATCAAATACCGAATCGCCCCATCCGATCGCGTCAACCCGAACAGCCGATTTTTCACGCATTGCGCCACCCCCAAGCGCAAAATCAGCCCCAAACTAGAGCGCACAAACATCGGTTTCAGGGAAGCGATCGCCCTCGCCCCCCAAGTCAAATCCACCTCTAAGGCCAATTTCACCACCCGCAGGGCATCGCTTTCGCGCTGAATGCACGCCAACTGCTGCCCCAGAGTTTCTCGGATTTGCGGTTGGGCCAAATACTCGCGCAGGCGATCGTCGCTCATGCTACTCAGCGGATCGAGAGGAGGCTGTAGTGTAGTCATCTTTTTAAGCAAAGAAAATCAGATGGGGCAACCGGAAACAGCACGGGCACAATCTGGTCGCCCCCGAAAAGTAACGGATGCGATCGCCCTGCTGCCAGAAAGCCGGCCAGATTGCCGAGCATTGTAACCCATCTGCGCTCAATTTTACCGCTGTGTCAACCGACCCAACCCTAACTTTTGTCACCACAATTATAGCTATGAATCGAATTCTACCATCTCGCCCTCGGGTCAATCTCTGGAGTCAACTTACCGCCTTATCCTTAGCCTTGGGGGTGGTGAGCCTCACCGGGGTGCATCCCGTGGTGGCGCAGGAACAGCGCCTCAATACCTTAACCGTTACCGGTCAGGGAGTGGTGAACGTTCCCACCCGGTTGGCCCAGGTGCGCTTGGGGGTAGAAGTGCAAGGCAAAACTGCCGCCGACGCCCAGCAAGACGCCGCCCGCCGATCGCAGGCGGTGGTAGAACTGTTGCGCTCGCGCAACGTAGACCAACTCGAAACCACCGGCATCCGCCTCAACCCCCTCTATTCTCGCCAGGGCGATCGCCGCGTCATCACCGGCTATTCTGCCTCGAATCTGGTCAGCTTTCGCCTGCCCACCGAAGACGCCGGCGCGCTGCTCGATAACGCCGTAAATGCAGGCGCAACCAGGATTGATGGCATTTCCTTCGTTGCCACAGATGCAGCCATTGCCGCCCCCCGCCAGCAAGCCATTCGTGCCGCCACCGATGACGCCCTCACCCAAGCAGATACGGTCCTCGACTCCCTGAATCTCTCCCGCCAGGAAATCGTTAGAATTCAGGTGAATGCGGCGACGCCCACCCCGGAACCCTTCCTGCGAAGCGAAGTTGCAGGTTTGGACCGCGCCACCCCCGTTATCGGCGGCGAACAGCAGATATCCGCCTCCGTGACCTTGGAAGTTCGCTACTAATCGCCAATTTAGCCGATTTGTGCTAAGTTTCTCAGTGGGTTCTAGATATCGAGACGCGCCCCGGCGCGTCTTTTCTATTATCCCGGTTTTTTATCCCCTGCGATCGCTACCTCAGACCCCCATCCCATCGGTAGGGGAAAAATGATAAGATAGAACAAAGCTTGTCCAAAATACCATAAACTTGGCTCTATTGGTTCCCGGCTTTTGTTACCCCAGATCCATCCATTGAGTAGAGTTGGAAAATTAAACCGACTTTTTATTTTAAACGATTGGTAAGAAATTATTAAAACTTTCTTGATTCCCAACCGGATCTAAACTCAACTTGCCATCGACTCGCTACTATGAGGAGCATAGGTGACAAGGATGATTCTGTTGCGTGAATCTGGGTTTTCCTGAAATTAGCGTATGCCATGACTGATTTAACTCAACCCCCACCCATTCCCAAATCCACCAAACTGGTGCGACGATTTCAACGTCTCGGACAGCTTTTTGGCATGGCGGCGATCGCGATAAGTATTGCCGTCTTGCTGGGGTGGATATTCGAGATAGAATGGCTCAAAAGCTTGCTCCCAGGCGTGGTGACGATGAAAGGCAACACCGCCTTGGGGCTATTGTTGGGCGGAATTTCCCTGTGGTTGTCCGGGAGAGACGCGCCCCAGGGTCGCCGGGGAAAGAGTTTCCAGCGGTTCAATTATAGCGCGATCGCCGCGATCGTTCTGTTGGGGGTACTCACCAGCATCGAGTATGGCTTTGGGGTCAATTTGGGTATTGACGAACTGCTGTTTGAAGACAGTCCCCATGCAGTAGATGCCTTAGCCGAGGGGCGCATGGCTCCCAATACGGCGATAAACTTTATCGGCATTGGTTTGGCATTGTTCCTGGCGCGCCGAAGACGAGACCGATGGGCGCAGGGTTTGGCAACCGGGACGTTTTTCATTGCCTTTACTGCATTGCTGGGGCATGTTTACCACATTACCTTATTCTACAGCGTTGGGTCTTACACCGGCATGGCGATTCATACCGCGATCGCCTTTATGCTGCTGTCCCTCGGGGTATGGTTGAACGCACCCGATCGCGGGTGGATGCAGCGCGTCATCGGCGAAAATGCCGGGGGCATCATGTTGAGGCGACTGTTACCCTGGGCCATTCTCATCCCGTCGATATTGGGGGGATTGATTATCGCCTTGTACCGCAATAGCGAGAAAATGGCTTTTGCGATCGCCGTATTGAGCGTGTTAAATGCCGTGGTATTTGCCGGCATCATTTGGCATGTGGCCCGCATTCTCGATGCGATCGACCTGCGACGAGTGCAAGGTATCAAAGCACTGGCAGAAAGTCAGAGGCAATTTAGCGCTATTTTCCACCAAACCTATCAATTTATCGGACTGCTGACTCCCGAGGGAATTGTCCTCGAAGCGAATCAAACCGCCTTGGACTTTGGCGGGATAAAGGCGGGAGAGGTTATCGGGAAACCCTTTTGGGAGGCGCGGTGGTGGACCGGTTCTCCAGAAACTCAGGAGCAATTAAAACAAGCGATCGCCCGCGCTGCAGCCGGCGAATTCTTGCGCTACGAAGTAGAAGTGCGCGGCGCGGGAAACACCCTCACTCCGATTGATTTTTCCCTCAAACCGATCGCCGACAACACCGGGGAAGTGATATTGCTGATTCCAGAAGGACGAGATATCACCCAGCGCAAACAAGCCGAAACCGCCCTCGAGCATCTCGCCGCCGACTTAGACAATCGCGTGCGAGAACGAACCGCCGAGTTAGCCACCGTCAACCAGTCTCTGCGTCGGGAAATCCACGTGCGCGAACGGGCGGAAGCTCTGTTGCTGGGGCAAAATCGGATTTTAGAGGCGATCGCCCAGGATGTACCCCTCCCGGAGATTCTCCACCAACTCACCCTCTCGATCGAATCTCACGCCGAAGACGCCATTTGTGCGATTTTGCAGCTCGATTCCACTCGCACAACCTTGCATTATATCGCCGCTCCTAGTTTGCCAGCCGAGTTTAAAGCCGTGACGCCCAACGGGGTGAAAATCGGGCCGAATGCGGGAAGCTGCGGGAGTGCTGCCTATCGCGGCGAACCGACGATCGCCTGCGATATCGCCACCGATCCGCGCTGGGAACGGTATAAAGATGCCGCCTTGCAATGCGGACTGCGCGCCTGTTGGTCGGTGCCGATTATGTCCAGCCAAAACCAAGCGATCGGCACCGTTGCTCTGTACTATCGTACCCCAAAAAGTCCCAGTGCCGCCGATTGGGAACTCATCCAACGCTCGATTCATCTCGCCGGCATTGCGATCGAATCCAAGCAAGACAAACAAGCGCTAAAAAATAGCGAAGAACGATTTCGCCGCTTCTTCAATCAAGCTCCCTTTCCGGCGATCGTTCATGCCGAAGATGGCGAAAACCTCTACATGAATCAAACCTGGACCGAACTAACCGGGTACCGTCCCGAACAGATTCCCACGGTGGAAGAATGGACCGATCGCGCCTATGGCAACCGCAAAGCTGTGGTTCGAGAAAAGATCGAAAAATTGTACGAACTCGATCGCCGGGTAGATGAAGGCGAATTTATCATCCAAACCAACCGGGGAACCCAGCGAATTTGGAGCTTTTCTTCCGCCCCATTGGGTTCCCTACCCGATGGCAGACGGTTGGTTATTTCGATGGCAAACGATGTGACCCAGCGCAAACATGCCGAACAAAAAATCACCGCCTTAGCCGAAGAGTTAAACGATTTGTATCAAAACGCTCCTTGCGGCTACCATTCTTTAGATAAAAACGGCACCTTCACCCGCATCAACGATACCGAACTCCAGTGGTTGGGATATCAGCGGGAAGAAATTGTGGGCAAACGCAAATTTACTGACGTAATTACCTCGGAAAGTCAGGAAATTTTTTATAAAAACTTCCAGCGGTTTAAACAGCAAGGAGCTGTTAAAGGGCTAGGATTTGAAATGGTTCGCAAAGATGGCACGACCTTTCCGGTGCAGTTAAGCGCCACAGCCATAAAAGATGCCGAAGGAAATTATCTGAGCAGTCGCTCGATAATTGTTGACATTACCCAGCGCAAAAAAGCCCAAAAAGCTTTGCAAAAAAGCGAAATAAAATTTCGCACCGCATTGGATAATATTCCCGATGTCTTCGTGATTTACGATGCCGAAAGACGATTTCAGTTTGTGAATGCAGCCGGGGAAAAATATAGCGGCCAATCAGCAGAAGAACTCATCGGGCGGCGAGACGAAGAAATCTGGCCGCCAGAGGTTACCCAAAGCTATTTACCTACCCTGAAAAAAGCGGTAGAAACCCGCAGCACCCAGACGGTAAATGCTACCATTACTTTGCCCGGAGTTCAGCCATTTTCGATTATTGCCAAATACGTGCCGATGTTGAACGAAGCGGGGGAAATTTATCAAATTTTGGCGGTGACGGTAGACATCAGCGAGAGTATTGCTAAGCAACAAGAACTGGCGAAGCGGGCGAAACAACAAGCAGCGATCGCTCAGTTGGGTCAGATTGCCCTTTCCACTCGAAATCTGGACAGCTTATTTGATGAAATGACCGCGATCGTGGCCGAAAATCTGGATGTAGAGTATGCTAAAATACTGCAACTGCTGCCCGAGGAAAATCTCTTGCTGTTGCGTTCTGGGGTAGGCTGGGACGCTGACGAAATCGGTCGCGCCACCGTAGATGCGACGGAAAATTCCCAAGCCAGCTATACTCTGGGCGTCCGCGAACCGGTGATTGTAGAAGACCTGAACGCCGAAACCCGGTTTACAGGGCCGTCTCTGCTGCTCGATCGCCAAATCGTCAGCGGCATCAGTGTGGTGATTCCCGATCGCACCCGCCTGTTTGGCGTATTGGGCGCACATACCCGGGAAAAACACCGCTTCACCCCAGAAGATGCCAACTTCCTACAAGCGGTCAGCAACCTGCTGGCGACGGCGATCGAGCGGCAAAATGCCGAAGCAGAACGGGAAAGACTGTTCGCCGAATTAGACAAAGAGCGATCGCTCTTTGAAGCGGTACTGCAGCAAATGCCGGCAGGGGTAGGAATTGCCGCCGCCCCCTCGGGCAAACCCATTCTCGCCAATCACCAAGTGGGGCAGATTTTGGGTCATCCTTCCCAGTTCGTTTCCTTATATAGCGAGTATGCCGGATTTCACCTCAACGGCGAACCCTTAGCGCAAGAAGAATGGCCCCTAGCGCGGGCATTATACCACGGAGAAATCGTGCGCGGACAAGAAATTCAATTTTTGCGCCAGGACGGCAGTTATGGGATAATTCAGGCAAATGCAGCACCGATTCGCGATCGCGACGACACCATCATCGCCGCCGTGGTTATCGTCCTCGATATCAGCGATCGCTTCCAAGCCGAAGCCCAAGTGCGCGAACTGAACGCCACCCTAGAACAGCGCGTGCAAGAGCGCACCGCCGAACTCGAAGAGGTCAACGAAGAACTCAAAGCCTTTTCCTACTCCGTTTCTCACGATTTGCGCGCTCCCCTGCGGGCGATGCAGGGGTTTGCCCAAGCGTTGCTCGAAGACTACGGCAATTGCTTCGATGAACTCGGACTCCAATACGCCGAACGCATTGTTAATGCAGCAGAGCGCATGGAAGGTTTGATTGAGGATTTACTCACATACAGCCGATTGAGCCGCGCCGACATCGAACTGCAACGGGTAGACTTGGAGTTAGTTCTCACAGAAATCTGCTCCCTGCTTGAAAGTGAGGTACAGGAGCGACAGGCGCAGATCCAGGTGAAACACCCCCTGCCCACCCTGCGCGGTCATCGCAGCATTCTCGTACAAGTATTGACAAATCTCGTGAGAAATGCAATGATTTTCCAGCCCCCCGGAACCACCGCGCAGGTGCAAATCTGGGCAGAAAATCGCGACGGTTGGATCCGCCTGTGGATTGCCGACAACGGCATCGGCATCGCCCCAGAGCACCAACGCCGGATTTTTCAGGTCTTCGAACGCCTGCATGGTGTGGAAATCTATGCCGGCACCGGCATTGGCTTGGCGATCGTCCGCAAAGGTATGGAGCGTCTCGGAGGTCGCTACGGGGTGGACTCCCAACTGGGCGAGGGCAGCCGATTTTGGATAGAACTGCCCGAGGCGGGGGAGAAAAGCGCGCAGTCTGTCGAATAAACTCAATTGGCGATCGCTCGAGTCCCACTGTAGTGCTACCCTAAGAGATAGAGAGGCTTTAAAATAGCATCTGTACAAAATCAGTCCATTTCATCCCTCCTACCCAAAGTTGCATTTCCGATTTTCCCGCTTCTCCCACTCCCGACCACAGAGGACTCATCATGTTAAACCAAAGCAACTATACGATTTTGCTCGTCGAAGACGACGCCAACGACATCTTGTTGATTCGACGTGCCTTTCGCAAAATTAATGCCATTAACCCCATTCATATCGTCAAAGATGGGGAAGAAGCGATCGCCTACTTGCAGGGGCAAGGGGAATATGGCGATCGCGATACCTACCCCCTGCCCCTGCTGATGCTGCTCGATTTAAAACTTCCGCGCAAATCCGGTCTCGAAGTGCTAGAATGGCTGCGCCAGCAACCCAACCTCAAACGACTGCCAGTGGTGGTGCTCACCGCTTCTCGAGAAAATGCCGATATCAACGTCGCTTACGACATTGGCATCAACTCGTATTTAATCAAACCTCCCAATTTTAAAGCCTTACAAAACATGTTAGGAGACGTGAATAATTACTGGCTGTCGTTAAATCAGCAGCCAATACTAAAATAACGGGCAAATGTCGTTTACCTGGTTTTTTGCCGCCCCGGCGATCGTAGGTTCCACCGCAATGGCAAATCTGGGCGCAAAACCCCTGGATTTTCCTGCCTGCGGGATGGGCGATCGACCACTAGCCACTCTCATCCATTGTTGAAGGATAACCGTGTTTCGCATCCTACTGGTCGATGATAATCCCGACGATCGCCTGTTGATTATTCGCGAACTCCGGCGCGAGTTTTCTCAAATCGAGATCGAACAAGTCATCGATCGCGAAGGTCTCGCCCAAGCCCTCGAGGCAATGAATTTCGATGTAGCGATTACCGATTACCAATTGCGCTGGAGTACCGGCATGGAAGTCCTGCAACAGATCAAACAACGCGATCGCTTTTGCCCGGTGGTCATGTTTACCAATACCGGCAGCCAAGAAATTGCCGTAGAGGCGATGAAATCCGGTCTCGACGACTACATCATCAAATCCCCCAAACACTTTATCCGCCTACCGAGAGCGGTAAAGCTCGCCACAGAACGCGCCGCAACCGAGCGCAAAGCCGAAGCCTTGGAAGTGCGATTGCAATTTTTGCTAGAACGCTTGAACGTCGGGGTATTTCGCGCCACCCTCGAAGGCGAATTACTCGAATGCAACCCCACTTTTTTGCACTTGCTTGGCGTCAGCTCCTTGCCAGAAGCCCGAGAATATGCTACGCCAACTCTAGAATTACCAGCGCAAACCGCTAAAGAGAAAACAGAAAAACGGCAAATCAAGCTCCAGCGCCCGGATGGTAGCTGCATCTGGGTAGAACTGAGCGCCACCACCATCGAAATCAACAATCAAACTGCGATCGAAGGCTTGCTCGAAGAGATTACCCCGCGCAAGCAAGCTGACGACGCCATGCAGCAGCTCAACCAACTCCTGGAGCAACGAGTGCAGGAGCGCACCGCCGAGTTGCAAGAGGTGAATGAAGAACTGAAAGCCTTCGCCTATTCCGCTTCCCACGACTTGCAAGAACCCTTGCGCGGCATTCAGGGATTTAGCCAAGCTTTACTGGAAGATTGCGCCGCACAGGTGGGCGATCGCGGTCGCGAATACATGCACCGGATCGCCAACTCTGCCGATCGCCTGGAAAAAATGATCGGCGATTTGCTCGACTACAGCCGCATCACTCGCTCGGAACTTCCCCGCGAACCGGTAGAACTCGACGCGGTACTCACCGAAGTCCTGCGGCGGATCGAAACCAAACAAGCCGCTCGCCATGCCCAAATTGACCTGCGACGACCCCTCCCCTCGGTGGTGGGGCACTACCCCACTTTAGTCCAGATTATTGGCAATTTACTCACCAATGCCCTCAAATTTGTCCCCCCAGAACCGGTGCCAGAAGTGCGGATTTGGGCCGAGGAACGAGACGGCTGGGTGCGCCTGTGGGTGGCAGATAATGGCATGGGCATCGCGCCAGAAAATCAAACTCGCGTCTTCCGCGTGTTCGAGCGCTTGCATGGGGTGGAAAACTATTCCGGCACCGGCATCGGTTTGGCCCTGGTCCGCAAGGGCGTCGATCGCCTCGGGGGTCGAGTCGGGGTGGACTCCGAGCTAGGTCAAGGCAGCCGATTTTGGATAGAATTGCCCGCAGCCTCATAAAAATGCGCTACCTTTGGTTAAAATCGAAGAGTAACAAACGAGAAACCGTCGGCTCGTCCCATTGGATGGGGGTCGGTTCCTGAGTGAGTGTCACGGGCCTGAAGCTCAACTGCAATCTCAACTGAATTCTCTCTAACATGGTTTTACGCATTCTGCTCGTTGATGATAACCCAGACGATCGCTTTCTCATTGTCCGCGAACTGAAGCGCGAGTTTAAGGCGGTGCAGTTTGAAGAAATTCTCGATCTCGCCCACTTAGAACCGGCCATCGACGCAGGACAGTTCGATTTAGTGGTGAGTGACTATCAACTGCGCTGGAGTACGGGAATTGACGTGTTGCAAGCGGTGAAAGCACGCTACCCGAAAATGCCGGTGGTGATGTTTACCAATAGCGGTAATGAAGAAATTGCCGTGCGGGCGATGAAAGAGGGGTTGGACGATTATGTGGTCAAGTCGCCGAAGCACTATTCCCGCTTGTCGGCGGCGGTGCGATCGGCTTGGGAACGCACCCAAGCCGAACAGCGGGCGGCTACCTTACAAACGGAATTGGAATCGTTACTGAATCGTTTAAATGTGGGGGTGTTTCGCCTCACCCGGGCGGGAAAACTGGTGCAGGGCAATAAAGCGTTTCTCAATTTACTTGGGGTGGAGGATTTGTCCGCCGCACAAGAGCTGCTTTCTCAGCAGTGGTCTTCCGCCATCGGTTCGTTTTTAGAGGAGATAGAAAGCCACGAGAGAGATAATCTCCTGCAGACAGAAGTGGAGATATGCCGAGGGGATGGCAATTCGTTGTGGGTGGAATTAACCAAGACGAAAGCGGTCCGCAATGGGAAAGTGTTTGTGGATGGGTTGATGGATGATATCAGCGATCGCAAACAGGTGGAGCAAGAGCGGCTCGAGGTGCTGCAACGGGAACAAGCAGCACGGGAGGCGGCAGAAAATGCCAACCGGATGAAGGATGAGTTTTTGGCGGTGTTGTCTCACGAGTTGCGATCGCCCCTGAATGCGATTTTGGGTTGGGCGACGATGATGCGCGCCCGCAAGCTCAGTGACGCCAAACGGGCGGCGGCGTTGGAGAGCATCGAGCGCAATGCAAAGTTACAAACGCAGCTTGTGGAGGATTTGCTGGATACCTCGCGGTTGCTTCAGGGGCGCATGCGTCTCAGTGTCGGAGAAATGTCCTTGATTCCCACCATCGAGGCGGCGATCGAAACGGTCCGTTTAGCCGCACAAGCGAAGGACATCGAGTTGCGGGTGGAACTGGATCCGGAAGAAGCTTGGGTGATGGGGGATCCGAATCGCTTGCAGCAAGTGTTCTGGAATTTGGTATCCAATGCGGTGAAGTTTACCGACCCTGGCGGATGGGTGGAGGTGCGACTCGATCGCCTGGAGTCTGAGGCGCGAATTCAGGTGCGCGATAGCGGGCAAGGGATCGATCCGGAGTTTGTGCCTTTCGTGTTCGATCGCTTTCGTCAGGCGAATGCCTCCACCACTCGTTCCTTTGGCGGGCTGGGTCTGGGATTGGCGATCGCCCGTCAGTTGGTGGAAATGCACGGCGGCAGAATTTCGGTAGCCAGTGATGGGGAAGGAGCAGGAACCACGTTTACGGTTTGGTTGCCCCTGCATCAAGGATCGAGCGATCCGGAGGAAGCCTCTGCCAGTGGGGGAGAAGGTGAGGATGCAGATAAGTTTCCCTTGGTCAACCTGCGGGTATTGGTGGTGGATGACGAAATCGATGCCCGGGATTTATTGGCTCTCTTGCTGGAAGAATATGGGGCGCAGGTACGGGCAGTGGGGTCGGTCGCAGAGGCGAAAGCGGAACTCGAGCGCTTCGATCCGATGGTGCTGGTTTGCGATATCGGGATGCCGTTGGAAAATGGGTACGATTTGATCCGCTTTGTGCGAGAAGAGGGAAATCCGATTCCGGCGATCGCCCTCACCGCCTACGCGCGCTTTGAGGATGTGAGCGAAGCACTAGCCGCCGGCTTTCAGGTTCACTTGCCCAAACCCCTGGACGCCGCTCGCTTGGTGGAGGCGATCGCGTCTCTGGCCAACGTTCCTCAAACCGACCCCCCGTAGGGTGCGTGACCCCCGCTCCTCAATCCCTGCAACCGCCACCCAATCCCCGCCAGGGGTCACGCACCACCCCTAGCACTCAAATATACCTCACTAAAGGTAATTGCTATACAAGAAAGCGGCAGCCATTCAAGCTGCCGCCAATATACAAGATTTAAACTATCGGCCTCATCGCCTTATGGGAAAAGCATTAAGCCCATCTTCCTATCCGATCGCAGGAGCAGTAGCCGCCGCAGAACTCGCAGCATCTTTGAGCAACTGAGCCTTATCCGTGGCTTCCCAAGGCAAGTCGAGGTCGGTGCGACCCAAGTGACCGTATGCCGCCACTTCTTGGAAGAAGCGACCGTTGCGTTCTCCGGGCAGACCTCGCAAATTAAACTCTTGGATGATTCCTGCCGGACGCAGTTCGAAATGCTCGTTGACTAATTCTTCTAACTTCTCTTCGTCCACTTTCGCCGTGCCGAAGGTTTCCACCATCATGCTCACCGGGCGAGCCACCCCAATGGCATAACTGAGCTGCACTTCGCACTTATCGGCCAAACCAGCGGCTACAATATTTTTCGCCGCATAGCGAGCAGCATAAGCCGCGCTGCGGTCTACCTTCGTGGGGTCCTTACCGGAGAAGGCACCGCCACCGTGGCGAGAATAGCCGCCATAGGTATCGACGATAATTTTCCGTCCCGTGAGACCGGAGTCCCCTTGGGGGCCACCGATGACGAATTTGCCGGTGGGGTTGACCAAGTAGTGGGTGCGATCGTCCGGCTTCACCTGCAGATCGGTGAAGCAAGGTTCCACCACCGCTGACCACAGATCCTTTTGGATCTTCTCTTGGATGGCTTGGTTATCGGTCAGTTCGCCAATGCTGGGGTCATGTTGGGTGGAAATCAAAATCGTATCGATCGCCACCGGGACGCCATCTTCATAAACCACCGTCACCTGAGTTTTGCCATCGGGACGCAGGTAAGGCAATTGACCGGTTTTGCGAACTGCAGCCAGTCGGCGAGACATGCGATGGGCCAGAGAAATGGGCATCGGCATCAGTTCTGGGGTTTCGTTGCAGGCGAAACCGAACATCAACCCTTGGTCGCCCGCCCCGATCGCGTCGAGTTGTTCTTCGCTGAGTTTGGTGCGGGTTTCTTGCGCTTGGTCCACCCCTTGGGCGATATCTGCAGACTGTTCGTCCAGGGCCACCAGCACGGAGCAGCTATTGGCAGAAAAGCCATTGTCAGCGTCGGTGTAGCCAATTTCGGCAATTTTTTCCCGGGCGAGGTCTACGTAGTTGACTTGCGCTTGGGAGGTGATTTCCCCGGTAATTAAGACTAAGCCGGTGTTGACCACCACTTCAGCGGCGACCCGGCTTTTCGGATCCTGAGCCAGCAGGGCGTCCAGAATTGTGTCGGAAATCTGGTCGCAGACTTTGTCGGGATGTCCTTCGGTAACGGATTCAGATGTGAATAGGTAGCGACGAGGCAAAATGAAGTCCTCCTAAAATGTACGATCGGTTACAATTCTGCGGTGCCTTTTACCATATAGACTTTTGGGTCATCAGGCAAGTCTTAGGGGAAAATTTGGATTTCATCCAGGCTGGCGATCGCCACCTGCGCCCCTTCTAAACGCCTTGCCCCAGCCGGACGCCAGCTAATCCCAATGCATCCAGCCGCACCGGCATTTTTTGCCATTTGCATATCTGCCGGCGAATCTCCCACCATCAAGGTGGCCCCTGGTTTTACACCCAGGGTTTGGCATGCTTGCAAAAAAAGGGAGGGGTCTGGTTTGGATGGTCCAGAATCTACTCCCATTTGTAGTTGAATGTATTTGCCGAGCTGATAATGCTCGACAAATTTTCGCACTCTTTCGGTGCGATCGGCTGAGAGGATGCCCAGTTTGATATCCCCCCGAGCCAAAACTTGTATGGCTTCGAGACAGCCCACAAACAAGGGGGATGGAGTTGGATCTTGTTCGAACAGTTCGTCCGCTTCGGCAAATGCGTCGCGAGCAATGTTGAGGGATTCTAACCATCCGCGACCGGTTTCGGCGATATAGGCGGCGGTGGCAATTTGGTTTTCTTCCCGGCTGCCCACCGCTAATAACCCAGTGGGATCGAGAATGTTTTCATGGATGCCGAATGCCATGAGCAGGGGGTCTCCAGTGCCGGGAATCCGCGCATCTACTATCCGCGATCGCTTTTGTCCTAAGATTCGCAAAAAATCTTCCGAGTCTTCTAATGTGCCGTCTTTGTCGAAAATAATCCCCTGGATATTCTCGAACTTGACCGTGCCACATTGAATGGTTGCCAATGGCTTGTTCTCCACTTACATCACTCTCGCTAAAAGCTGTCGGGCAGACATTTGTTAGTTCGAGGGAGTCTGTCCCCGGAATGGTTGTCCCTTGGGCGGTTGTGGCAAGTGTGGAGAGCAAATCTCCTTTACCTTTTCACCCGCCAGGGAAAATTCCTCACCCCGAACCTTTTCGGCGTCGATCGCCGACAGCTCTTTATCTGCGAATTGGGCGAGACTTATTCTGTCACCGGTGCCGCGTCTTCTTGACTTTCTTCGGATTCGCTCACTGGTTCTTCGCCTTCGGGTTCCACCGCTGCAGGTTCTTCCTCCTCGGTGGGGGTGGGGGCGGGGGTGGGGGCGGCGGCTGCTGCTGCCTGCTGTTCTGCCTCTTGCGGGCTAATGCCTTGTTCTTTGAGGCGCAACTGCTCCCGGAATTTTTCGGCCATTTCTTCGGCGCGATCGTACACCGCATCGCGATTCTTGACCATATCCCCGGGTTCGGGTTCGAGCTGTTTGGTAGACAGAGAAATCCGTCCGCGTTCCGCATCCAGGTCGATGATCATTACCTTCAGTTCGTCGTTCACGTTGAAGACGCTGTGGGGTGTATCGATGTGATCGTGGGAAATTTCCGAAATGTGGAGCAATCCACTGACGCCCCCAATGTCGATAAAGGCACCATAGGGCTTGATGCCGCGCACCGTGCCGATCACCACTTCGCCGACTTCCAGGCGGTTCATCTTGCGTTCCACCAAGGCCCGCCGATGAGACAGAACTAGACGATTGCGGTCTTCGTCCACTTCCAGGAATTTCAGCGGCAGTTCTTCTCCCACCAGCTCTTCTTTCGGTTTGCGGGTGCTGATATGGGACCCCGGAATGAACCCGCGCAAGCCTTCAATCCGGACCAGTGCCCCCCCGCGATTGGTTGCAAACACCTGCGAGCGTACCGTAGCGTCTTCCGCTTGCAACTGCCGAACCCGCTCCCATGCCCGCATGTATTCGATGCGGCGGATGCTCAGGGTAAGCTGCCCGTCCTCATTTTCATCGGTGAGGATGAAAAATTCCCGGGTTTCGTTGGATTGCAAGACTTCTTCGGGGGCGTCAACCCGGTTGATTGACATTTCCTGAATGGGGATGTATGCCGCTGTTTTTGCACCAATGTCAATCAGAGCGCCCCTTGGCTCTAGACTGAATACTGTGCCGGCCACTACATCGCCGGGGCTAAAATGATAGTCATACTTGTCGAGTAGGGCGGCGAAATCTTCGTGAGTAAAGCCAATATCTTTGGCGATTGTGTTCTGATTGACCATGCGTATATTTTCCTGGAACTTGTCTCCGTGTGTTGATTTTTGTGGGTTTTGGCGATGAATTGAGTGCAGATTTTCAGGACTCCGCCCGAGGGCGAGGACTTCAAAATCTCGGTTGACGTTCTCCCGCCTTGGGGGCAGAAGCGTCTTCAGGCGAGTCAGGCGCTCGATCCTGAATTTCTCTGTGGATGCCTGAGAATTCCCCGGCACAACCCGCCGCTTGCCTTATGGCGGGGTGTTATCTCCTCAACCCAGTTGGTTCTGGGAAGGGCGTTTTCGACAGGATGTCGAGGTTTCGCGCTGGGCGCGCGTACCGTTTTTTTATTCTACTCGATGAACTGCGGCTGATGTCGCAGGGAAAGTCTTGCCGGATTGCTCGAATTGCTCTTGCTGTGGGAAAGACTTTCTGTAGCTTTTGTAGAAGTATGTTTATCCTGACTTGTATGGGGTGCAATTCCCCGTTTTTCCTACCAAGGAAGGAGGAAAATTCTCCTTGCTTTCAGGAAATGTTGGATGGCGATCGCTGGCTTTGGATCCTGTGCTGACCCCCTGATTTTTGGACAATTTCCACCTTTCCCAAGAGGTGAAGGGGTTGATTGGTCCCGGTCAGTGGCTCCTTTTTTTGAACTTCGGCGACGAACAGCAGTGTTAATAGCACGGCGGTTGACGAAGAAGCTTGCTTTTAGTTTAGCCGATCGCATTCCAAATTTTTTATTCTAGACCATCTATTATATCTTGCCAACTCCTCCTTGACCAGATTGCCAGGGGAATTTTTTCTGCAAGCGAGAACCCAGGCAGGCTCAATTTGCTCCCTGTGCCTCGGTTTGCCAGGGAAGCGGCGCGAGAATCGCAGAAAGATTAATGAATAAATAAGGAAGCGTCGTGGGCTTGGGTCTCGGATGAAGTGGCAGAAGAATCGCAGGAGCGATCGTCGATCTCGGGAGTCAATCGCTCCATCTGCGCCTCGCTGCGGTTTTGCAAATCGTTTAGGGTTTCGACAAAATCGCGAATTCCTTGGAATTGGCGATAAACCGAAGCAAATCGGATATAGGCCACTTCACTGAGTGTTTGCAGGTGGCACAGAACCAATTCTCCGATTTGGTTGCTCGAGACTTCTCGCATCACCCGCTGCTGCTGCAACGAGGCTTCGATTTCATCCACTAACGCTTCGATTTGTTCGGCTTCCACCCCGGTTTTTTCGCAGGCGCGAACGATGCCGCGCAGCAATTTGGAGCGATCGAAGCACTCTCGTCCTCCGTCGCGCTTGATCACCGTCACGGGAACGTATTCGATCCGCTCGTAGGTGGTAAAGCGACGCTGGCAGTTCAAGCACTCTCGACGTCGCCGAACGCTTTGACCGTCTCTGGCCGATCGCGATTCGAGAACCCGACTTTCTGTATGTTGGCAAAATGGACAGCGCATAATAATCGTCCTCTGGGCACAGATAAAAGGCGTTTGGGCGGAAAATTGCAAAGACAAAGCGCTATCAATGCAGGTGAAAAATTTCCCCTGGCGCTTTGCCCCTCGTTTTTCCGCCCCTCGTCGCCAAGAGGCAAGCAAAAATTTGCCATTCAACGGCAAAACTCTGAGCCAACATTCTTATCCTCTCCGGCGAATCGCAAAAGCATGACCGAACAGATAAGATTGGCTCAGGGGCTATGGAATAACTTGCCGGAAGGGGTTATTTGCCAATCCGAGGCGGTTCGCGAAATGCGATCGCAAAGAACAGCAAACCCAGGGTCAAGGTCAGAACTAGGATGTAAGCGATGCTTTCCATATGAGAACTTCCTGATAATTCTGTTTTTTCCAGTCTACCAGGCAACAGAAAAAAGGTCTAACAAACAGCACGGGGCAAGCAAAACCAACGCGCATCGTTGTTAGACCTTTCTAAATAGCTAGAGAGCTACACAGAGTTTAAACTTCTTGCTTCCGGGTGCTGATATCACCCACTTTCTGGAAGACGCCAAACTCCACTTGCTCTTCGAGATCCGGATCGACCCCGGCGAACACATCCCGGAAGATGGTACGCGATCCGTGCCACAGATGTCCGAAGAAGAACAACAGGGCAAAGCAGGCATGACCGAAGGTGAACCAACCGCGAGTGCTGGTGCGGAACACCCCGTCGGATTCTAGGGTCTCGCGATCGAATTCAAACGGTTCGCCTAACTGGGCTTTCCGGGCAAACTGTTTGACCACTGCTGGGTCGCTATAGGTTTGACCGTCGAGGTCTCCACCGTATAAGCTCACCGTCACGCCAGTTTGCTCGAAGCTGTATTTCGATTCTGCGCGCCGGAAGGGAATGTCGGCGCGAATGATGCCTTCGGAGTCTACTAAGACCACCGGGAAGGTTTCAAAGAAGTTGGGCATCCGACGCACGGTCAGTTCCCGACCTTCACCATCCTCAAACACGGGATGACCCAACCACGCTTGGGCAATTCCATCGCCTTTGTTCATCGGACCGACGCGGAACAAACCGCCTTTGGCGGGGTTGTTGCCCACGTAATCGTAGAACGCCAGCTTTTCGGGAATCTGCGACCAGGCTTCGGACTGGCTTGCGCCCTGCGCCATAGAGACTTGCACCCGGCGGTTAATTTCTTGTTGGAAGTAACCGCTATCCCACTGATAGCGAGTCGGACCGAACAGTTCGATGGGGGTCGCCGCCGAACCGTACCACATGGTACCCGCGACGACGAATGCCGCGAAAAATACCGCAGCAATACTGCTCGAAAGTACGGTTTCGATGTTCCCCATCCGCAGCGCTCGGTAAAGCCGTTCTGGCGGACGCACGGATAAGTGGAAGATGCCGGCAATAATTCCCACAATTCCGGCGGCAATGTGGTGCGCGACGATTCCCCCGGGATTGAAGGGGTTAAATCCGTCTGGCCCCCATTCTGGCGCTACCGGTTGTACGTGCCCGGTTAATCCGTAAGGGTCGGAAATCCACATGCCCGGACCAAATAGCCCGGTTAGGTGAAAGGCTCCAAACCCGAAGCACAGCAAACCGGATAAGAACAGGTGAATGCCAAACATTTTTGGCAGGTCTAAGGCTGGTTCGCCAGTGCGAGGATCGTTGAACAGTTCCAAATCCCAGTAAACCCAGTGCCAGCAGGCTGCTAGGAACAGCAAACCAGCCAGGACGATATGAGCGGTGGCTACGCCTTCAAATGACCAGAAGCCCACGTCGGTGGCGGTGCCGCCGGTAACGCTCCAACCTCTCCAAGAATCCGTCACCCCTAGCCGTGCCATAAAGGGCAACACGAACATGCCCTGACGCCACATGGGGTTCAGAACCGGATCGCTTGGATCGAAAACGGCGAGTTCGTATAGGGCCATCGAGCCAGCCCATCCTGCCACTAAGGCAGTGTGCATCAAGTGTACGGCAATCAGACGCCCTGGGTCATTCAGGACGACTGTGTGTACTCGGTACCAGGGTAGTCCCATCGACTACACTTCCTCCTCTATTAGAGATTTCTACTTGGACGCTATTTTCGAGCCTTTTATAGGGTCTTTGCCTTGCCTGGAAACCCGGGGGCGATCGCCTCTGGGCTTGACAGGAGTGGCATTCAGACCATCGGTTCTCAAAAAATGAGACAGTATTTAAAGAAGTGTAACGTTTGATGGAGTCGAATGCAAGCTTATTCCGGCTTCTGTTCTCGCTCGGCGATCGCTCTGGACTCCCAAATCCCCCCTAGTGCCTCCGGGAATGGGCTTTCACGCCCCGGTGATTTCCCCCTCCCTACGCCGATTTAGGTGAATTTCGTCCCTTTGCTACTGTTCATCTGGCAAATCGCTTCTGACGCCGCTAATCTCTCGATCACTTGCTCGGCACTCATTAACCGCCGGAGAAACACTTGCCCGATACTTGAGGCTCCACTGGCGTCTGGAACCTTGGGCTTGACTTCTACCATGATCACCGCGTCTTCAACTCGATAAAGCCACAAAATCTCTTCATGCTCCACAATGCTCAGGTTGATTCTCTCGATCGCGGGTTCGCGTCGCCACGCGATCGCGTTCCACAGTCCTTCTACTCCCCACACTCGACCTACGGTCCAGCCTTCTGTTAGAAAAAAATATTTCACGAGCCTCTCCCGATCGCCTATAATCTGTGTTTAATATGCACGGAAAACTCCACTAAGGGCGGCTTTCACCGCCTACCGTGTTGCCTCCCCATGCATCACTCCTCTCATTTTTCCATCCAGCTCTCATCCGAATAATTTTTAATCTCTTTGCGTTAGCGCGATTTGCTATTTCTCTTCCCCCTTGTGGCGAGAGTACATCCCGCTCAGGTAAGCGTTTTACCTCTCCGGTTGAGGCGCGATCGCTTCTCGCTTCCATCCTCCTCCTTGTTCCGATCCATCCGCTCCACCACTTTTCCCTCAGTGTCCATGCATCTTCCCATCACTCTGTCTGATTCCCTCACCTAAACGGCGATCGCCAATGTTACTGTCACGGCTATTTTATTATGAAAGTTCAATCCCTCCATTGAAAACATTTCAAAAAATTTCGCGATATCTCATTCAATTTCACCGATACCGATACAACTTTAGCCAGGGATCTGATTGTTCTGATTGCCATGCATGGTGCAGGAAAAACAAGCATCCTCCAAGCCATTGCACGGACCCTCGGGGTGGCTAGCGATCGTCTACAGCAACTCTCGGACTTGCAATGGCCCGGATTTCACTATGACATCTCAACCAACAACTCGGGCGGATTTACCCCACAAGTCTAACTCGAAGTCCACTTTTCCTCCCCAGAACTTGAAAAATGCACCTTGGCAAAAATTAAAAATCCGAATCTAATACGAGTTTTCTTTAATAACGAAACAGTTAAGCACTTATGCAAACAAGTTTTTAACTCTTTCCCAAGCTTAACTCGCTCTCAGGCTCCCCGGACAACCTCTCCCGAGGCGGAGTCTCCTCCCCCCCCTCCACCGGCATGCAAAGGGTGGCATTTTTGCTTAAAATCCCCCTCGCTCTTGAAAATGGGGAAAACTAAGCCCTTAAAAAGAGGGTTGGGGGAATCTGCTCCTGAATGTCTCGGAGATTCTTGCAAATTATCTTTGGCAGAAATAAAATAAATTTGCATAACAAACTACTGCTTTATTTTCAAGCCATGCGACAGTTATTAAACCGATACATATTAGAGAATTTCGATGTAAACGAGGATGCAAACGTAGCAAAAATGGGCTTCTCGTTCCTAGTTGTGTTCTCTATTAATTTGCTTTAAACAAGCAATTGATGACAATATAAATTTTAATTTTCTAGTTTTTTGGGGTTGACACTCTTTAAAAGCGTTGCTAGATTTGTTGTATTCCCACTCACGAGCTAAACCGAAGGAAACAAGGAAACCTACTCCCCAGCTTTTTGTCCATCCCTTCTCCTTATCTTCTTGGAAACAAGAGAATAAGAAAAAAATCTCAAAAGCACTCTAACGAGCATAGGGAAAGGGCAATCTTGAGTTCATTTATGCTCATCAAAAATCAATTTAACCTTTGCCAAAAAAAAATGAGTTTATCCTATCGCGGCATCCAGTATCAACCTTCCAACGTACCTGCAATCCAGCCTTCCAGCATCGCCAACTATCGTGGAGTGAGTTATTACACTCAATCCAAACCGCAAATTGCAACTCCTCCTGCCGTTACCCTGATGTATCGGGGCGTGGCGTATCAGATGAATCCAGAAACCACACAATCTCCAAAAACAATCGAGTTAACTTCACTGTCTCTCACTTTGGTTTAATTCAGTTTTTTTGAATCCAACTATAGCGCTTGAAAACGCAATACTTCGGATAGTTTTTGAGGCGGATCGTTAATTAAAGAGTTGGCTCTTACGCAACTTCGGCGCAAGAGCCAACTCTTTCTATGATTGCCAGTGGATACCCTTATGGAAATTATCGTCTGGAGTATGATTTTGCTTTTTTGTTAGGGACTATTTCGCTCATGGGCGATCGCAAACCCCCCTTCTACTCAACCTGCCGCAGTTCCCCACCGACAAATTGCCAGCCTTTTGGTGCCCAGTTCCGTTGGGGGTCATCCCTGGAGAAATTGTCGATCGCAGCATCAATGTTCGCCCGTTCGCCCAATCCCAGAAAATCCCGGAACAGATGACTTTCACGGTTGAGGTTAGAGTCACACCCTGAGCAAGTTGGGCTTTCAACGCCAGTGGGATGCAGCGCATAGAGTAAGTTGACACTCTGCGGTCGCGCATACGCGCAGATTCTCCGAGTTATACTCAGAAGGGTCTGTCAAAAGGCATTTCTGCCACCGACCCTCTACCCTGTTGCTTTCGCTTCAGGCTACTTGCTTTTTTTGCTTTCCGGGCACTTCCCTTAACTTCTATACGCTCCACAACCTGCGTTGTTTGCTCCGCTCAATGTCGTTGTGCACTTCTATTTAGAGCCGTCGGTTCTCCGGTGGCCGGAATTTCATCTGAACTAGGATGCTTCGTCGCGTAGGCTTTTACCCTTACTAACTTTTTAATTGCAACTAATCTCGCTTGTTAAAACAAGCGAGTCGTTTTTCCGCCCCGCTTTAAAAAGACGGGGCTACCAAACTCCCGAATAGTTCCCGTGTAGTGGTGGGCATAGTAGTGGGAAGTTGGGCACTGGGGAAGTGTGGGCATGGAGTTGGATTGCGATCGCCCGCCTTTTATCAGTGCAACTCATCCTAGGTGGGGCGTGGGTTGCAGGATGCGGATTGACAACTCGTTCGGCTTTTGGCTCAAACTGCTGACCGATGATAAGCGGGTTGAGGCATTTGGATTTGGCGCTCTTGCCCCCGAACCCTTGGCATGCAGCAGGTCAAAACTCTGAGCGCAGCGGTAGGAGGTGTCAGATCCTCCGGGCGGATTTGCAGGTATAGCAAAGTTAGCAACCCTATCTTTAACATCGGCTTTTTTACTCAATTTGCCCAGCTATTGATAGTATAAACCTTGATTTACCTTGAAAAAACCATTCGGATAGCACGAGATAGAGGTGAAGAAGTGGTCAGTTATCATCTCTTTTATTATAATGCCACTCCGAAAAAATGACAAGCACATTGCCCTGACACTTCTGATTCGTTTTGTAGATTATCTGTGTCTCTTTGCCTTAGTTAGTGCCGCGATCGCCATTGGTTTGAAATTTTTCTCACCCATGCCCGCACCCGTGAGTCACCCCGGTGCAACCGAAACCTCACCGTCTAACCCCCAACGCACAGATGTGGTTCGGTTCGACCCGTAAAAAATTGCCAGATTTTTGCCCTCAAAAAATCAGCCTAAAATCATTTCGCCAAAGCAATGGAAACCGAAGAAATATATCGCGGCTGGCACATCAAAATTTTTCCGCGATCGCGCGGTTGGATCTTTCGCGTTTTTCCTCCCGATGACGATATAGGAGAAAGCGACGAGGTGATTTATTCCCGCCAGTGCAGCGCTACCGCCGCCGCCCGCTTATTCGTGATGAAACTGAGCGCCAGTGTGGCATTAATGCAATTTTTAGATGACGCTTACGCCGCTGGTTTAATCGCTTATGAAGAAAAGTGGATTTTATTCGATTCTTTGCCTTAAATCACTCAATTTGTAGGCTGGGCATTGCCCACCGCCTTGGATAACATTTATCGCAAGGCACGAATCACCTGTCGCTTAATCTCGATAAAATCCGGCGAGAGTTTCATCTCTAAATCCCGCAATTCTGGGAGATTAATCGCCAATTCTTCTTTAATTTCCCCCGGATGGGCGCTCATTACATAGATGCGTTGCGAGAGAAAAATCGCTTCCTCCACATCGTGGGAAATCATCAATACGGTCATCTGGGTTTTTTGCCATAAATCCAGGGTAAATTGCTGCATCTGTTCTTTGGTTTGTGCGTCTAATGCACCAAAGGGTTCGTCCATCAGCAAAACTTCCGGTTCGTTGGCTAACGCACGGGCGATCGCCACTCGCTGTTTCATTCCACCGGAGAGCTGTTTCGGGTAGGCGCTGGCAAATTGACTCAATCCCACCACGTTTAAATAATACTCGATTTTTTCCTTTCTTTGCTGCTTGGGCATGTTTTTTAGGCGCAAGCCAAAGGCGACATTTTCGGCGACGGTTAACCAGGGAAATAAGGAATAACTCTGGAAAATCATGCCGCGATCGCTTCCCGGTCCTAACATCGGTTCGCCATCCATCAGCACTTGCCCGGAGGTGGGTGGCATCAAGCCGGCAATAATATTTAATAAGGTGGATTTTCCACACCCGGAAGCGCCCACAATACAAACCAGTTCGTTAGCATATAGATGCAGGTTGATGTTGTGCAATACCATCAGGCGATCGAAGCGCTTATATAACTCTTTGACTTGTAATTGGGGAATGCCCCTGCTGGAAATTCGCTCTTGCATGACGCTGATATCACTCAATCGTAATTTAACAATTTTTAACAAATTTTTTGGCCATTTTTTTGAGACTTCCCTGGACAAAGGGTTGAAAATATGATAGATTATCTGATAATGGGAATAGTAGCATTTTTAAAAATTTTGCCACTATTCCCATTATGATATAAGGGTATCACAAATTTTTGCATTTGTCCAGATAGATTGGCAAAAAAAATGGCCAAAAAATGGTAAAAATTGTAACAATTTATCCAGGGACGAGCTGGGGTAGAATTGCGGGAGGAGAAAGAGGGGAGAAATGAGAGGTAAACATCGGAGAAAGACCATGCCGCGATCGCCGAAACCCTATTTAGAGCCTTCCATTTTTTGGAGCATTCGCCAAGGATTTCCGCAGCGGTTGCGGATCCTGCTGGCGGTGAGTGCGTTGGGGATACCGCTGCTGCTGTGGGGGATACTCAGTTATGGAGAAGTGGTGACGCCGATGCTGCTTCCCACCCCCACGGCGGTATTGCAAGCGGGGATAGACATGTTAAACCCACAACAGAGGGACGAAAGCTTGTGGGTGGATATTTTTGTCAGTTTTGGTCGCGTTTTCGGGGGATTTTTAGCGGCGGCGGCGGTAGGAATTCCCGTGGGGATTGCGATGGGAACATTTTACAGTATGGAAAGCCTGTTTAGTCCGATTGTAGGCACCATTCGCTATATGCCAGTGGCTGCATTTATTCCGTTAGTAGTGGTGTGGTTTGGGTTGGGGGAAATGTCAAAGGTGGTCATTATTTTTTTAGGCATTGTGTTCTATAATGCCATAATGATAGCCGATGCGGTGAAGTTTATTCCCAGCGAATTGTTAAATGCCGCCTATACCTTGGGGGCAAATCGACGGGATATTTTATTGCGGGTGATTTTACCCGCATCAGTGCCAAGTATTCTGGATACATTGCGGGTGAATGTGGCGGGGGCGTGGAATTTTTTGGTGATTTCGGAATTAATTGCTGCCGATCGCGGATTGGGGTTTAGAATTGCCAGGGCGCAGCGTTTCGTGCAAACAGACCAAGTGCTAGTTTGCATTGTGGTCATTGGGGCGATTGGGTTGTTACTGGATTTTGCCTTTAAATGGGTGGCGAAAAAAGTCACCCCTTGGGCGGAGTATTCTCAGCATTAATCGAGATAGGGTACAACCGGGGGATTTTTCATATTAGAGTGGGTTGGGAGGGGAAGGTGGGCAATCTGCCCACCCGACGGTTAAACTGAGTCGATTCGCAGGATAAATTTAGGTTCGATTAAAGGAGCTAAATCGGGGACTTGTTGAATTTGACCTTGTGCTTTGAGGAATTGCGCTAGGGATTGCATGGAGTTTAACAAATAGCGATCGCTTTGCGGGTTAGCGAGTAATTCCAGATTTGCCTGTAAATCCGGAAGTCGCACGCCGTTGAGCGCCGAGGCTAATTCTTCTGGGGGGATATCCAACTGTTGGGCGGCGATCGCAATTCCTTCTTCGCGGTTAGTTCGCAAAAATTCCAATCCCTGCAAGACTCCTTGGACAAAGGCTAACACCGTTTCGGGATGGCGATCGCTAAATGCTGCATCGAAAACATAGAGGTCAGTAATTGCCGTGGGCATTTGCGAAGAATCGTAAATAATTCGTCCATCGCTTTGGGCTTCATTGGCTTTTTGCAAATAAGGGGCATAGGTCACGGCGATAGGAATATTCCCGGATTGATATGCAGCAGCGGCGGCATCTGGAGGGGCATTGACGAGGGTAAAATCCTCCGAATCTAAGCCTACGGTGTCGAGAACTTGCAGCAAAAAGAAGTGACTGACACTACCTTCTTCTACGGCGATTCTTTCTCCTTTAAAATCGGCAATTTCGGCAATACTATTGCGGGCTAAAATGCCATCGCCACCCACAGAGGTATCCTGGACTAAAACAATGCGAAAATCCTTGCCGGTGGCGGCGAGGGTAACGGCTTCCGAAGCCACAGGAGAAACTGCATCCAAACGATTGGCAATAAAGGCGGTATTGGCATCAGTATTGGCAGAAAAGACTTTTACATCTAAGTCTAGCCCGAGGTCATCGAAAAATCCTTTTTCTTTGGCGATGTAAAGCGGTGTAGACCCTACCCAGGTAAATAAGCCAATGGAGGCGGTATTTTTATCGGAAGTTTCCGGCGATCGCGGTTGGTTAGGGGTGCAAGCGTGCAAGGCAAGACCTGCAGCGGTACCGGTTAGCATCCAAAGGGTTTGACGACGAGTCCAAAAGTGATTCATGGGTGTCATAAACAGAGTTAAAGTTATTCTATTTTAGCGGAATTAAATTCGACTAAATGGGTTTGTAACTGGGGGTGAATAAAAATATATCCGCTGCCGACTTTGTACAAGAATCCCACTTCAGTAGCCCAATCGAGAAATCGGGCATAATTCCAGGGAGTCAATCCCATGAATCCTAGCATAAAGCGCAGCAAAAGGTGTTTGATGCACAAACCGCCTGCAGCAAAAATTCCTAATAGCAATCCGGCGATCGCCGCTTTGAATACAGACACCTCGATCGCCTCGGCGAGGATTATCAGGATGGCTGCGCCGAGAATGCCGAAAAACCGGGCATTTTTGACCGCAATCCAGACTCGTTGGTTGGGCATTGTTTCGCGCACGATACTCTCTCCCCAACCGGGAAATCCGCGCTGGATTGTCTTTTGGATGAGTTTGGGGGTAACATTGCGAAAGACAGTTTTGCTCATTAATTTGTAAGGGAGGCGCAGCAGCGATCGCCAGATTTTGCGATGCAGCCATTTGACCAGCACTCTACTGCTCATGTGCGGAACGCCTCGCACAACCATCCCCAGCAGGGGGCGCAGCAATCCGGCGAAGCTGGCGATCGCGCGGCGAGTCCAGAGACGAAGCCAAAACCAGGCTACCGGACCGCGCAAGCCGCGAAACAGCACAGCGCCCATCGGTCCGCGCATCCAGCCCATCACCACGCCACCGATCGCCCCGGTAGTCAACCCGATAATCGGGCCAGTGAGGATGCCGGCGATCGCCCAGAGTCCCAGGCTATACACTTGTTCCTGCCATCCTTTCGGCAACCAGTTTGACTGCATCTGTTCGATTAAAAATAAAGTCCTGGAACACTCGCACATATTTTGCGCCAGCCAAGTGAGCCAGTGTTGGGCGTCGCGCTTGGAGTAAGGACTCTCGGCGGCCATGCAATCGAGTTTATTTTCTATATAAGCGTTCCACAGGGGCGTCGCGGTACAGTTCTCCTGAGTACCGACCTCCGCCATCAGGCGTAAGGTGAGGGGAGTGCAAGGCATTTCTGGGGCGGGAGTTTCCGGGAGGATATCGGCGGCGAGATAGGGCTGGATTTGCTCTGGGGTCAGCGATCGCAAAACCAGGGTGCGATCGAACTGGAGGGGCGTTTCTAGGGCTTCGTATTCGCCGATCGCGCTGGTTACGACCACCGTTATCTGAGGGCGATCCTGGCAAAAGCGATCGATGGCCTCGGCGCAGTTTTGCCGCTCTGCGGAACTCACTTCGTCCAAACCATCCAGCAGCAGCAAAAACGGCAAGCCTTGGCGATCCTCTAACCACTCATCGCTCACATAGGGAGCGAGCTGATAGAGATGATGCAATTGCTCGATTAACCATTCAAATAGCACTTTGTGTTTTTTCGTCCAGGTGCAGAGACGAAACACCACCGGAACCGGACGATCGCGATCGCGGGCGGCGAGTGCGAGGCGATCGCGGGCAATTTCTAGCAGCGCCGTGGTTTTTCCCGCCCCCGCTTCCCCGAGAATTAGCAGTTTTTCCCCCGCTTGTGGCGCGAGAGTGGCGCGGGTGTTCTCTGGGGGAGAATCCACCGCCGGATCCCGGACTTCCGCCTTCACCTCCAGATGAGGGCGATCGCGCAGAGATGCTTGCAAAACACCGGATATCCAAGCAGTTTTGACTTTTTCGAGCAAAATTTCGCGAATCTCCTCTGCTTCCGGATCGCGATCGCCGAGTGCGTTAAAAATTCCGTCGCCTTCCTGAATTTGCTGCATCCATTTCCCCCCAGGTGACTTCTGTGCTGTGTGCATCTGATTCATTTTAACGATTATCCGACTCTATAGCGACTCTATCGCGGTTCGTTTAGGAGTTGTAAAATTCGCTCGCACTTCCCAACTGAATTGTACCGCTGGTTGAGAATTCCTATCTATCCACCCCCTGCGGAATTATTCATGTTGCGTGCCATCGGGCATAATCGCACCCGTGAGAATTGCCAGCGTTTCCCCTGCGCCGAAATCCGCCCCGGCGATCGCCGCCCCCGTGAGATTGGCATAACTGAGATTTGCCTCTTGTAGATTCGCGCCCGCGAGATTTGCGCCGGTGAGATTGGTTCCGCTTAAATCGCAAAAAGATAAATCGGTGGCACTGAGATTGGCACCAGTGAGGTCGAAGCCGCTTAACTTAAGTGAGGCGAGATGGCATCCACTCAGATTCACGCCCCATAAATGGGCAGCCGTGAGATTAGCCCCTCGCAAGTGAGCGTTGCACAAATTCGCCCCACTGAGGTCGGCCCCGACTAAATTTGCCCCCTGCAAATCGGCCTGGGCTAAATTTGCACCACTGAGATTGGCTGCCATTAAGTTAGCTTGTCGCAAGTCAGAACCGCTCAAATCCGCTTCGCTGAGATTGGATTCGGACAGATCTCCCCCGGCGAGATTGGCCTGGGTTAAGCTAGTTCCCATTAAACTCACGCCCCGCAAGTCGATGTAGGGGAACACCTCATCTGGATAACCCACTGCAAATTGTGCCGCCTCTGTCGGCACGGGTGGGGAGGTTGGGGCGATCGGTGCGGGAAAATTAACCTCAGACTCAACTGGGGCGGCGGGATATATGGATTCCGGATTATCCCAAGTGGGAACTTCTGTGGCCCTGGGGTCGGCGGGATACATGGATTCCGGATTATCCCAAGTGGGAATTCCCTGGGTGCTGGCATCGGGGGGATACATGGATTCCGGATTGTGCCAGGTGGGAACTTCTGTGGCCCTGGGGTCGGCGGGATACATGGATTCCGGATTGTCCCAGGTGGGAACTTCTGTGGCACTGGTCTCGCGATCGCGTTCTCCTGGGCTGAGTTGCGCTTCCCCTGTGGATTGAGCCGACATATCCGCTGGCTCACTTCCCGGCGGTTGGGAGGGTGCTGGCGGTGGCGCTTCTGGTTGGGGAGGTGCGGCGCGGGGTGGCACTTCTTCGGGAATTTGTTGTTCTAACTCGCGGATGAGTTGGGTTAAGTGGACGATGCGATCGCACAGTCGCTCGATGGACTCGGGTAGGGTTTCGAGCTGTTCGAGAGATAAAGCCGATAAGGGCGGTTCCAGGGAGGGATCTGGTGCGCTGGGTTCGGTTTCCGGGGGCGCGGATTCCCCGGCGGCTTGCAGTTGCTCGATTAGGGTGTCCATGCGATCGCTGATGCGCGTCACGGAATCATTTAGGCGATCGAATTTCGGTTGTTGGTTGGCTAGGGGTAAGTGCAGTTGCTCGATTTCTTGGGCGGGTAGGTTTTCTTGCAGGTGGGAATTGAGTTGAATCATTTCGGTTTTTAAGTCCCCCACGTGATGGGCGATCGCTCCTTCGATATTCCCGAGACTGCAATCTAATTCCACCAAGGCGCTGAGCATCTGTTGCTCGTTGAGCTGGTGCATCCGGTGGCGGTTGACCAGGTTGAGCCACACCGACAAAAACAGAATCACCCCGCCATAGTTTATTTTCCCGAACAGCAATACGGCGAGGGAACCGACAACGGAACCTGCAAGGGAAATATATTCGGCTATTTTGAGCGCATCAGGGTTGTTTTGTTGCATGGATCCTCAGCCCACAACAGCAGGGACTCGGTGTTCTGGATAGCTGACCTGGATTCGGACAAGTCAGATTGATTTTATAATATTGGGGTAAATTTGAACATGAAAGTTTGATGAAGTTTGCCCAATCGCACAAATTATTTTTCCAGATGAATAACAGGCGCAGAAATACCTCGGCTCTTGGGGCGCTTCTTCCCTGTGCGATCGCCTGCCACTCTCCATTCTACCCAAAAAGAGAATTGAGCGCCGATTTTGTCCCCCGGGTTCATTTCACCCTCGCCACCATCTCCCGTGATTCTCACCTTTTCTACCATTGCCTTTGACTTGCTTCAAATCACACAAAAAAAAGGGCAATCGATCGCAATTGCCCCTCGTTTGACTATGCCCGAAATAATCGTTTATTTGCTTTTCGGCTGATTTTTCGCTTGTTCTACGGCAATTTCTCGCAAGGCTTGGAAAGAATTGGCGTTGGAAGACCCTTCGATGGCTTTGACGGCCAAATCCTGAACCTGTTTCAGTGCCGCTTCCAGTTGCTTGGTCAGGGTTTGGATGCGCGCCTCGCGGTCTTTAATCGAGGCTTCTAGCGAGGTAATTTGCAGTTCGTAGGAGCGCTTGAGACCGTCAATTTCTTTAGCACGCAAGTCGGCGGAAACTTTGGCTTGATAGTTGCCGATGTTGCGGCCATTTTCTTTGCCGTTCTTGATATTTTGTTCCAATTTTTTCGGATGTTCTTCCACTTTCGCCTTGGCTTCGGCATATTGTTTTTCCCGTTCGGCAATTTCCGTTTCCCGCTCGTTCCATTCTTTCTCTTGGGCAAGTCGCGTTTCTTCCAGTTCTTGATAGAGCGATTTTTTGTTTTGCTCGTATTCTTCGCTATCGAGATTGCGTTCGAGTTCTAAGTTGTAGCGATATTCCTCTTCGTCGCGCTGGCGCTCTTTGTGATGGGTTTCGTTGCGCTCTTTAATCTGGCGCTGATGGATGTTTTGCTCTTTCTCCCATTCTGTCTTTAAGTCCTGGATTTGTTGGTCTAAGGTTTCTTGGCGATCGCCGATTTCTTGTTCAAAGCTTTTGGCCCGTTCTTGATAGGTCTCTAATAAGGTATCTAAGGTGTCTTCTTCGACTTCTTCTAAATCATGCAGTTCTTGCAGCTCTTCAACTTCTTGGCTGACTAACTCTTCTAAATCCTTTAACTTGGCAGCTTCCTGCGTGAGTTGTTCGGACAGTTCGCTCGTCGCACTACCAAATCCCTGTTGCAGCAATTCTAAGCTTTGAATGGTTTGATTGACTTTTTGTTGCGCCGTTTTCCCATTATTCGAGGGTCTGACTTCCGCCGATGCGCTTTGCTTCACCGCTTTTACGGGATTTTCCACCACGGCTTGTTTTTCTTTATTCAGTTTGCGAACTTGCGATTGCAAGCCGGAATTTTCTTGCTGCAATTCTTCAAAAGCTTCCAGGATTTCGGCTTTGGTGCTTTTGGAGTTAATTTTTTTCACCATCGGTTGTTTTTCTCCTGAGAATGGGCGACTGTTTAGTTAAAAACCTTGAGGCTTTTTTAGCGGTGTAGACGCGGCGGCGCGTCTCTATAAAATCGGTGGATTATTTGGCAGAAGAGCTGCCATTTGATGAGCTTTGAAAGGCGCGCATCGCCAAGTCTTGCGCTTGTCGCATTGCCGCTTGTAGCTGGGCGGTAATATCGGCAATTTCTTGGGTCTGACGTTCCACGGTATTGTTGAGGGATTGGATGGTGAGTTCGTATCCTTCTTTGGTGCCTTCCCACTCTTTTTCAAATAAGTCTGCTTTCACTTTGGCTTCCCGCTTGGCATCGGCGATCGCCTCTTCTTTGGCTTTGATATATGCCTGCTTCAGTTCTTCCTCAAATCCTTCAATCTTTTGCTGGTTTTCTTCAAATTCGGCTTGATGTTCTTCCAAGTATTCTTCCCGTTCGGCCCAATTCTTTTCTTTCTCCCGTTTAATGGCTTGCAGTTCTCGTTCTTGTTGCCGCTTGGACTCTTCGTATTCATCCATCTCGATTTTCCGCAAGCGTTGTATTTCGTAGTTGTAGTCGGCGGCTTCGCTTTCCCGGGCTTGGGCTAATAGTTCCGCTTGTTCTCGCACTGCTGTGTCGAATTCTTCCTGCTCTTTTTGCCAGATTTTGCGCTTTTGCGCCATATCTTTTTCGATGGACTCTTGCTGTTCTGCAGCGCGATTTTCCAGGATTTTTAGCTTTTCTTGGTGTTCTTGGGTTAAGATATGCAGCGCATCGGCAACCACGCGGATTTTTCGCAGTTCTTCTAAGCGATCGCTTTCAATCGCGATCGCCCGCTTCAATTCGTCGAGTTTCGTGGTTTCGCTGTCCAGTTTCTCGGCAAGCTGCGTAATAATACTGCCAAAATCTAACTGCAGGTCCGCTAACCCTTTGACAATACTATCAATCGTATAACTAGAGGCAACTTGCAGCAGTTCTTTGTTTTTCTCTTTTTCCGCTTCTTCTTCTTTCGTGGCAACTTTCGATTCTATCTGTTTGCGCTCTTCGAGGAGTTGCTGAAACTCGGCCAGGATTTTGGCTTTATTATCTTTGGCGGTGGATTGCGTCATGGTAATTGTCCTCCTGCAATTTACAATTGACTGCGAGATATTGTCTGGTTTGACCGCTAAATAATTCTAGTGTAGACTAGAAAACCGGGATGATGTTCCAGAATTGAATTAAGTTTTCTTAACGCAGGGTTAAGAAATGTAAAGCAACGAATCTCAATGTTTAAGAACCCCTTTTTGCGGGGGGATTAGCGAGAATATTCAGGATGTTTTGGCAGCGATCGCAACGATTTCCCTGCCAGCAGTAGCATGATTCCACTACATTTAACAACAAGGCTTTCATCTGCTGATTTTGCTCGAGCAAGGCGCTGTAATTTTGCTCTACTGATTCCACAATTAAACTCATGTGGTGGAAATCTTCCGCTAGCAGTGCCAAATCGTTTAAGCTATCGTTGCGAATCTCTTCAAAGGTGGCGAGATTTCCTTTTAACTGGTTTTCCCACACCGACTGGCGGGTCAATTTCGCAATGTTTTTCACCTTAGTGCCCTCTGAGGTATGAAAATCATGGTTGATGGCTACAAGAAAAAGGATAAGAAACCGGGGTTTAATCTAGTTTTTTTGCAAATGAAAATATCAGGTGAATTAACCCGGTTTCTAACCCCGACAAATCGACGAAAGAGAAAGAAATTACATCGCGTTTGCCATTTCGCGATCGCTATTAAAATCCTCATCGGATCCTGCCGGCAACGCCATCTCATCTTTTGTAGAATCCGCATCCAAATGCGCCGCCATCAAACAAGCAATTTCATGGGGAGGCAAATTATCCAGACAAACCATTTCTCGGGTGCCTTCCAAATCAATCAACCGACTGAGATTTTGCGGGTCTTCAAGCACCAATGCGGCTTGTTCGACCATCTCCCAGTTCGTCCGTTCCACCCAATCCCATTTCAAGCTATAATAGTTAATCGGCTTCAACACGCCATTATCATCGGGTTTCTGACCGGAATGCTTGACGAATTCGGGCACAAAAATTCCTTCTGCTGGTTCGATTCCCCGGGCTTGAATCGAAGCCACCAAGCGATTAAAATCACTCAGACTGCGCCCTTTAATGTAAGTGACCATCACCACATTATGGGGCATTTCTCCGGCTTCAGCCACAAACCAAATTTGCCCCCAAAGGGTGTTTTTTGTCTGGCCGAGACTGCCGAAAAATTTGCTAAACTTTAAAATAGTCATGGCTAATTTAGAGCCATATTCTTCGTCACCAATCGTCCATTTACCACTTTGACAGTTGTTGCGAGTGGCAATCGGCAGTTCGGGAACGACGATCGCATTGGTGGGCTTGACGCCAAATACGGATAAGGTCGGTTTTTTATCGGTCATTTCGGTTTCTCCTGTTGTGGTGTTCTGCGGGTTTTTGTTTGCTGAGTTTTTGGCCATTTTTACGGATTTGAAAGTAGAGCGATATCGGAGATTTAGCGAATCACGTGACGATGGTGAGCCGAGGTGACTGCTGGGTATTTATAGTCCTTTTTTGGGCTTTTTTTTCCCTCGACTTCCTTGGCGCATTCCCCCGCATAAACCTCCATCCAATTTTGATGGCTTGTCCCCGGGGCGGGGTCTGACTCCGAGGGGGTGGAGGTCGCCGCTTTGGTACTTTGCAACACGGCGAGCAAATGCTGTAAAATCTCAATATGCGCCGGGGTGAAGTGGATGCTAAATCCAGATCCATCGCGAGCGTAACCCGGACAAATGAGAGATGCTGTACCTTCGTCGTCATGTTTGGCAATATAAAGCCAGTCGGTGTCTTCTAACTTGTAGTGAGTATCCGTCCAGGTTTTGAGCATCTTGTCTATCCTTGCCTTGTTTGACTTCCACCCTGGTGGGCGCACTAGATTGGGAAAATCGAACCTCATCTGGGGTGGGGCTTCGATGGAGGGCGATCGCCGGCTGAATAGGGACTCCTGACTCCACCCCTCGCGCCGCAAATGTTGAACTTTTGTTCAACTAACCTCAGTCTAACGCCACTTGATTTTTACGTCAACCCCAAAGTTGATTTTTTTTTCAAATTAGCCTAGAATGCGGATGTAGGTGCGAATCGTTCCCGCCAAAGTCAAGGCTGAAATGCCGAAAACGTAAGCGGGGCAAGGAATCTAAGGCTTAAAGCCAAGAAACCTTGACAACTGTCATCTGGTTGCTAAGGAGGAGGGAAGCGGCCTAGACCGTAACCAAATCTGAGGTCAGCAGGC
>NZ_JAJENT010000845.1:0-339 GCF_035615515.1 Phormidium sp. CCY1219
CCACCGCACTGTTGTCGTCCAAGTCAATATCCGTATAGATATCTAACGCGACTTTATCGTTTTGGTAGTAGGTGTAAAACCAACCGCCTTGCACTTGGGTTTCTTCCCCAACGACTTCCAGATAATTCAGGTCAGAAATATTCACAATCGTTCTCCTTATTGTTACAAAAATCTCACTGGAGGTGTAGTCGATTGATTAAACGGCCAATTTTTTCAAACTTCTATCGAGCTTTGAAAAAGCTGACGGTTTAATAACTTGAGTTTAGCGAGTAACTTTCGGTTTGAGTTGCCAAACTGGCAAGTTTGTTTCGGCAATTTCGCTCCGGTGTTACTGGGTCT
>NZ_JAJENT010000846.1:0-2402 GCF_035615515.1 Phormidium sp. CCY1219
ACCCCCGCCACCCGATCGCCACTGGGAGAACCCAAGAAAAGCGGGGGGTCACGCACCGGCCAGAGAATCAGGCTCCCGAGTGCAGGAAAATGGGTCTAAAATTCATCAACCCCTAACAAAAATTTAGGAATAAATAAGCCGCAATTGACAATTAGTAATTCCCCAAAATAATGCAAGAGACGCGCCCAAAAAACGCGATCGGCAGGGGGAAAAGGCAACAACGGGGGAAGAGTCTCAGAGAAGCGATCGTCATCACAGAGAAAACAGAGTTCCCATTGAGAAAAATCTATCGAAAAAAAGATGACCGTTCGCTCTAGAGATAAGGCATGATTAAAATAGAACTTTTATGAAGTGCATGAGGTTTACCCTTGCTTTCGCAAAAAAGTAGATCCCAACCTAAAAAAGAATTGCCAAACGTGACAGCTAAACGGGCAACGGGCGGTTATGCCCTAATCGACAGTTTAAAACGCCACGGGGTGCAGCATATTTTCGGCTATCCCGGTGGTGCGATTTTGCCAATCTACGACGAACTGCATCGGTTTGAAGCAGCAGGCGAGATCGAGCATATCCTAGTCAGACACGAACAAGGAGCTTCCCATGCCGCCGATGGCTACGCCCGCGCCACGGGCAAAGTGGGCGTTTGCTTTGCCACCTCCGGTCCGGGAGCCACCAACTTAGTCACCGGGATTGCCACCGCCCATATGGATTCTATCCCAATGGTAGTGGTTACCGGTCAGGTGGCGCGTCCGGCGATCGGCTCCGATGCCTTCCAAGAAACCGACATTTACGGCATTACCCTACCGATTGTCAAGCATTCCTACGTAGTGCGCGATCCGCGCGACATGGCGCGCATCGTCGCCGAAGCGTTTCATCTCGCCAGTAGCGGTAGACCCGGACCGGTGTTGATCGACGTGCCCAAAGATGTGGGATTAGAAGAATTCGACTACTACCCAGTGGAACCCGGGAGCATCAAATTACCCGGATATCGTCCCACAGTGAAAGGCAATCCGCGTCAAATCAATCAAGCCCTAGAATTGATTCGTCAAGCCAAACGACCCCTGTTGTATGTGGGCGGTGGGGCGATCGCTTCTGGCGCTCATGCGGAAATTACAGAACTGGCGGAACATTTTCAGATTCCCGTCACTACCACTCTGATGGGATTGGGTGCCTTTGACGAACAGCATTCCCTGTCCGTGGGCATGTTGGGCATGCATGGCACCGCCTATGCGAATTTTGCCGTCAGCGAATGCGATTTACTCATTGCCGTGGGAGCGCGCTTCGACGATCGCGTAACCGGCAAACTGGATGAATTTGCCTCCCGCGCCAAAACCATCCACATCGATATCGACCCGGCAGAAGTGGGTAAAAACCGCGCCCCCAACGTGCCGATTGTGGGCGACGTGCGACAAGTGCTGGTGGATATGTTGCGCCGCCTGCGCGAAACCGGTGATGCGGCCCATCCGGAGCAAACCCAGGACTGGTTAGAGCGGATTAATCGCTGGCGCGACGAGTATCCCCTGACGGTTCCCACCCCGGATGAGGGCATTTCTCCCCAAGAAGCGATCGTGGAAGTGGGGCGTCAGGCACCGGATGCATATTACACCACCGATGTGGGTCAGCACCAAATGTGGGCAGCACAGTTCCTCAAAAATGGCCCCCGCCGCTGGATATCCAGTGCCGGTTTGGGAACGATGGGCTATGGCGTTCCAGCAGCAATGGGGGCGAAGGTGGCTCTCCGGGAAGAAGAGGTCATCTGCATCAGCGGCGATGCCAGCTTCCAGATGAACGTTCAAGAGCTGGGAACATTAGCACAATATGGCATTAATGTCAAGACCTTGATTATTAACAATGGCTGGCAAGGCATGGTGCGTCAGTGGCAGCAAACCTTCTATAAAGAGCGCTACATGGCCTCTAATATGGAAGTGGGAATGCCGGATATTCCCTTGCTGTGTCAGGCATATGGCGTGAAAGGTCTCGTGGTGCGCCATCGCGAGGAACTGAAAGACGCGATCGCCGAAATGCTCGCCCATGACGGTCCGGTGGTCCTGGATGTGCGCGTCACCAAAAACGAAAATTGCTATCCAATGGTAGCACCGGGTAAGAGCAATTCTCAAATGCTCGGTTTGCCCGATCGCAAAAAACTGCAAAAAGCTGCTGAATTAATCTATTGCAGCAATTGTGGCGCGAAAAATGCCGCCACGAACAGTTTTTGCCCCGAATGCGGCACTAAGCTGTAGGCAGGATACGGGCGTGTGTTAGGCGCAATCATCGGTTTTCGGTGCGGATATTTTCATACCCTGCGCCTAATGCACTTTTTTTATCCTCTTACCGAGAATCGGCGTAAAGCCCCCGGATTTATCCGTGGGGATATAAGCCGAGCGACTGACCCCCGGTCCCCCGCA
>NZ_JAJENT010000847.1:0-655 GCF_035615515.1 Phormidium sp. CCY1219
CTCGTAGGGCTTAGGCTGGTCAGCTACCTAAAGTCAGGGGCTAGAAGCCCCGTCTCTTTAGAGCGGGGTGCTGACAACGTTGTTAACCCATCACTGTACTACCTTAATTGTAGCCATCAGATCTCCAGGTTCCAACCCAAAATACCGTACCGCGATCTATAATCCTGAAAACCTTTGCCCATTGAATCGAACCCTTATGATCCTTTGGAAAATCGCGATTATTGCTCTTCTGCTGCTGGGGTGGCAACTTCAAGCACCTGCATTGGCGCAAGCCACTAAATATTACGCCCCGCCGTTATCCTATAGCAATGCCGATCTCAACGGCAAAGATTTTTCCGGCGAGAACTTGCAATCGGCGGAGTTATCCAACTGTTATTTGCAATTCACCAACTTTGAAAACGCCCAAGCGCAAGGGGCGATTTTCAGCTTATCCGTGATGACGGAAGCAAACCTGCATGGTGCGGATTTGACCAATTCGATGCTCGACCAAGTGGATTTAACCGGGGCGGATTTAACCGATGCGATATTGGTGGAAACGATTTTGCTCGGATCCCAGTTTGAAAGTGTCAAGATAGCCGGGGCGGATTTTAGCTTCTCGGCGGGAAGCCCCGCGCTCTACCCGTGCTTGGTGAGCGTCGGGATGAGAGCCAGGGGA
>NZ_JAJENT010000848.1:0-1378 GCF_035615515.1 Phormidium sp. CCY1219
TTAGGCTGGTCAGGTGGTTAGAAGTACAAGCCCCTGGCTTTAGACATGGGGTTGGTTTCTACGGAGTCCCTGACTTTAACTCGAGTGCGGTTCTATCTGAGCGATCGCGATCGCCGCCACTTGACGCACCGATTCTCGTTCGTCGGTTAATTTGCCTTGTAAGGCTTCCAGAGCGCTGCGATCGCCGATTTTGCCCAAGGCCAGCACTGCCGCCCGTCTGACTGACTCTGAGGGGTCATTCAGACGCTCGATGAGTGCCGATACCCCCAAGGGGGAACCCACCTGACCCAACACTGCTGCAGCTTCCACGCGCACCGCCGCTTCGCGATCGCGCAATGCCAGCAGCACTTTTGCCAAGGCTCGATCGCCTTGTTGCCCTTGGGCAATATTCCCGAGGGCGCTCACCACCGCACAGCGGACATCCACGGAGTCGGAGGCGATCGCCGCCATCAGCGGTTCCCTGGCGGATTCACCCATAAATGCCAAGGCCCAAGCGGCATGACCTTTCGCCGTTTCGGAGACATCGGCGGTGAGGGTATCGAGCAGGGCTTGCACTGCAGGTGCCCCCATTTTCGCCAAGGCCCCGGCGGCTGAACTTCGCACCACCGTATCTTCATCAGATAGCAAGGCATCCATTAAAATGGGAATTGCCCCAGGATAGCTGATTTTGGCCAAGGCTTTGCCGCAGGAGCGACGCACTACGGGGTTTGGGTGATTGGCTAATCCGTCCATTAAAAACGGAGCCGCTGCTTCCCCAATGATGCCAAATGCCTCCACTAAGCCTAAGCGGGTCATCCCTCGGGAATCTGCTAAGGCGGATACCATCTGCTGTAGGAGTTTGGCATCGGTGCGATCGAAGTTTCCCTCGGCGAGTTGCTCGTTGATGGTTTCGAGCAAGCGATCGGTTTGTGCCTGGGAGGGGGCAGGGGGTACATTGGATGAAACTCGAGAATCTGCCATGATTTATTCCGATCGCAATGGGTCGATGGTGGCTTTGCGCGATCGCAGATCGGCGAGCAAGGCATCGATCCGCTCTAATTCGGGATGTTGTTCTAAATGCGCCATTGTCGCTTTTTTAGAGAGTTTGACTTTTTTGGCCATTTCCGTGACGTCGTTGACGATTCGCTCTCGATATTGCTGCAAACCGGCGATGACGTCATCGAGTTCTTGTGTTGGTGAGGCTAGGGGGTTTTTTTCTGAATGCTCAGACATGGCTATGGCTGGTTTGGGACGCTAGCGGATAAACTGCACAGATCTATCATCCCAAAAGCGGTACTGCTTGACCAGGGAATATAAACTAAATTGATACTCCCTACGGATAAATCCGAGGGATTCTTAAAGAGTCCAAAGTCGGACTTTTAAAGGCGCTTTTCCCCAC
>NZ_JAJENT010000849.1:0-370 GCF_035615515.1 Phormidium sp. CCY1219
CTCGCACAGCTATGCGATCGCACCGCATCAATCGAAGGCTGAAATCCCTGCACCACAACGGTTCCAGAATCCTCTAGATCTAAAGATCCAAAGATCTAAAAACCACCTTGATGGCAGGTGTGAAACTTGTTATTTAAAATCCATCCGGGCGGACAGAAAAGATTTTTAGTTGAAGATTGCCGATTGCATATTGGTCGTTCAGATCGGCGATCGCTCGTTCGATGGGGTGGTAAGTCAAAGTAACATTCGATCCGCTAACTGTTAGCGTTGACAGTTTCAATGGATCGAGTTGCGGTTTGAGGTCTTCGGGGAAGTCCACCGCGACGGTGCCGCTGAGGAAAATTGCCGCGTCTGGGAATTGCGATCGCAA
>NZ_JAJENT010000850.1:0-1046 GCF_035615515.1 Phormidium sp. CCY1219
GGTTTGAGGTCTTCGGGGAAGTCCACCGCGACGGTGCCGCTGAGGAAAATTGCCGCGTCTGGGAATTGCGATCGCAATTTTTCCAATCGTTCCTCGATTGGTTCATCGTCAAAGGCGATCGCTTCAATCTGAATCTGATTTTCTTCCCCTTTATCAAACTTGATTGAATCAATAATAATTTGTCCGCTCGTTCCAGTGCGATAAATATCTCCAGATAGGCTTAAAATAAATTCCCCGCCCTCTTGTCCAAGTGTCCAATATTTTCCATCCATGCGATCGCGTGTTTGCGCGTGTACGCCTTCAATTTGTGCATATACAATGTGTGTACTGGCAAACTGGTTATATTGGGAAAATACCGCATCTTTAATCCCAATCTGAGTTCCAGCAAATTGCACCAAATTTGTTCCTTGGATAGAAAAGGGTTGCGAAATCAATAAAAACGATGCAATCGATACTGCAATCGCCAGTATCCACATCTCGCCAATTCCACCCGTTTTTAATCTTTTCTTATCCCAGCTTGACCCGCTATAGCACCACACCGGATTAGGCCAAAATATTTGTGCGCCCTTCACTGTGAAGGTGTCGCTAACGATTGAAACGAACATCCCCAACCACAACGCTAACCATTCCGAATTAGATAACTTTAGCCACTGGCACGGCCACCACCAAGCAACTGCAACGGCTGCAATCGCAACAAAGGAATGAGTCGCGCTTCTGTGCGGAAACCGTTTTTCTAACTGGCTTGAAATCGGATAGCAAATTTGACCGATTAGACTGGTTGTAGTATCGATATCTGGAAGTTGAGACCCTACGATTGCCAGACCTAAAACCATTGGATCTGAACTGGACAAAAGAACCGGAACGATAGCAGAACTTAGTGCCGCATGAGTGATAGACATCATAATAAATACTTCATTTAAAATAAGTTTACAAGAATTTATCACTGACCTAAACGTTTTCGGGCGCCTTTAATTTGACCCAATTGGCGAAGGCTCATAAGGATCATAAAAGCCAAACCTCCAAACACCTGAATATCCTTTTGGTTG
>NZ_JAJENT010000851.1:0-244 GCF_035615515.1 Phormidium sp. CCY1219
TGAATGACATGCCGGTGCCGATTTCTGACGAACCTGTGGAAGAATTTGTGGCGCAGGTGTTTAGCCGCATTGATGCGATGGAGGCGCAATCCGCCGCCCCGGTGGTGGAAGCGGTGCCCCATGAAGCGGAACGGTTTGAATGGCTCAGTGCCTATATCGATGGCGAATTGGGTGCTGGGGAAGTGGAGCAAGTGGAACGGTGGCTGGAAACCGAGCCACAGATGCAGCAGTTTTATCAGCAACT
>NZ_JAJENT010000852.1:0-224 GCF_035615515.1 Phormidium sp. CCY1219
CACCCTCCAAGTATCGTCGCCGCAGTCGCGTTTCACAGCCGAGTTCGGGATGGGTCGGAGTGGTTCCACAACGCCATTGGCACCCGGAAAAATCGAGAAGGTTAAAGAACCCTCAAGACTGCATAGAAATTGAGTTAAATTGAGTTATGAGGTCAAGCGCTCGGTCTGTTAGTACGTCTGGGCTACATACATTACTGCACTTCCACCACGACGCCTATCAACGG
>NZ_JAJENT010000853.1:0-562 GCF_035615515.1 Phormidium sp. CCY1219
TTTAACCCCTCCCAGCGCTCGTTACTTACCCAACTGACATCGGGCGATCGCACCGCACCATTGGGTAACGTAAAACCTGTGGAGGAGTCAAACCCTTTTCCCAATCCGGTTGTTTCAATCCAGAGACCGAGTTGAACGATAAGGCCAAAATTTTGATGTCCCGTCCAGGGGGTTGTCGGTGGCATAATTATCACTTCTCCGGACGCATTTCGTTCCAGCTTTAAGTCCCGATTTGCTTGACAGAGTTTCTCAAATCCTTCGCGGTTTAGATGGGGAATATTTAACTCAATGATAGTCATATTTTTCGATTTTAACTGTTTTGATTAAACCACAAATCGTCAGTTGAGTTTTGTTGAATAAAATGGTATAATTAAGACTACCCAACCTTATTCAAATCCAACACAAATCCGGGCAGCACATCTTCTCCCTCTAGGGTTTCGGGAGAGTGCAAGACTACGACTTCTCGTCCGGGACGATAAATTTCCACCTGTTTCTCCAGGGGGTCAATTAGCCAGCACAACCGCACGCCATTGTCAATATATTCTCGCATTTTTTCCCGCAG
>NZ_JAJENT010000854.1:0-471 GCF_035615515.1 Phormidium sp. CCY1219
TGTGCCAAGTTTAACCCCTCCCAGCGCTCGTTACTTACCCAACTGACATCGGGCGATCGCACCGCACCATTGGGTAAGGTAAATCCGGTAGAAGAATCAAACCCCACACCCAACCGGGCCTGACGATTCCACAACCAAAGTTGACCGTATATTTCGCCATTCTGTTTGCCCGTCCAGGGGGTTGTCGGTGGCATAATTATCACTTCTCCAGACGCATTTCGTTCCAGCTTTAAGTCCCGATTTGCTTGACATATTTTCTCAAACCCTTCGCGGTTTAGATGGGGAATATTTAACTCAATGATAGTCATGTTTTTCAATTTTAACTGTTTTGATTAAACCACAAATTTTCAGTTTAATTTAGTTGAATGAAATGGTATAATTAAGACTACCAAAACTTATTCAACTCCAACACAAATCCGGGCAGCACATCTTCTCCCTCTAGGGTTTCGGGAGAGTGCAAGACTTCCACTT
>NZ_JAJENT010000855.1:0-9257 GCF_035615515.1 Phormidium sp. CCY1219
GGGGGAGAACTCCTCCCTACGCATAAATGACGAGGGTTTCCGTTCTCCCCCTTACCAACCCTAATTTCTGATGAACACTTTGATTCATCCGACTGCTGTTATCGATCCGGAGGCCGAAATTCACCCCACGGTTGAAGTGGGGGCCTATGCGGCGATCGGTCCGCAGGTGAAAGTCGGTCCGGAGACGAAAATTGGCGATCGCGTGACCATCGACGGTTGGACTGAGATTGGGGCACGCAACCGAATTTTTCCCGGGGCAGCGATCGGGTTAGAACCGCAGGATCTTAAGTACGATGGAGCGAAAAGTTTCACGAAAATCGGCGATGAGAATACGATTCGCGAGTATGTGACGATTAATCGCGCCACGGGAGAGGGTGAGGCTACGGCGATCGGCGATCGCAATTTGCTGATGGCTTACGTTCACGTGGCTCACAATTGTGAGATTGGCGATGGCGTGGTGATTGCCAATACCGTGCAGCTCGCCGGTCACGTTCGCATCGAAAACCGCGCCAGAATTGGTGGAGTGTTGGGCATTCATCAGTTCGTGGAAATCGGCGAGTTGTCAATGGTGGGCGGCATGTCGCGCATCGATCGCGATGTGCCCCCGTATATGCTCGTGGAAGGCAATCCCTCCCGGGTGCGATCGCTCAACCTCATCGGTCTCAAACGCGCCGATTTGTCCGCCGAAGAACTTCGCCTGCTCAAAAAAGCCTTTCGGATTCTCTACCGAAGTGACGATACCTTCGCCGAGTCCTTGGCTCAATTAAATTTACTCCCCGATCTCCCCTACCTCGCTCACCTGCGCCAGTTCCTCCACGAATCTGTGAAACCCCACCGCCGAGGTCCGATTCCGGGCCGACGTCGGGGACGCAGTGAACGGGATTGAGGGCTAGCCGTTTAGCTTTGCAGGCAATTAATGACACATCCAACCCAATCCCAAACCCAGAAAACGATTTTTATCAGCACCGGTGAGGTGTCTGGGGATTTACAAGGGGCAATGCTGATCGAGGCGCTTTATCGTCAGGCGGCGGCGATCGGCATCACGTTAAAAATTGTCGCCTTAGGCGGTGCGAAAATGGCTCGCGCTGGGGCCACTCTCGTCGGGGATACCACTCGTATCGGATCCGTGGGCATTGTGGAATCGGTGCCGTTTATTTTGCCCACCCTCCAGCTTCAGGGTCGCGCCAAGCAATATCTGCGGGAAAATCCACCGGATTTAATCTTGTTTCTCGATTATCTCGGTCCGAATTTGAGTATCGGCAGTTTTGTAAAGCGATATTTGCCGCAGGTACAGACGGTGTATTACATTGCGCCCCAGGAGTGGGTGTGGTCTTTGGGCGATCGCAATACCAGCAAAATTGTCGAAATTTGCGATCGCCTGTTGGCGATTTTCCCCCAAGAAGCTCGCTACTATCGCGACAAGGGGGCAAATGTCACTTGGGTGGGTCATCCCCTGCTGGACTCGATGCAGGCGGCACCAAAGCGCGATCGCGCCCGTCAAACCCTCGGCATCCCAGGGGAAGAAGTGGCGATCGCCTTACTACCGGCTTCGCGACGGCAAGAAATTAAATATTTACTACCGGTAATGTTGGAGGCGGCGCGTCAAATTCACTCCCGTTTGCCCCAGGCGAGTTTTTATATCCCCCTGTCGTTGGAATGCTATCGAGAACCGATAGCAGCGGCGATCGCCCAGTGCGGTTGGCGCGCGAAAATTCTCCCCGGTTCTCAAACCCAAACCGCGATCGCGGCGGCGGATTTAGCAATTACTAAATCCGGTACCGTTAATCTCGAAATTGCCTTAGCTAATGTCCCCCAGGTGGTGATTTACCGCGTCCATCCCCTCACCGCCTGGATCGCTCGCCATATTCTGCATTTTTCGATTCCCTTTATGTCGCCGCCGAATTTAGTGCTGATGAAGGAAATCGTCCCGGAACTGCTGCAAGATAAAGCCACCAGTGCCAATATCGTTCGCGAAGCTCTGGATTTGCTGGAAAATTCCCACCGACGCAGACAAATTCTGGCAGACTATCAGCAGATGCGACAGGCGTTAGGAGAACTGGGCGTCTGCGATCGGGCGGCTCGGATTATTTTACAATAAAATTCCCTCGGATATTAAAAATTTAAAATGAAAAATGGAGAATGGGGAATTAAAAATTTCCCCCGTATCCTCTAGGTTCGAGCGCGAACCAGGTTTTCCCCATTTCTTACTTCTTAATTCGGAGAACTCGAACGATGAAAAAATTGATTTTTTGTGCTGCATTAATCGGCACTTGCAGCGTCTTAGGGTCGAAACCTGCTACCGCGCAATTATTGCCACAACCGTGGGTTTCGGTGGGAGTACAAGACAGCGAAGCCACCTTTTCTGCGGGGGCAAGAGCGCTGGGATTTGGGGTAGAACTGGGGTTAAGAGAAGAAACGGCGGTGGGGGTAGATGTGATGAAATTCATCACTCCCCCATTTGTAGACCAGATTTCCGGATATGTGGGAGTGGGACTTTATGACGATCCCGATTCCAGCGATTCCGAGGTTGCCTTTTCTGGGGGGGTGCAAATTTTTCCCCAGGGCAATTTTTTCTTTGGGGCGGGTTATCATAGCATCCGAGGGGTAAACGGACAAGTGGGGATTAAACTCTTTTGAGTGGGGGGTAGGACAAGAGGAACGAGGGGGGAGAGCGGGGCACTCTGGCGGGAAACCGCCCAATGAAAGTGTGTAGGTTTTGGAGAACCGACGCATCCGAGAAGGGAACCACGTTATAATTTTGGCGGATGCGAGCAAAAACTGGTGATGAGTAAACCCGTAGTCGATGCCTTCTTTGTGGGCAGAGCCCTAGCCGAAGCCCTCAACGCACAATTAGAAAAAGCCCTAACCAATGCCCTGAGCGAGCTTGGTAAATTTGATGCCGAGCAGCGAGAGCGGTTGCGTGCCTTTAGCGAAGAAGTGATGGAGCGCGCCAATCGCGAGAGTGGACGCACCACAGAGTGGACCAGTTCCCCTCCGGAGAGTTCCGGGAGTGGAACGACTGAAACGATGGATCTGCAAGCGACGATCGACGAACTGCGAGCCGAAATTGCCCAAGTGCGATCGCAGTTACAGCTTTATCGCAGTCGTTCGATGTAGGGAGGGTTTCCCTGTCTGACTTATTTCTTACCTCAGACAAGGGAAGACTCCCGGGCGAGAGCCTCGCTATTGCAGGAAATGGCGATCGCAAAGAGCGAGCGATCGCAACGCCTTCAGAGGTGCGAACTCCCCGCACCAATTTTTAAAATTGATTGCTAGAAAAAACAGTTGTAAATCCGAGTGTCTGAACTCCTAGAGGATCCTATCCAACGTCACCCCATTCCCGATCGCCCTGCTTTACCCAGGGGCGACAACTCTGCTATTGCGGCTCCCAAAAAACCCCAAAACGTGGTTTATCAGAGCAAAGCGTATCGCTGGAGTCGTCCCAATTATTCCCGGAACCGACGGCGAATCGAAATCTGGAATTTTGTGTTTCGGTTTCTCGCGAGTCTGTGGTACATTAACAAACCTTGGACCTATCGCGGCGGCTTTACAGAAGAGAAAAAAGCAGCCCGCAGACAACGCCAAGCCATCTGGATTCGCGAGTCCCTGCTAGAACTCGGCCCGACATTTATTAAGTTAGGCCAGTTATTTTCCACGCGATCGGACTTATTTCCCACCGAATATGTAGAAGAACTAGCCAAGCTGCAAGATAAAGTACCGGCTTTTAGCTACGAACAAGCCGAGGCGATTGTCGAGGCAGATTTCGGACGCCGAGTCGAGGAACTGTTTCGCAGTTTCGATCCGGTACCGATCGCGGCGGCGAGTTTGGGACAGGTTCACAAAGCCCAACTTCATTCCGGGGAAGAAGTGGTGGTGAAAGTGCAGCGCCCCGGACTAAAGCGCTTGTTTGGCATCGATTTAGCGATCGCCAAAACCATTGCCCACTATTTCCAGAACCATCCCAAATGGGGTCGGGGTCGGGATTGGTTGGGCATTTATGACGAGTGCTACAAAATTCTCTATGAAGAAATCGATTATATCAACGAAGGTCGCAATGCCGATACCTTTCGTCGCAACTTTCGGGGTAAAAAATGGGTGAAGGTGCCGCGCGTTTACTGGCGGTATTCTTCTCATCGGGTTTTGACCCTCGAATACGTTCCGGGGATTAAAATCAGCCATTATGAAGCCTTAGAGGCGGCGGGACTCGATCGCAAGGTATTGGCTCAACTCGGGGCAGAAGCCTATTTGCGACAACTGCTCAATCATGGGTTCTTTCATGCCGACCCCCACCCGGGCAATATTGCCGTGAGTCCAGAAGGGGCGTTAATTTTCTACGATTTTGGCATGATGGGGCGCATCCGCACCGACGTGCGGGTGAAGCTGCTCGATTTGTTTTTTGGGATTGCTAAAAAAGATGCCGAACAGGTGGTGAATACCCTCATCGAGTTGGAAGCGTTAGCGCCGATGGATGATATGGGGCCGGTGCGGCGATCGATTCAGTACATCCTGGATCATCTGATGGATAGTCCGTTTGAGGAACAGTCTGTCAATGCGATTAGCGATGACCTGTATGCGATCGCCTACGATCAGCCGTTTCGCTTTCCCGCTACCTTTACCTTTGTCATGCGAGCGTTTTCCACTCTCGAAGGCGTGGGCAAGGGTCTCGACCCGGAGTTTAACTTTATGGAGGTTGCGAAACCTTTTGCAATGCAGATTATGAGCAATGGAAACTCTGTCGATCGCAACAGTATTTTTAACGAAATCGGGCGGCAAGCGGCACAAGTTGGTTCCACGGCGTTAGGTCTGCCCGGTCGGATTGAAGATAGCATCGAAAAGCTCGAACGCGGCGATATCCGCATCCGGGTGCGCTCGATCGAAACAGACCGGGTGCTGCGGCGCATCGGCAACGTTCAAATGGGAACCAATTTGGCGTTACTGGTGAGTGCGTTTACCTTGTCGGCAACGATTTTGTTGGTGAACGATAAAATTTGGTTGGCTTTGGTGGTGGCTTTGGTGGCGATTTTTCTCGCCGGTAGTTTGATCCGCCTGATGATGCGAATCGAGCGCTCGGATAAAATGATGTAATCTCTAATTCTGGGCTAATTTGTAAGGGAGGATACGCGCTTTGACGATCGCCACTCATCCGCGATCGGCAATTCAATCCCTCCCCCTCTATAATTCCAATGTCTTGTCATTTGTCATGCTAAGTGTAAGTTGAGTTATGAAACGATCTTTTGCGGGTCTCACGGATACGGGACTCGTTCGCTCTGTTAATCAAGATGCTTTCTACATTGACGATCCCGACGGACGATTTTTTATTGTGGCTGATGGTATGGGCGGACATGCCGGCGGCCAAGAGGCAAGTCGGATCGCCACTAAAACCATCGAACAATATTTAGACGAACATTGGGCGTCTTCTGAAACGACCCCCGCTTTGCTCGAGGAAGCTTTTTTTAAGGCCAATCAGGCGATCGTTCAAGACCAAATCGAGCATCCAGAACGTGCGGATATGGGCACCACTGCTGTGGCAGTGGTGTTTCGCGAGGATAAACCTTGGTGCGCGCATGTGGGGGATTCTCGCCTCTATCTACTGCGCGGCGATCGACTGGAGCAAATTACGGAAGATCATACCTGGGTGGGACGGGCGCTCAAGGCGGGACACCTGAGTCTGGAGGATGCCCGCAATCATCCCTGGCGGCACGTTCTTTCCCAATGTTTGGGACGCGAAGATCTGCAACAGGTTGACGTGCAACAGATTGACGTGCAAGGGGGGGACAGATTCCTTTTGTGCAGCGATGGGTTGACCGAGGAACTGTCGGCGGAGGAGATTGCGTCCCGGTTAACATCGCAGCTCTCTGGGGAAGAAGCGGCAAGGGAATTGGTGAAGGCGGCGAAAAATAACGGGGGACGGGATAACATTACGGTGGCGATCGTCACCTTGGAGGATACGGCAAAATAAGCCGCGATCTCTTCACCCCTACCGGAACAGAAGCCCCACCTGCAATTACTCTTGAGGCGAAACCCAAAATTCGCCCCCCAAACCACAACCGTACCTGAGTTCGATCCCAGGTACGGTTGTGGTTATTTTATCCCGTTGCAGGTTCGATGGTAACTGCTCTGTGGAGGGATTAAACCCGCGTCAGTTTACCCGCTAACCAAGCTAAAACTCTTCTTAAAACTGACCTGGGGACAGAGGACAAGGGGCAGGAAAATCGGCCATCTTAGAGCTACGGTCAGTGCCACAAGTGCCAGTGCGATCTCGAAAAATACTCATTTGGTTCAATCCGAGCAATTTGAGTGGCGATAACTTGCTAGATCTGTCTGCGATCGCATGTTGCCGCTTTGCTGGCATCGCATATGTCATATTTTCCAGACAAACCCCTACCGATCGCAGTGGTCGTTTTGTCAACCAATTGTTATAATTTTTAACAAAGCGGGTGACAATCCGTGGTAGGGACAATCCTGAAAGCCACGGGCGATCGGCGAAATAAACTCGCATCAACCACTCAAAGCGGCTCTTGAGTGTTGTTGAACCCGGAAAATCTATAAATGAGGAGGTCAGAAATGAACCAACCCGTCGAACTTTCTTTAGAACAAAAATTTAGCCTGCGTGCCTTTGAAAGCCAGGTGGAAAAAATGAGCCAAGAACAAGCGCAACATTTCCTCAAGGAACTGTACAAACAGATGATGCTGCGCGAAACCATGTACCAGGAATTTTTGAAGCACAAGTGGGGTCTAGAACAAGGGCCGAGCTTTTAATTGCGATTCCCATTAGTCCCATAGTGGGCGACCTCCGTCTCTTGCTTTGTTCCTTAACGGGAAAGGAGCTGGGGATGATGGGGCGTCAACTTGTATGGGATGCGGCTTTCGATCGCGACCCTCGGAAGGCAAGGGGGTTTTGGAATCTACATCAGGGTCAAGATTTCATCGTCCGGGAAGCGTTTTCTCGGCGGGCGCGATTAGAAATATAAATCCTATTTATTCGAGTCGAGAATTTCTTCCCCGGGGGAGAAGGGGTTGAGAAGAAATTCTGGCAAAGGGGGAAAATTCCGGGGTGTGCGATCGCTTCATAACTGTACCGCCGGATCGACCCTACCGCTCGAATTTTCACAGAACAGAAATAAATCGTCTGGCAATCCTCCATTAGTAGGGTAGGGTGGGCATTGGCGCCCTACAGCAAGCTCGTCATCTGGAAGCCCTTCGGCAATGCCCAGGCTACAGCTCCCTACCGCTCGAATTTTCACAGAACAGAAATAAATCCTCTGGCGCTAGAGTAGTAAATTGCCCGAGTCGAGGGAGTTGCCCCACCCAGTAGCCACCAAGGGATGAGGGGTGAGTATTGTTTATAGTCAGGCAAGTAGAAACCAAATCCTGAAGCGATCGCCACATCCAATCGCAATGGTAAAATCTTGATACAGAAAGATTGGGCATCAATCAGCTCTGTAGAGAATCACTCACCTCGGGTAGAGATTGCCACGCGATCGCGATCGGCGTTTGCAGCCGAAAAGCGGTAAAGCGTGGCCTTCAATCGGCACTTTTTGCCAATCCGAATCCTCTACAGAACATCCCAGCTTTCCGGCGATGGCGCACAGAATAGAAATTTTACGAATGTTTAAGCGCGTTTTAATCAGTACGGATTTATCGGACGGCTTGCCTCGCTTGGGGAATTTTTTGCCCAGTTTAGCAGCCGGCGGCATGGAGCAGATCGTATTTCTGCACAGCACTCCCCTGTGGACAAAAGGACAAATTCCTCGGGAAGACACCGAAGGGATGCAGAAGGCCCGCGATCGCTTGAACCCGATTCTCAATGAAGTCCCAGAAGGACTCGAAGTCGCGGTGGAAGTGGTTTCCGGTTCGGTCACCGACAACATTCTCAAGGTGGCGCAAACTTACAACAGCGAGGTCATTATCCAAGGAGCATCCAACCGCAATCTGCTCAGCGAGCGACTTTTTGGCAGTACCACCCTCGAACTGTCGGGACGGACCCCCATCCCCTTGATGACCCTTCCCAACTCCCTGCTTTCAGCGTTGACGGCGGAAGAACTGAATCTGCGCTGTCGTCACCTGTTGCGCTATGTCTTAATTCCCTATGACGACAGCGAAGCGTCAAAAACCCTCCTCGAACAGTTTAAGCACTATGCCCAGAACCGTCCGTCGGGGTCCCTAGAACGCTGTATGCTGGCCTGGGTCATCGATGCGGGGGTGCTGCGAAAAGTGCCCAAAGACTACAAACTCGAAGAGGCCCACGAAAAGTTAGCCCCCATCGAGGCAGAATTAAAACAGCTCGGCATTGAAGTGGATATAGAAGTCCGCCTGGGAGAGCCAGTGGTTGATATCTTAGACCTAGCTCAGAAGTCGGATATCTGCGCGATCGCCCTGGCGTCCCACAGCTTGGGTAAGTTGTGGGATTGGTTCCCCAGCTTTACTGCTGAGGTTCTGCGCCGCAGTTGCGAACCGGTCATCTTTTTCCCCTATCGGCACTAATTCGCTTCGCTTACTGAGGCAAACGGTTCAGGGTCGCTTCCATCGCGCTGCTGAGGTAGTGACCCGCCAAAATCACGCTAGATTGATAGTACCTGCCGTTATCCAGGCGGTGTAGGGTATCAAACCCACTGTGGCGCTGCTTCGTACTTCCCAACACCCAATAGCGCTGAACGATGGTTTCCGGGGCAATCCATCCTTCTCCTTCCACCCGTCCGAGTTCGCTGTGTTGAAGGACGAAGCTGTAGACGCGATCGCTGATATCGAAGCGTCCCCGATACTGCAGAGTAATATCTTCGCGTTCGCCACCCGGAAATATCAGCTTGGTCACCATATTAAACCAGGTTTCCCGATTCCAGGCCACCAAAGTTTTCCCCTTCACGGTAATCGGCATCCCATTGCGTTCGAGCCAATTGCCTTCCATAACCCAACGACCAGGTTGTAATAAAAAAATATGAGTCACAGCACCATTCCTTGGTTAATTTCCGTGCCTCCCCTAGGGGCATTTTGCCGAGCAATTTTAAACAAGGTTAACTCTTGAGCCAAACCTCCCTATTTTTTAGGGTTGACTTATCGGTGTTAAACTAAGCAATTCTGTCACCAGAACTACTCGTCTTCAGAACCGGACTTGAGATTTTCACCTCATCCGACTCCTCAACAATTTGGCCTTTGTCATAGGTACCGAGGCTACCATCGCTAGCAGTTTTTACATCATGGCAATGTCGGTGAAGAAGTTGGAGATTTTTGTATTCATCCTTTCCACCTAGGGTTTCTGG
>NZ_JAJENT010000856.1:0-72163 GCF_035615515.1 Phormidium sp. CCY1219
CCCCCCCCCCCCCCCCCCCCCCCCCCCCCCCCCCCCCCCCCCCCCCCCCCCCCCCCCCCCCCCCCCCCCCCCCCCGCGACGGTCCCTCAAAAGGAGCACCGCAAGATGTTCAACAAGATCCTGATTGCCAACCGTGGCGAAATTGCATGCCGGGTGATGGAAACCGCCCGTCGTCTGGGTGTACGCACCGTCGCCGTCTACTCCGATGCGGACCGAGGTGCCAAACATGTGGCGCTTGCGGATGAGGCTGTCCATATCGGCCACGGACCGGCCCCAGCGGATAGCTACCTGCTGCAGGACGAGATCCTCGCCGCCGCCAAAGCCACCGGCGCGCAAGGCATACATCCGGGTTATGGGTTTCTGTCGGAGAACCCCGATTTTGTGGAAAAGGTCGAGGCGGCAGGCCTTGCCTTCATCGGTCCCTCTGCCAGCGCGATCCGCAAGATGGGGCTCAAGGACGCGGCCAAGGCGCTGATGGAAGAGGCGGGCGTTCCGGTGGTTCCGGGCTATCACGGCGACACTCAGGACGCGGGCTTCCTCGCCGAACAGGCGGAGAGCATCGGCTATCCGGTCCTGATCAAGGCGGTCGCGGGCGGCGGTGGCAAGGGCATGCGGTTGGTCGAGGATCCCAAGGATTTCAACGATGCGCTGGCCTCGGCGCAGGGCGAGGCCACAACGTCCTTTGGCAACCCGGCGGTGCTGATTGAAAAATACATCCAGAAACCGCGCCATATCGAGGTGCAGGTCTTTGGCGACGGTACATCGGCGGTGCATCTGTTTGAGCGCGACTGTTCGCTGCAGCGCCGCCACCAAAAGGTGATCGAAGAAGCGCCGGCCCCCGGCATGACCGAAGAGATGCGCGCCGCCATGGGGCAGGCCGCCGTGCGCGCGGCCGAGGCGATCGGCTATGCGGGCGCGGGCACGGTCGAGTTCATTGTGGACGGCTCGGACGGGCTGCGTGCGGACGGGTTCTGGTTCATGGAGATGAACACCCGTTTGCAGGTGGAGCATCCGGTCACGGAGCTCATCACCGGCGTTGATCTGGTGGAATGGCAGTTGCGCGTCGCCTCTGGCGAAGGGCTGCCCCTGCAGCAGGACGACCTCACCATCAGCGGCCACGCCTTCGAGGCGCGGCTTTATGCCGAAGACGTGCCCAAGGGCTTTTTGCCCGCCACCGGCACGCTCTCGCATCTGGCCTTTCCCGAAGGTGTGCGCGCCGACAGCGGGGTGCGGGCAGGGGACACCATCAGCCCGTGGTATGATCCGATGATCTCCAAGGTGATCGTACATGGCCCCTCCCGCGCCGCAGCGCTGCGCCAGCTGGATGACGCGCTGGCCCGCACCGAGGTTGCCGGAACTGTCACCAACCTTGCCTTCCTTGGCGCGCTCACGCGGCATGCCGGCTTTGCCGCGGGCGACGTGGACACAGGCCTGATCGCACGGGATCTCGACACGCTCGCGGCGGCACCGGTCGCAAAGCCCGAGCATAAGGCCGCCGCTGCAATGGCTGCGCTCGATCTGATCGAGGCGCGCCCTGACATGGGCTTTACGCTATGGGCCGACCTGCATCGCTCCGTCACGCTGGAGTGGCAGGGCGAGCGGTTTGAGGCCACCGTCGAGGTCAACGGCCCCGACCGTCAGGATTGGACGATTGAGGGCACGCATATCGCCGTGAACCGCATGGCCTCAGGCTGGGTGATTGGCAGCATGCCCCTGCCGCCCCTGTCGATCTGCGGCGACACGATCACGGTGTTTGATCACTACGGGCTGAGCTTTACGGTGATCGACCCGCTGGAGCGCGCCGCAGGGGCTGCCGGGGACGGCAACCTGATCGAGGCCCCGATGCCTGGCCTGGTCAAGGCGGTCTTTGCGGAGGCGGGCGCCACCGTCAAGGAAGGCGACCGGCTCGCCATCCTTGAGGCCATGAAAATGGAACACTCTTTGCTGGCCGCCCGGGACGGCGTGGTTGCAGAAGTTCTTGCGCAAGCCGGCGATCAGGTGGAGGCTGGAGCAGCGCTGGTCCGGCTGGAGGAAGACGCCTGAGCCGCGCCCATGAACCGGGAGGAGCAAAACCCATGAAAGACCGCGTCGAGATCTTTGAGGTGGGCCCACGCGACGGGCTGCAGAATGAAAAGCGCGACATCCCCGTCGCCGACAAGGTGGCGCTGGTGGATTGCCTCAGCCGCGCAGGCTTTTCCCGGATCGAGGTGGCAAGCTTCGTGTCGCCGAAATGGGTGCCGCAGATGGCGGGCAGCGCCGAAGTGCTGGCTGGGATCACCAAGGCCAAAGGCGTGCGCTATGCGGCGCTCACCCCGAATATGCGGGGCTATGAGGACGCGCTGGCCGCGCGCGCCGATGAAATCGCCATTTTTGCCTCCGCATCCGAGGGGTTTTCGCAGGCCAATATCAATGCCTCGATTGCCGAGAGTATTGAACGCTTTGCCCCCATTCTGGAGGCCGCGCGCCATATCGACCTGCCGGTGCGGGGTTATGTCTCCTGCGTGACCGACTGCCCCTATGATGGCGCTGTCGCCCCCGACAAAGTGGCCGAGGTCGCGGATCGGCTGTTCTCGATGGGCTGCTATGAGATCTCGCTGGGCGACACCATCGGCAAGGCGACACCCGACAAGATCGCCAAGATGCTGATTGCGGTCAAAGACGCCGTGCCAGTGACGCGGCTTGCGGGGCATTACCACGACACCGCAGGCCGGGCCGTGGACAATATCGACGCCTCGCTGGCGCTGGGCGTGCGGGTGTTTGATGCCGCCGTGGGCGGGCTTGGCGGCTGTCCCTATGCGCCGGGTGCGGCGGGCAATGTCGCCACTGAGGTCGTGCACGAACACCTGACCCGGCTGGGCTATGACACTGGGCTGGATGGCGATGTCCTGCAGGAGGCCGCTGTTATGGCGCGCGCTCTGCGTCCCGTTGCCGCCGATGCCTGATACTTCATCACAATAAGGACCCTTTGGCCATGTATGACACGCTAACGCTCACACGCGATGATCGCGGCGTGGCGACCCTGACGCTCAACCGTTCCGAAAAGCACAACGCCATGTCGGGGCAGATGCTGCAGGAATTGCAGGATGCAGCGCGCGCGCTGGCGGCGGACCGAAGCGTGCGTGTGGTGGTCCTGACCGGCGCGGGTAAAAGCTTCTGCGCTGGGGGCGATCTGGCGTGGATGCAGGCGCAGATGGATGCGGATGCCGAGACCCGCGCCCGCGAGGCGCGGGTGCTGGCGGACATGCTGAACCTTCTGAACACCTTGCCGCAGCCCTTGATCGGGCGGCTACAGGGCAACGCGTTTGGCGGTGGCGTGGGCATGGCCTCGGTCTGTGATGTGGCGATCGGCGTCGACAGCCTCAAGATGGGCCTCACCGAGACCCGCCTTGGCCTGATCCCCGCCACCATCGGCCCCTATGTCATCGCCCGCATGGGCGAGGCGCGCGCGCGGCGCGTGTTCATGTCGGCGCGGCTCTTTGACGCGTCGGAAGCGGTGGAGCTGGGGCTTCTGGCCCGGGTGGTTCCAGCCGACTCACTCGATGCCGCGGTCGAGGCAGAAGTGGTGCCATACCTTGATTGTGCGCCGGGCGCGGTCGCTGACGCCAAGGCACTGGCGCGCGCCCTGGGCCCGCAGATCGATAAAACCGTGATTGATTTTACCATTTCGGCCCTTGTGGACCGCTGGGAAAGCCCCGAGGCCGTGGATGGGATCAACGCGTTTTTTGAAAAACGCGCCCCCGCCTGGCGTAGCAAATAAGGGGTTTCCCGCCGCTTTGGCCGGGCCGGTCTGCACCAACTTGCCGCGCGCTAAATTCCGACTAAAACCATCAGTTTTTAAGGCGTTGTTGCGTGTCTGCCGGTCTGGTCGAGAAAGCTTTTCACATTAACTTCCCCTTGGTTGACGGTGTAGGGGGACGGGAGTAGTAACGGCCCAAGTCAACACGCCAATTGACGGTGCACGAGCAGATCTTGCCGTGTGCGCGGAAAGGAGCCACTCGTGGAAGAGATGTTGCGGGAATACCTGCCCATTCTGGTGTTTTTGGCCGTCGCCATCGGCCTTGGTCTCGTGCTTATTCTTGCTGCCGTTGTTGTTGCGGTGCGCAATCCCGACCCGGAAAAAGTCAGCGCCTATGAGTGCGGTTTCAACGCATTCGATGACGCCCGCATGAAATTCGACGTGCGCTTTTATCTGGTCTCGATCCTGTTCATCATCTTCGATCTGGAGATTGCCTTCCTGTTTCCCTGGGCCGTCGGCTTTAAGGACATCAGCGATACCGGCTTCTGGTCCATGATGGTGTTCCTGGGCGTGCTGACGATCGGCTTTGCCTACGAATGGAAGAAGGGGGCATTGGAATGGGAGTGACAGCTGGCGCGAACACCGCGGGTGTCGACAAGGAAATGGTCACCCAGGCCCTCAATGCGGAATTGCAGGACAAGGGGTTTCTGCTGACCTCTGCCGAGGACATCATCAACTGGGCGCGCACCGGATCGCTGCACTGGATGACCTTTGGTCTGGCCTGCTGCGCGGTCGAGATGATGCATACCTCCATGCCACGCTATGACGCCGAACGCTTTGGCATCGCGCCACGCGCGAGCCCGCGTCAGTCGGATGTGATGATCGTTGCGGGCACCCTCACCAATAAGATGGCCCCGGCGCTGCGCAAGGTCTACGACCAGATGCCAGAACCGCGCTATGTGATCTCGATGGGGTCCTGCGCCAATGGCGGTGGCTATTACCACTACAGCTATTCCGTCGTGCGCGGTTGTGACCGGATCGTGCCGGTCGACATCTACGTGCCCGGCTGCCCGCCCACCGCAGAGGCGCTGCTTTATGGGCTGATGCAACTGCAGCGCAAGATCCGCCGCACCGGCACCCTTGTGCGCTAAGGGCAGGAGACACAGATGATTGAAGCATTGCAAGACCTTGGCCATCAGATCGAAGCCAAGCGCCCCGATTGTGTGTTGTCCTGGGACATCGCGCATGGCGAGCTGAATATCGACGTGAAACCGGCCAATATCGCAGGTCTTGTGGAGTTCCTGCGCGTGGACAGCGCCTGCCGGTTCTCCACCCTGGTTGACATCACCGCCGTGGATTACCCCGAGCGCACCAAGCGCTTTGACGTGGTGTATCACCTGCTGTCGATGTACCAGAACCACCGCATCCGCCTGCGGGTTGCGGTGCGCGAAGAGGACATGGTGCCCTCCATCGTGGATGTGCACCCCTCCGCCAACTGGTTCGAGCGCGAAGTCTTTGACATGTTCGGCATCCTGTTCACAGGCCACCCGGACCTGCGCCGCCTGCTGACCGACTACGGCTTTCGCGGCCACCCGCTGCGCAAGGATTTCCCGACCACCGGCTACACCGAAGTCCGCTATGACGAGGCGCAAAAGCGCGTGGTCTACGAGCCGGTGAAACTGGTGCAGGAATACCGCCAGTTTGACTTCATGAGCCCATGGGAGGGTGCCGACTACATCCTGCCCGGTGACGAGAAAGAGGGGGCGAAATGATGGACGGCTCCAAAGGTTTTGACGACGCCCAGACGGGCGAGCAGAAGATCCGTAATTTCAACATCAACTTCGGCCCGCAACACCCGGCGGCCCACGGCGTTTTGCGCCTGGTTCTGGAACTGGACGGCGAGATCGTGGAACGCTGCGATCCGCATATCGGCCTCTTGCACCGTGGCACCGAAAAGCTGATGGAGAGCCGCACCTACCTGCAGAACCTGCCGTATTTCGACCGCCTCGATTATGTGGCGCCGATGAACCAGGAGCACGCATGGTGTCTGGCGATCGAGAAACTCACCGGGGTTGAGGTGCCGCGCCGCGCCCAGCTCATTCGGGTGCTTTATTCGGAAATCGGCCGCATCCTCAATCACCTGCTGAACGTCACCACGCAGGCGATGGACGTGGGCGCGCTGACGCCGCCGCTCTGGGGCTTTGAAGAACGCGAAAAGCTGATGATCTTCTACGAGCGGGCCTGTGGTGCACGTCTGCACGCGGCCTACTTCCGCCCCGGTGGTGTGCATCAGGACCTGCCGGATGAATTGCTCGATGATATCGAGGAATGGGCGATCGAATTCCCCGCCGTGATGGACGACATCGACGGGCTGCTGACCGAGAACCGCATCTTCAAGCAGCGCAACTGCGACATCGGCGTCGTCACCGAGGAGGAGATCCAGCAATACGGGTTCTCCGGCGTCATGGTGCGTGGCTCCGGTCTGGCCTGGGATTTGCGCCGTGCGCAGCCCTATGAATGCTACGACGAGTTCGACTTTCAGATCCCGGTGGGCAAGAACGGCGACTGCTACGACCGCTACCTTGTCCGGATGGAAGAGATGCGCCAGTCGCTGTCGATCATCCGTCAGGCGATCCACAAGCTGCGCGAGGCCACCGGCGACGTGATGGCGCGCGGCAAGATCAGCCCGCCCAAGCGCACCGACATGAAAACCTCGATGGAGAGCCTGATCCACCACTTCAAGCTCTATACCGAAGGCTTCCACGTCCCCGAGGGCGAGGTCTACGCCGCGGTCGAGGCGCCCAAGGGCGAATTCGGGGTCTATCTGGTGGCGGATGGCACCAACAAACCCTACCGCGCCAAGCTGCGCGCGCCGGGCTTCCTGCATTTGCAGGCGATGGACCACGTCGCCAAGGGCCACCAGCTCGCCGACGTCGCGGCCATCATCGGCACCATGGACATCGTTTTTGGAGAGATTGACCGGTGATCGGGGCAGTCGTAAAAAATTGCGCTGGTGCAGCACAATTTGCTGCATCCCTTGCAGCGGTTGTAGGGCTCATTTGGTCGGCTAGTAGTTTAGCTAACGCTCTGGAAGCGAACAGGAACAACGCAGTAATTTTGGAATGCAGCAAGATGATTGCGGCGCTAAATGACTACGACGCTAAGTTGACGTTGATCGAACTTGCGGCGGAATTGGAACAAGGCAAGATCGCTGCTGATCCAAACTATTTTTCCCTCAAAGCAGCCGAGGTAGATCATCTTGCACCGGTTCTTGAAGTACAAGCGCAGCTGAGTAGTGCACTCAATATGGCTCATGTTTTATTTCCGGGTGACCTTGAAATTAAAATGAGCTTCTCGTTTTTCTCACCTTACGTTGCTTTCTTGGAACACGCGAGTTCGGGAGAACTTGTGTTCGTCAACTCGGAGCGAGCACTTAAAAAAACTCAGCAAGTGAGAGATGCTACTCTTGCAGAGAAGAAGAAGGTTTCGGTGCATAGAAGTGAAATTTCGCGTCTTTGTGCAGAAAAAATACACGGTGAAAACGATGCTGCGTAGGCTCCATTCCGAACAACCCGATAGTTTTGCCTTCACCCCGGCCAACCAGGCCTGGGCAGAGGCGCAAATGACCAAATACCCCGAGGGCCGTCAGGCCTCGGCGGTGATCCCGATCCTGTGGCGTGCGCAGGAACAGGAAGGCTGGATCACCAAACCGGCGATCGAATATGTCGCCGATATGCTCGGCATGGCCTATATCCGCGTGCTGGAGGTGGCCTCCTTCTACTTCATGTTCCAGCTGCAACCCACCGGCTCTGTTGCGCATATTCAGGTCTGCGGCACCACCTCCTGCATGATCTGCGGGGCGGAGGATCTGATTGCGGTCTGCAAGGACAAGATCGCGCCCAAGCCGCACACCGTGTCCGAGGATGGCAAGTTTTCCTGGGAAGAGGTGGAATGCCTCGGGTCCTGCACCAATGCGCCGATGGCGCAGATCGGCAAGGACTACTACGAGGATCTGACCGCCGCGAGCTTTACCAAGCTGATCGACGATCTGGCCGCTGGCAAGGACGTGGTGCCTGGCCCGCAAAATGGCCGTTACGCGGCAGAGCCGAAATCCGGTCTTACCTCGCTCAAGGATTATGAGGCGGACAAGCCGCAGTACAACGCGTCTGCCGAACTCGCGACCGAGCTTGGCGACGGTGTGAAGCGCATTCAGGGCGATGAAGTACCGCTGCTGACCCCTTGGGTGGGCAAGGATGGCGTGGTTGCGGGGCGTGCTGCGGCAGAGCCCACTCCGGCAGCACCGGAGCGTCCGAAACCCGCCGCCAAGCAGGCGGAAGCGGCCAAGGCAGAGACGCCCTCCAAACCTCCCGCCAAGAAATCCGACGCCGCCACCCCGGCACAGCCCGAGGCCGCCGCCGCAAAGGTGACAGAGCCCAAGGCGGATGCGGCAGATGCGGTCGAGGAAAAAGAGCCCGAGACGCTGACCGCGGCGCGCGAGGGCGGGGCGGACGACCTCAAACTCCTCAAAGGGGTGGGGCCGAAGCTTGAACAGACACTGAATGAGTTGGGCTTTTTCCACTTCGACCAGATCGCCAAATGGACCGAGGCCGAGATGGCTTGGGTGGATGCGCGCCTGAAGTTCAAGGGCCGCATCGAACGGGACGGCTGGATCGAACAATCCAAGAAACTGGCAGCGGGTGAAGAGACCGAGTTTGCCAAATCGGCCAAGACAGACGGCCGTTACAAAGACAAATCATAATCGCAGATCGCGGCCATGGGCCGTGCGCTGTGGTCAAGGATGACTGGACCCGATGACGAAGGACGAACAGGATAAGGCCATTGCAGCCAAGGGGCGGCACATCTCGCTGGTGATCGCCGGCACGATGGTGGCCTGGCTGATCCTGTCGCTTCTCATTGGTCCCGCGATCGGCCTGCCGGGCCGCTATGCGCTGCTGTTCGATTTCGCCGCTCTGGCGGCGATGATCTATGCGGGCGTCAACATCATTCAACTCTGGCGCATGCGTCAGAACAGTCAAAGGTAGGCACACATGCTGAAGGATCAGGATCGGATCTTTACCAACCTTTACGGGATGCACGAACGCACGTTAGCGGGCGCACAAAAGCGTGGCCATTGGGACGGTACGGCGGGCCTCATTGAAAAAGGGCGCGACTGGATCATCCAGACCATGAAGGATTCCGGCCTGCGCGGACGCGGCGGTGCGGGCTTCCCCACCGGCCTCAAATGGTCCTTCATGCCCAAGGAAAGCGACGGGCGTCCGGCCTATCTAGTGATCAACGCTGATGAGTCCGAGCCCGGCACCTGCAAAGACCGCGAAATCATGCGCCACGATCCGCATACGCTGATCGAGGGCGCGCTGATCGCTTCCTTCGCGATGAACGCACACACCTGCTACATCTACCTGCGCGGCGAATATATCCGCGAGCGCGAGGCGCTGCAGGCAGCGATTGACGAATGCTACGACAAGGGGCTTCTGGGCAAAGACGCTGCAGGCTCCGGCTGGGACTTCGACGTCTTCCTGCACCACGGGGCAGGGGCCTATATCTGCGGCGAGGAAACCGCCCTGATCGAGAGCCTTGAGGGCAAAAAAGGCATGCCGCGCATGAAGCCGCCGTTCCCGGCGGGCGCGGGGCTTTATGGCTGCCCGACCACCGTGAACAATGTGGAATCCATCGCCGTGGTGCCGACCATCTTGCGGCGCGGGGCGGAGTGGTTTGCGGGCTTTGGCCGTCAGAACAACGCGGGCACCAAGCTTTTTGCGATCTCCGGCCACGTCAACAACCCCTGCGTTGTTGAGGAAGCGATGAGCATTTCCTTTGAGGAACTCATCGACAAACACTGCGGCGGCATTCGCGGCGGCTGGGACAACCTTCTGGCGGTGATCCCCGGCGGTTCTTCCGTGCCCTGTGTGCGCGGCGAGAAGATGCGCGACGCGATCATGGATTTTGATTACCTGCGCGGCGAGCTGGGCTCCGGCCTTGGCACCGCGGCGGTGATCGTGATGGACAAACAGACCGACATCGTAAAGGCGATCTGGCGTCTGTCCAAATTCTACAAACACGAGAGCTGCGGCCAGTGTACCCCGTGCCGTGAGGGTACCGGCTGGATGATGCGCGTCATGGATCGTCTGGTCCGGGGCGAAGCGGAACTCGAAGAAATTGACATGCTCTGGGATGTCACGAAACAAGTTGAAGGCCACACCATCTGTGCATTGGGTGATGCAGCTGCCTGGCCCATTCAGGGTCTCATTCGCAACTTCCGCGAAGAAATCGAAGACCGCATCAAGGCTCAGAAAACGGGTCGCGTCGGCGTGATGGCAGCGGAATAACCTGAAGAGATGATGATGACTTCACGTATGACTTTGACGCTGATACTGGCGGCCTCGGTGGGGCTTGCGGCCTGTGGAGGCAAGACCCGCGAGGAAAAGCGCATGCGGTTTGACGGCATCGCGTTCCGCACCAGTGCCAAAGCGATCAACAAGAGAGAGACCCTCGCCGATTTCCGCATCGAGGTGCGTGATGCGCTGCAATCCCAGCGGGGGGCGCTGGCGGCTGCCGATCACCAGGCCAAACGCTATTGCATCGTGAACTTCGGCACCTCGCGGTTTGATTGGACCAACATCGCGCTGGACGCCGAGGGCAACTACAATATCCAGCTCGACAAGGGCGATGCGGTCTATACGGGACGTTGCGAGTCTTGATGCGCAGGTCGGCATATCATGGCCGGTCCGGCGGGGTGCTATTGTATAACAGCGCGTCTCACTCCTGTGGTTCAGACAGAACCACACAGGAGTCTGACATGTCTGAATCAATTGCCATTTCCCCGGCACGCACCGCCGTGATGGCCACCTCTCTGGCGGCTTTGGCGGCCCTGCTTCTGGCCTTTGGTGCCAACGCGGGCGAGGCCAGGCCGTCGTTGCGCGATGTGCAGGAAATCGAGGATCCGCTGTTTGCCGTGGCCGTGGCCAGCGAAGTGGCCGATCAATGTGATCGCCTCGCGCCGCGCACGCTCAAAGGGCTGAACCAGCTCTATCAGATCCGCAGCCGCGCCAATGCGCTTGGCTACAGCGACGCTGAAATCAAGTCCTACATCAAGTCGGACCAGGAAAAATCCCGGATGCGCGCCAAGGGCGAGCGCCTGCTGCGGCAGGAAGGGGTCAAACTGGACCAGCCAGAAACATTCTGCGCCTACGGGCTGGCGGAAATCGAGAAAAACAGCGCGATCGGCGTGTTACTGAGGGCGAAATAGACCATGTCTGACCTCCGCAAGATCAACATTGACGGAACCGAGATCGAAGTCGACGGGGCGATGACCCTGATCCAGGCCTGCGAGCAGGCCGGGATCGAGATCCCGCGCTTCTGCTACCACGAGCGTCTCTCGATTGCGGGCAACTGTCGTATGTGCCTTGTGGAGGTCGTCGGCGGCCCGCCCAAGCCCGCTGCCTCCTGCGCGATGCAGGTGCGTGATCTGCGCCCCGGTCCCGAGGGCCAGGCGCCGCAGGTGAAGACCAATTCACCGATGGTGAAAAAGGCGCGCGAAGGGGTGATGGAGTTTCTCCTGATCAACCACCCGCTGGATTGCCCGATCTGCGATCAGGGCGGCGAATGCGACCTGCAAGATCAGGCGATGGCCTACGGCGTTGATTTCTCGCGCTTCCGTGAACCCAAGCGCGCGGTGGACGATCTGAACCTCGGCCCGCTTGTGGGCACCGCAATGACCCGCTGCATCTCCTGCACCCGTTGCGTGCGCTTCACCACCGAGGTCGCAGGCATTTCGCAGATGGGGCAGACCGGACGCGGCGAGGATGCGGAGATCACCTCCTATCTGAACGAGACGCTGGATTCGAACCTTCAGGGCAACATCATTGACCTATGCCCGGTCGGTGCGCTGACCTCGAAACCCTATGCGTTTACCGCGCGTCCGTGGGAGCTCACCAAGACCGAGACCATCGACGTGATGGACGCGCTGGGATCGAACATCCGCGTGGACACCAAGGGCCGCGAAGTGATGCGTATCCTGCCGCGCAACCATGATGGCGTGAACGAAGAATGGATCTCCGATAAGACCCGTTTTGTCTGGGATGGCCTGCGTCGCCAACGTCTGGACCGCCCCTATGTGCGTGTGGATGGCAAGCTGAAGCCCGCCACATGGCCCGAGGCGCTGGAGGCTGTCGCCACCGCGATGAAGGGCAAGAAAGTCGCAGGCCTGATCGGTGACCTGGTTCCGGTTGAGGCCGCCTATGCGCTGAAGAACCTGATCGAGAGCCTTGAGGGCAAGGTCGAATGCCGCACCGATAATGCGCGCCTGCCCATCGGCAACCGCGCGGGCTATGTCGGCACCGCCACCATCGAGGATATCGACACCGCCAAGGACATCATCCTGATTGGCACCAACCCGCGCGACGAGGCGCCGGTGCTGAATGCCCGCATCCGCAAGGCGTGGCTCAAGGGGGCCAATGTGAAACTGGTCGGCCCGGCCGCTGATCTGACCTATGATCACGATCATGTGGGAACGGATCGCGCCGCGCTTGACGGGCTGACAGCCCCGGAAGACGCGATCGTCATCGTGGGGCAGGGCGCGCTGCGCGAAGCCGACGGTCTCGCGGTTCTCGCCAAGGCGCAATCTCTGGGCAAGCTCTTGGTCCTGCACAGCGCCGCCGCTCGTGTGGGCGCCATGGACGTCGGGGCCGTCACCGAGGGTGGCATGGCGGCTGCAATCGACGGTGCAGAGGTGATCTACAACCTCGGGGCCGATGAGGTCGAAATCGATGCAGGTGCATTTGTGATCTATCAGGGCAGCCACGGCGACCGTGGCGCGCACCGCGCCGATGTGATCCTGCCGGGTGCGGCCTATACCGAGGAAAACGGCCTGTTCGTGAACACCGAAGGCCGTCCGCAGCTTGCCATGCGTGCAGGTTTTGCTCCGGGTGAGGCCAAGGAAAACTGGGCCATCCTGCGGGCGCTGTCGGCGGAACTCGATGCTAAACTGCCCTATGACAGCCTCGCGCAACTGCGCAAGGCGCTGATCAAGGACGTCCCGCATCTGGCCAAGGTGGATCGCGTTGTTGCCAATGAAGGCGAGGCGCTGCCGGTTGAAAAACTCGGCAAGGCGGATTTCCTGCCTGCGGTCAAAGACTTCTACCTGACCAACCCGATTGCGCGCGCATCGCAGCTGATGGCAGAGCTCTCCGCTCAGGCCAAGGCGCGCCGCGACACGGCGATTGCGGCAGAGTGATCCGGGCGGCGCTCATATCGCTCGCGGGGCTTGCCCTCATGGCCTGCACGGATGTGTCGGGCGATGAGGTGAGCCGCGCCGCGCCCGATTATCTGGGCGTGGACACCAGCCTCCTCGATGGGGATCTGGTGCAGTTCCATGTCACCATGGACCGGGTCGGGGCGCTTGAGGATCTGAACGACTATGCCGATTGCGCGGCAGCACAATATGCGCTGATCCGGGGATACGGCTTTGCGCGTCATGTGCGCACAAAAACGAAACAAGAGGCTGGTATTTGGAAGGCCGATGCGGTCTACACCATCTCGCCAGCCTTACCGCGCGGTTTGCGCACGCTCGACGCCGAAGTCGTGGTGCAGGACTGCAAGGCAAACGGAATACCTACGGTGTGAGGACCCATGGCTGAATTCTTTAACACCCCAGGCGGCATTGCTGTCATCATCCTGGCGCAGACCCTGGCGGTTGTCGCCTTTGTGATGATCTCGCTTCTGTTCCTTGTCTACGGCGACCGCAAAATCTGGGCGGCTGTCCAAATGCGGCGCGGTCCCAATGTGGTGGGCGTCTATGGCCTGTTGCAGACCGTCGCGGATGCGCTGAAATACGTGGTCAAGGAGGTGGTCATCCCGGCCGGCTCTGACCGGACTGTGTTTATCATGGCGCCGCTCACCTCCTTTGTGTTGGCGATGATCGCCTGGGCGGTGATCCCGTTCAACGACACATGGGTGCTCTCGGACATCAATGTCGCCATCCTCTATGTGTTCGCGGTCTCTTCGCTTGAGGTCTACGGCGTCATCATGGGCGGCTGGGCGTCGAACTCCAAATACCCGTTCCTTGGCTCCTTGCGCTCTGCGGCGCAGATGATCTCCTATGAGGTCTCCATCGGTCTCATCATCATTGGTGTGATCCTGTCGACAGGCAGCATGAACTTTGGCGATATCGTGCGGGCACAGGACGGCAATGCAGGCCTGTTCAACTGGTACTGGCTGCCGCATTTCCCGATGGTGTTCCTGTTCTTCATTTCCTGCCTTGCGGAAACCAACCGCCCACCGTTCGACCTGCCCGAAGCGGAGTCCGAACTGGTGGCAGGCTATCAGGTGGAATACTCCTCGACGCCGTTCCTGTTGTTCATGGCCGGTGAATATATCGCCATCTTCCTGATGTGCGCGCTCACTTCGCTGCTGTTCTTCGGCGGCTGGCTGTCGCCGGTGCCGTTCCTGCCGGACAGCCCGCTGTGGATGATCGCAAAGATGGCGTTCTTCTTCTTCCTCTTTGCCATGGTCAAGGCCATCACCCCGCGTTACCGCTACGACCAGCTGATGCGTCTGGGCTGGAAAGTTTTCCTGCCGTTCAGCCTGGTCTGGGTGGTCTTTGTGGCCTTTGCCGCACGTTTCGATTGGTTCTGGGGGGCGTTCGCCCGCTGGAGCACAGGAGGCTGATATGACCCAGATCGATTACACCCGCGCCGCCAAATACTTCCTGCTGCAAGACGTGTGGCAGGGGTTCAAACTAGGGCTGAAGTATTTCTTCGCCCCCAAGGCGACCCTGAACTACCCGCATGAAAAAGGCCCGCTCAGCCCGCGTTTTCGCGGTGAGCACGCCCTGCGCCGTTATCCCAACGGCGAGGAACGCTGCATTGCCTGCAAACTCTGCGAGGCGATCTGCCCGGCGCAGGCCATCACCATCGATGCCGAACCGCGCGAGGACGGTAGCCGCCGCACCACGCGCTACGACATCGACATGACCAAATGCATCTACTGCGGTTTCTGTCAGGAAGCCTGCCCGGTGGACGCCATTGTCGAGGGGCCGAATTTTGAATTCGCCACCGAGACCCGCGAGGAGCTGTTCTACGACAAGGACAAGCTGCTGGCCAATGGCGAGCGCTGGGAAGCCGAGATTGCCCGCAACCTTGAGCTGGACGCGCCGTACAGATGAGTGAGACGCCAAAAAACCCTTTCGAGGCCATGATGGCCCAGGCGCAGGAGATGGCGAAGGCCCTCAATCCTGCGCTTGAGAGTTTCTCTCCCAAAGGGTTTGAGGCGCTCTGGCCCACCATGCCCAAAGAGGTCATGGAGATGATGTTCGGCAACACCGTCAACAAAGACGGGCTTGATGCCAAAACCCGGCTGCTGCTGACGCTGGCGGGGTTGACCATGCAGGGCGCGCAGGCCGATACGGCCGTGCGCCAGACCGTGCGCCACGCTCTTGCGGCGGGCGCGAAGAAACAAGAGATCGTTGAAACGATCGGACAGATGTCGGTCTTTGCCGGCATTCCGGCCATGACCCGCGCGATGGATTTGGCGCAGGAGGTCATGGACGACAAAGGGGACGATGAGACATGAGCGTGTTTGCCTTTTACCTCTTCGCCATCAGCGCCATCACCGGCGGGCTGTTCACTGTGATCAGCCGTCAGCCAGTGCATTCGGTGCTGTGGCTGATTCTGGCTTTTATTTCCTCGGCCGGGCTGTTTGTGCTGCTGGGGGCGGAATTCGTCGCCATGTTGCTGGTGATCGTCTACGTGGGCGCGGTCGCGGTGCTGTTCCTCTTTGTGGTGATGATGCTCGACGTCGACTTTGCCGAGCTCAAGGCCGAAATGGCCCGCTACATGCCGCTGGCACTGCTGATCGGGCTGGTGATCCTGATGCAGTTCGTGATCGCCTATGGCTCCTGGGAGAGTGCGCATGACGTGGCGCAGAACCTGAGCCAGCCGATCCCTGTTGATCGGCACAACACCGAGGCGCTTGGCCTCATTATCTACGACCAATATTTCCTTCTGTTCCAGCTAGCGGGTCTGATCCTTCTGGTGGCCATGATCGGTGCCATCGTTCTGACCCTGCGCCACCGCCAGGATGTGAAGCGTCAGGACGTGCTCGCCCAGATGTATCGCGATCCGGCCAAGGCAATGGAGCTCAAGGACATCAAACCGGGGCAGGGGCTTTGATCAATGATCGGACTTGAACATCATCTCACCGTCGCGGCGACGCTGTTCGTTATCGGCATTTTCGGGCTCTTCCTGAACCGCAAGAACGTGATCATCCTTTTGATGAGCATCGAACTCATGCTGCTGGCCGTGAACATCAACCTCGTCGCCTTCTCGTCGTTCCTTGGCGATCTGGTGGGGCAGGTGTTCACGCTGTTCGTGCTGACCGTCGCCGCCGCTGAGGCCGCGATTGGCCTTGCGATCCTCGTCTGCTTCTTCCGGAACCGCGGCACCATCGCTGTCGAAGACATCAACGTGATGAAGGGCTAATCCAGATGGAAACCATTCTCCTCTTTGCCCCGCTGGTGGGGGCGGTGATCTGCGGCTTTGGCCATAAGATCATCGGCGAAAAAGCCGCCATGTGGACCGCCACCGGCCTGTTGTTCCTCACGGCGCTGTTGTCGTGGATCACATTCCTGACCTTTGACGGCGAAACCCGCATCATCGAGATTTTCCGCTGGATCGAGAGCGGCAGCCTGTCGACCTCCTGGTCGATCCGACTGGACCGGTTGACCGCGATCATGTTGATCGTGATCTCTACGGTGTCGGCGCTCGTGCATCTTTATTCCTTCGGCTACATGGATCACGACCCGCAGTACAAAGAGGGCGAGAGCTACAAGCCGCGCTTCTTTGCCTATCTGTCGTTCTTCACCTTCGCCATGTTGATGCTGGTGACCTCCGACAACCTGGTGCAGATGTTCTTCGGCTGGGAAGGCGTGGGCGTTGCCTCCTACCTGTTGATCGGGTTTTACTACCGCAAGCCCTCTGCCGGGGCGGCGGCGATGAAGGCCTTCATCGTCAATCGTGTGGGCGACTTTGGCTTCTCGCTCGGGATCTTTGCGCTGTTTTTCCTGACGGACAGCATCAACCTTGGCACCATCTTTGCCGAGACGCCGGATCTGGCGGAAACCACCGTGTCGTTCCTCTGGACCGACTGGAACGCGGCCAACCTGATTGCCTTCCTGCTGTTTGTCGGTGCGATGGGGAAATCGGCGCAGCTGATCCTGCACACATGGCTGCCGGACGCGATGGAAGGGCCGACCCCGGTGTCGGCACTCATTCACGCCGCAACCATGGTGACGGCGGGTGTGTTCCTTGTGTGCCGCATGTCGCCCTTGATGGAGGTTGCGCCCGAAGCGACGACCTTTATCACCGTTCTCGGTGCCACCACCGCGTTCTTTGCCGCGACCGTGGGTCTGGTTCAGACCGACATCAAGCGCGTGATTGCCTATTCGACGTGCTCGCAGCTGGGCTACATGTTCGTGGCCGCGGGCGTCGGCATGTATTCGGCGGCGATGTTCCACCTGTTCACCCACGCGTTCTTCAAGGCGATGCTGTTCTTGGGCGCGGGCTCCGTCATTCACGCGATGCACCACGAACAGGACATGATGAACTACGGCGGCCTGCGCAAAAAGATCCCCTATACCTTCTGGGCGATGATGATCGGCACGCTGGCCATCACTGGCGTTGGCATTCCGCTCACCCACATCGGGTTTGCAGGCTTCCTGTCCAAGGACGCCATTATCGAAAGCGCCTATGCGGGCGGCTCCATGTATGGCTTCTGGATGTTGGTGATCGCAGCGGCGATGACGTCCTTCTACAGCTGGCGCCTGATCTTCCTGACCTTCTACGGCAAACCGCGTGGCGACAAACACACCCATGATCACGCGCATGAAAGCCCGATGGTCATGCTGATCCCGCTGGGCGTTCTGGCGCTGGGGGCGGTGTTTGCCGGTATGCTCTGGTACAACTCCTTCTTTGGTCACGCCGACAAGGTGGGCAAATTCTACGGCATCCCGGTGGCCGAGGCAGCTGCGCACGGCGATGCCGCCTCCCACGGCGACGATCATGCAAGTGACTCGCATGCCGCAGAAGAGGACCACGGTTCGGCGGATCACGGGACGGATACCACCCATGGCGCCGAGGGCGAACATCACTATGCCTTTGTCGGCAAGCCGGGTGAGGGCGCGCTGTATATGGCACCGGACAACCATGTTCTGGATGACGCCCATGCCGCGCCCAAATGGGTGAAGGTCTCCCCCTTCATTGCCATGCTCCTGGGCCTTGGTCTGGCGGTCCTGTTCTACATCGTGAACCCGGAGCTGCCCAAACGCCTCGCGCAGCAGCAGCGTCCGCTTTACCTGTTCCTCAAGAACAAGTGGTACTTTGACGAGCTTTATAACGTGGTCTTTGTCAAACCGGCGCTGGCGCTTGGCCGCTTCTTCTGGAAGAAGGGCGACGGCAAGACCATTGACGGGTTCCTCAACGGTGTGGCGATGGGCATCGTGCCCTTCTTCACCCGTCTCGCTGGCCGGGCCCAGTCCGGTTACATCTTCACTTACGCCTTCTGGATGGTGCTGGGGATCGCAGCCCTTGTCACCTGGATGTCGATCGGCGGAGGATCGCACTGATGGATCACAATCTCCTTTCCATCGTAACCTTCATTCCTGCGCTGGCGGCGGCGTTTATGGCGCTGCTGATGCGCGGTGACGACGAAGCCGCACGACGCAACGCAAAGATCCTGGCGCTCTTTGCCACCACGATCACCTTTGTGGTGAGCCTGTTCATCTATGCGGGCTTTGACCCGGCCAATCCCGGCTTTCAGTTCGTCGAGGAGCGCGCCTGGATCTTTGGCCTGAAGTACAAGATGGGTGTTGATGGCATCTCGGTGCTGTTTGTGCTGCTGACGACCTTTGTGATGCCGCTGACCATCCTGGCCAGCTGGTCCGTCGCCACCCGGGTCAAGGAATACATGATCGCCTTCCTGGTGCTGGAGACGCTGATGCTCGGCGTGTTCATGGCGCTGGACATGGTGCTCTTCTACCTGTTCTTCGAAGCCGGCCTTATTCCGATGTTCCTGATCATCGGCATCTGGGGCGGCAAGGACCGGATCTACGCCTCGTTCAAGTTCTTCCTCTACACCTTCTTTGGCTCTGTGCTGATGCTGGTGGCGATGGTGGCGATGTATTTCGATGCGGGCACCACCGATATGGTCCGGCTGCTGGCGCATGAGTTCTCCTATGCGGGCTTTGACGTGCTGGGCGTTCACGTGGTGGGCGGCATGCAGACGCTGCTGTTCCTCGCTTTCTTTGCCTCCTTTGCGGTGAAGATGCCGATGTGGCCGGTGCACACATGGCTGCCGGACGCACACGTTCAGGCCCCGACGGCGGGCTCCGTGGTGCTGGCGGCGATCCTGTTGAAGATGGGCGGCTATGGCTTCCTGCGGTTCTCCTTGCCCATGTTCCCGATCGGGGCGGAGGTGATGACCGATGTGGTCCTGTGGATGTCGGCGATCGCGATTGTCTACACCTCGCTGGTGGCGATGGTGCAGGACGACATGAAAAAGCTGATCGCCTATTCCTCGGTCGCCCACATGGGGTTTGTCACCATGGGCATCTTTGCGGCGAACCAGCAGGGTGTGGATGGGGCGATTTTCCAGATGCTCAGCCACGGCTTCATCTCTGCCGCACTCTTCCTCTGCGTAGGGGTCATCTATGACCGCATGCATACCCGCGACATCGACGCCTATGGCGGTCTCGTGATCCGCATGCCTGCCTATGCGCTGGTGTTCATGTTCTTCACCATGGGCAACGTGGGCCTGCCGGGCACCTCTGGTTTCATCGGGGAGTTCCTGACGCTGGTCGGCACCTTCCAGGAGAACACCTGGGTTGCCTTTGTCGCCACCACCGGCGTGATTTTCTCGGCCTGCTATGCGCTCTGGCTCTATCGTCGGGTGGTCTTTGGCGATCTGATCAAGGAGAGCCTCAAGGCCATTCAGGACATGAACGCCCGCGAAAAATGGATCTTTGCGCCGCTCATCGCGATGACGCTGCTGCTTGGTGTCTACCCGTCCGTCGTCACTGATGTGATCGGTCCCTCGACCGAAGCGCTGGTGCAATCCGTCAACACGGCCGTTGCCGACGCGGGGCCCCTCTGGGATGCCGCCGAGGTCGATGTCGCCGCCACCAATTCCCACTAAGGAGCTGATGAGATGCAAGCTGATCTCTCCGTGATCCTGCCCGAGATCATCCTCGCCATCTTTGCGATGGCGGCGCTGCTCGGGGCTGTCTACACCGTCAAGGACAAGCTGGCGCCGATGCTCGTGTGGGTGACCGCCGCGCTGATGGTGGTGCTGGGCATCTGGATCGGAACCTCCGGCTCCGGCTCGACCGAGGCCTTTGGCGGCATGATCGTCAACGACGCCTTCGCGCGCTTTGCCAAGGTTGCGATCCTGTTCTCTGCCGCCGCCGTGATGGTGATGGGGCAGGACTATATGTCCAAACGTGGCATGCTGCGGTTTGAATACCCGATCCTGATCGCGCTTTCTGCCATCGGCATGATGGTGATGGTCTCCGCAGGCGATCTGATGGCGCTTTACATGGGGCTGGAGCTGCAATCGCTGGCGCTTTATGTGGTGGCCGCCCTGCGCCGCGACAGCGTCAAATCCACCGAGGCGGGCCTGAAGTATTTCGTGCTTGGCGCGCTCTCCTCCGGTCTGCTGCTCTATGGCGCGTCGCTGGTCTATGGCTTTGCGGGCACCACCAAATTTGCCGGCATCATCGAGGTCGCCCAGCACGGCGAGGTCTCCATCGGCCTGTTGTTCGGGATCGTCTTCCTGATCTCCGGCATGGCGTTCAAGGTCTCTGCGGTGCCGTTCCACATGTGGACGCCGGACGTCTACGAGGGCGCGCCGACCCCGGTCACCGCCTTCTTTGCCTCCGCACCCAAAGTGGCCGCGATGGGTCTCTTTGCCCGCGTGTTGCATGATGCCTTTGGCTACGCGATCGAGGACTGGAGCCAGGTCATCGCGCTGTTGTCAGTGCTGTCGATGTTCCTCGGCGCGGTCGCGGCCATTGGCCAGACCGACCTCAAACGCCTGATGGCCTATTCGTCGATTGCCCATATGGGTTATGCGCTGATCGGTCTGGCGGCGGGCACTGCGCTGGGTGTGCAGGCGCTGCTGATCTACATGTCGATCTATGTGGCGATGAATATCGGCACCTTTGCCTTCATCATGATGCTGCACCGTGACGGCAAACCCGTCACCGACATCGCCGCGCTGAACCAATACGCCAAACGAGAGCCGGGCCGCGCGCTTGGGATGCTGGTGCTGTTGTTCTCGCTTGCAGGCGTGCCGCCGATGCTGGGCTTCTTTGGCAAGTTCTTCGTGCTGCGCGCCGCGGTCGAGGCGGACATGGCATGGCTTGCGATTGCCGGTGTGATCGCCTCGGTGATCGGGGCCTACTACTACCTGCGCATTGTGTTCTTCATGTACTTCGGCTCTGAGGGCGATGACGTGGAAACCTCCCGCTCGCCGGTGCTGCTGGCCTTCTTTACGGTTGGTGCCGCGCTGATGCTGGTGGGGGTTATCACCACCTTCGGGCTGGAAGGTGCTGCGGCCTCTGCGGCGGCCATGCTGGTCAACTGATGAGTGCAGGCAATAATTCGTCAAAAGGCCCGGTCCGGAGCGACCGGGCCTTTTGCCTTTTGTCAAACCGGGTGCTAAAGGGGCGCGCATGACAGATTGGCCTATCGGATACGGGCGCCGTGTGCTGGCAGAAGTCGACAGCACCTTAGACGAGGCCGCCCGCCTTGCGCCCAGCCTTACCGGGCCGGAGTGGATACTCGCCCTGCGCCAGACCAAAGGCCGCGGACGACGCGGACGCGCGTGGACCGATCCCAAGGGCAACTTTGCAGGCACGCTGGTCTATCGCCCCAAGGGCACGCCCGACCAGATCGCCCTGCGCAGCTTTATCGCCGCTCTTGCGCTCTATGACGCCGTGGAGACCGTGACTGGCCGCACCAGCGGACTTGCGCTCAAATGGCCCAATGATGTGCTGCTCAATGGCGGCAAGCTTGCGGGCATCCTCCTTGAAAGCGCAGGCGTCAAATCCGGTGTCGATCATCTTTCTATCGGGATTGGCGTCAATCTGGCCGAAACCCCGATGAAAGAATGGCTGGAACCCGGCGCAGTGTGGCCGGTGTCTCTCCAGTCGGAAACCGGCGTGCGCGTTGACCCGGAGACGTTTCTGTCGGCGCTTGCCCTTGCATTTGCCCGCCATGAGGACCAGTTCACCACCTACGGCTTTGCGCCCATCCGCGAACTGTGGCTGTCACGCGCGGCCAAGCTGGGTGAGGTGATCACCGCCCGCACCGCGCGCGAGGAAACCTCGGGCACCTTTGAAACCATCGACGACGCGGGCAACCTCGTTCTCAAGACCGCAAAGGGGACCGTCACCATCCCCGCCGCGGATATCTTTTTCTGACGGAGGCGGGGCACATGCTTCTCGCGGTTGATTGCGGCAACACCAACACTGTCTTTGCACTCTGGGATGGCGATCAGATGATCGGCCATTGGCGCACCTCGACCGAATGGCAGCGCACCGCAGATCAGTATTACGTCTGGCTCTCCACCCTGATGAACCTGCAAGGCATCAAGGCGCAAATCACTGATATGATTATCTCGTCGACTGTGCCGCGCGTGGTTTTCAACCTGCGTGTGCTCTCGGACCGGTATTTCAAGACCCGCCCGCTGGTGGTGGGCAAACCCGAATGCGCGCTCCCGGTGGATGTGCGCGTCGACGAAGGCACCACCGTCGGCCCCGACCGTCTGGTCAATACGGTCGCCGGGTATCACAAATACGGCGGCGATCTGATCGTCGTTGATTTCGGAACCGCAACCACATTCGACGTGGTGGCCGTGGACGGCGCCTATGTGGGCGGCGTCATCGCGCCGGGGGTGAACCTCAGCCTTGAGGCGCTGCACCATGCTGCCGCCGCGCTGCCCCATGTCGACATCTCGAAACCACAAAATGTCATCGGCACCAACACGGTCGCCTGTATGCAATCCGGCGTGTTCTGGGGCTATGTCGGCCTCGTGCGCGAGATCTGCGATCGCATCAAGGCCGAATCCGGCGTGCCGATGACAGTCATATCAACCGGCGGGCTGGCGCCGCTCTTCCAGCAGACAGCAGATCTATTTGACGCATACGAGGATGACCTGACCATGCAAGGTCTGCGGCGCATCCACGAACATAATAAGGATATCGGTACTCACGCATGAGCAGTGAACGTTTAATCTATTTGCCCCTCGGCGGGGCAGGTGAAATCGGCATGAACGCCTACGTCTATGGCTATGGCACGCCGGGCAAGGAACGCCTGATCCTGGTGGATCTGGGCGTGGCCTTTCCAGACATGGACACCACACCCGGCGTGGATCTGATCATGCCCGACATCAGCTGGCTGGCGGAACGCGCCGATCAGCTGGAGGGGATTTTCATCACCCACGCCCACGAGGACCACATCGGCGCGGTGGCGCATCTCTATAGCCGCCTCAATGTGCCGGTCTATGCGCGCGCCTTTACCGCCAATATCGCCCGTCGCAAGATGGAAGAGCAGGGCCATGACCCCGACGCCGTGGTGACGATCTCGCCCTGGCCCGAAGTGACCAAGCTCGGCCCCTTCACCATCGGCGCGGTGCCCATTTCGCACTCGATCCCGGAATCGGGCGGTCTGGTGATCGACAGCCCCGCAGGCCGGGTGATCCATACCGGTGATTTCAAACTGGACGCCAACCCCATCGTCGGCGAAGCCTTTGATCCCGACCTCTGGGCCGAGATTTCCAAGGATGGCGTGCAGGCGCTGGTGTGCGATTCCACCAATGTGTTTTCACCGCATGCGGGCCGCTCCGAGAGCGATCTGGGCGACAACATCACCAAGCTGATCGCAGAGGCCTCCGGCATGGTGGCGGCGACCACCTTTGCCTCGAATGTTGCGCGCGTCAAAACGCTGGCGCAAGCGGGCGAACGGGCAGGGCGCTCCATTGTGCTGTTGGGCCGTGCCATGCGCCGGATGATCGAAGCCTCGATCGAAACCGGGGTGCTGAGCGATTTTCCCAAAGTGGTGCAACCCGAGGAAGCGGCTGATATTCCGCGCGAAAACCTGATGCTGATCACCACCGGATCGCAGGGCGAACGCCGCGCCGCCTCCGCGCAGCTGGCCCGTGGCAAGTATCGCGGCATGGAACTCAAGGAAGGCGATCTGTTCCTGTTCTCCTCCAAGACCATTCCCGGCAATGAAAAAGGCGTGATCTGGATCATCAACCAGTTCTCCGAGAAGGGCGTTGATGTGGTGGATGACAGCTCCGGTCTCTACCACGTGTCTGGTCACGCCAACCGCCCCGACCTTGAGCAGATGCATGACATCGTGAAGCCCAAGATCCTGATCCCGATGCACGGCGAACACCGTCATCTGCGCCAGCACGCGCGCCTCGGCGAGGACAAGGGCATCGCCTCTGCCATTGCCGTCAACGGCATGATGATCGACCTCACGGGCGATACGCCCAAGGTTGCTGACTATATCGACACGGGCCGTACCTATCTGGACGGTTCGGTCAAGATCGGCGCCATGGATGGCATCGTGCGCGACCGCATTCGTATGGCGCTTAACGGTCATGTGGTGGTCACGGCCATCCTCGACGAAGAGGACGAACCGCTGGGCGAACCCTGGGTGGACCTCAAGGGCCTTGCCGAGACCGGTCAGTTCAACGCCGCATTGGCCGAGGTCATGGAAGAGGACCTGAACCAGTTCCTGATGCGGGCGGGCAAGAAGACCCTCAAGGATGACGATAAGCTGGAACAGGAACTGAAGCGCATCGCGCGTCAGACTGCCCAGTCCGAGATCGGCAAAAAGCCCGAAGTGACGGTTGTCGTCAGCCGTATGCGCTGATCGGGGAGGAGGGGGCGCTGCCCCCTCGTGCCCCTTCGGGTCACGTCACCCCCGAGGTATTTTTAAAAAGATGAAGGGGGTGCAGGCCTCTGGAACGGAAAACGCCCGGACCGCTCTGGTCCGGGCGTTTTTCGCAAGCGCGCAGGTCGGCACAGGGCCGCAGCCCTGATCAGGCGTGGCGCGGGCGGCTCAGCAGCAGGGCCGGGGCCTTGATCACGCGCTGAAGACCGGCACCGATGGCCAGCAACATGCTGCGGAAGGCTTCGGCACGCATCTTGCGGGCACGCAGTTCGATTTCTTTCAGGTCGTCGCTCAGAAGCGGTGCGGTTGTCATCAAGTCCATAACATCACCTTGGGGGTATCGTGTTGATACCGCCGATGTAGAGGATGTCGGGCCTGATGACATCGCATAGCTCGGCAATCCCGCTATGCCGCTGCTGCAATGCAGCACCGATTGGGCGCGCGTGTGGCCACAAAAAACCGCCCGTGCCTGGGGCAGGGCGGTTTTCCGATAAAGCGATCCGATCAAGGGTCAGCTGGCGCGGCGCTCGTCGAAACTCAGCGCGATGAAGCTGGGCATATGGTCGCCCATGCCCACGACCTTGTCGTCGCGGCGATCATCCTTGCGGCCGCGTCCACGGGACTTGCCGGATTTCTGGCTGTCCTGCTTGTCTGCACGGTCGGATTTGTTTGCTGCCTTGGTGGTCGGCTGTTCAGCCGCCTGTTCGGGCGCGGGTGCAGGCGTCGGTGCGGCGGTCTGGGCCTCCGCAGCGGCCTCGCTGTTGCCACCACGGCTGCGGCTGCGACGGCTGGGTTTGGGCTTGTCGGTGGTCTCGGGCGCATCCGCTGCGTCCTTGGCGGCGGCTTTGCGCGGCGCCGGCTTGACCGGGTTGTCCAGCCGGTTGATCTGCTTCTGGACCAGGCCTTCAACCGCATCCAGCGCCTTCTCGTCGCGCGGGGTGCAGATGGTGATCGCCTTGCCGTCGCGACCCGCGCGCCCGGTGCGGCCGATGCGGTGCACGTAGTCCTCGGCATGGCCGGGCACGTCGAAGTTGAACACATGGCTCACCGACGGGACATCCAGACCGCGTGCGGCCACGTCAGAGGCCACGAGGATCTTCAGCGCGCCATCGCGGAACCCGTCCAGCGTTTTTGTCCGCTGGCTCTGATCCAGATCGCCATGGATCGGCGCCGCGTCATAGCCGTATTTCTTCAGCGATTTGGCGACGATATCCACGTCGGTTTTGCGGTTGCAGAAGATGATGGCGTTCTTGACTGCCTCGCCTTCCTGATTGATCAGCTCGCGCAGAACCCGGCGTTTCTCGCTGCCTTCGCGATCCTTACGGGAGGCTTTGAACATCACCACCGCCTGTTCGATCGTCTCGGAGGTGGTTGCTTGCCGCGCGATCTCCACCCGTTCGGGGCCGGAGAGGAACGTATTGGTGATGCGCTCGATCTCCGGCGCCATGGTGGCGGAGAAGAACAGCGTCTGGCGGGTGAAGGGCGTCAGCGAGAAGATGCGTTCGATATCGGGAATAAAGCCCATATCGAGCATCCGGTCGGCCTCATCCACCACCATGATCTCGATGCCGGTCAAGAGCAGCTTGCCGCGCTCGAAATGGTCCAGAAGGCGGCCCGGTGTGGCGATCAGCACGTCAACGCCGCGGTCGATGGCTGCATCCTGCTCCTTGAAGGAGACGCCGCCGATCAACAGGGCCTTGGTCAGCTTGACGTGTTTGGCGTAGGTGTCGAAGTTTTCCGCCACCTGTGCGGCCAATTCGCGCGTCGGGCAGAGCACCAGCGAGCGCGGCATCCGCGCCCGGGCGCGGCCACGGGCAAGGCGGGTGATCATCGGCAGGGTGAAAGAGGCGGTCTTGCCGGTGCCGGTCTGAGCGATCCCGAGGACATCGCGTCCTTCCAGGGCGGCGGGAATCGCGCCTGCCTGGATCGGGGTCGGGCTTTCATATCCTGCTTCCTCAATGGCTTTGAGGACCTTCGGATTAAGGTTCAGATCGGTGAATTTTGTCATATGCGTCCGTTTTTGCGGACACTGACCTGGCCCGCGCGTGTGTCTCTATGCCGGTATCAGTCGGACGCCTGAACAGACAGGAGTCCCCGGTTGAGGCGGCACATAGCAAAATTGCATGATATGGTCAAATGATCGCGAATTTCCGCCGAGAATTCGCCGGAGGTTCTGGGCATTTGCAGTATTTTGGGAACAGTTCAGCGGAAGTCGCGGAAATGTTTCTGCCGCGCCTGCGTTGGGTCCAGCGGGCGGGTGCGCAACAGGCCCTCCGCCTGAAGCCGCCGGCGCAATTCGGGACCATCGGCGCAGACCTCGTCAAAAAAGGCCCGCAGCCCAGATTCGCCCTGTTCGGCCTCGAGCGCGGACAGCACCTCGTGCAGCGTGACACCGCCTGCCGCGCGCGGTTTCGCCGGGCGCAGATCTGATCGGTAGGATCCTTTTTGCAGGCGGTAGCGGTAGTGGTGCAGCCAATGATCCCAGTCGGTCGCATGCCGGTGACACAGGTCGACCGCGTCCAGTTCCGCCTGGGCGGGATTCTCCGCCCCGCCGACAAAGACGTTATGGATGCGCAGATCGACGTCGTCGAGGCCGGTGCGCACGAACAACTTGCCCTGCACGTGACTGATGAACCCGCCCTTCAGGTAGCTGCCGAACCGGGGATAGAGACGGGTGCCCGTCGCCTCGGCGTCCTTACCGGCAGGGAGGCGCGCCTTGTAGTGATCCGCACTGCCGGCCAGCAGTTCCAAGGGGCGCACGCGGGCGCAGAGCGTGTCGGGCGCGAGGCCTGCCAGATGCGCCGAGATTGGCGTGTCCGACCAGAGGAATTCATCCACGTCGATGTGGATCAGCCAATCCAGGTCGCGGGCCTGACGGCGATAGGCGCGGGTGGCGTTCAGGCTCTGACGGACCTGATGTTTCTGTGGCACCCGGCCCCGGCGTTTTTGCCAATGGGCCTCGGTGGTCTCGATCACCCGGATACGCGGATGCGCCTTGAGATGCGGCAGGGCCGCGGGGCAGGGCGCATCCAGATAGAGAAACAGCCGGTGGGCCCCCTGTTCAAGGTGCCAGGCGGCAAAGTTCAGGATCGCGCGTGCCTCGGCTTTGAGGGTGGCAACGAGGCCCCATTCTCCCGTAGTTGCGGGATCTTTCATCTGTCCACCTGCCTGCATGATTGAAAACGGGCACCCGGTGAGGGGTGCCCGCGTTTCAGACCATCATTTCCTTGGTGGAGGAGAGTTTCAAGTCGGGATAATCCCGTTCCACCCTATCGATGTCCCACTGAAGACGCGTCAGATAGACGATGTCGCCATCGTTATCATGGGCGATGTGCTGTTTGTTGGCGTTGGTGAATTTGTCCACCGCCGCCTTGTCGCCATGCACCCAGCGTGCCGAGGTGAACTGGCTGGCCTCAAAACGCACCGGCAGGCCGTATTCCATCTCGATCCGGCTGGCGAGCACTTCGAACTGCAACTGGCCGACGACGCCGACGATAAAGCCCGAGCCGATCGAGGGTTTGAACACCTTGGCGGCCCCTTCTTCGGCGAATTGCATCAGCGCTTTTTCCAGATGCTTGGCTTTCATCGGGTCGCCCGCCCGCACGCCTTGCAGCAGTTCCGGCGCAAAGGACGGAATGCCGGTGACGCGCAAGGCCTCGCCCTCGGTCAGCGTGTCGCCGATGCGCAGCTGGCCGTGGTTGGGGATGCCGATGATGTCACCGCCCCAGGCCTCTTCGGCAAGCTCGCGGTCGGAGGCGAGGAACAGCACCGGGTTGGAGATCGCCATCGGTTTCTTGGTGCGCACATGGGTCAGCTTCATGCCGCGCTTGAAATGGCCGGAGGCCAGTCGAACAAAGGCGACGCGGTCGCGGTGCTTGGGGTCCATATTGGCCTGCACCTTGAAGACAAAGCCCGCGACTTTTTTCTCTTCGGGGGCGATCTGGCGGGGCTCGGCGGACTGGACCTGCGGCAAGGGGCCGTAGGCGCCGATGCCGTCCATCAGCTCGCGCACGCCAAAGGAGTTGATCGCAGAGCCGAACCAGATCGGGGTCATATGCCCCTCAAGCACCGCTTGCGGGTCGAGTGCGGGCAGCAGCTCGCGCGCCATTTCGACCTCTTCGAGCAGCTTTTCCAAGAGGTGTTCGGGCACGTGTTCGGCCAGTTTGGGATCATCAAGGCCGTTGATGGAGATGCTCTCGGCAACCTTATTGCGGTCGGCGCGGTCCATCAGCTCCAGCCGGTCACGCAAGAGGTCATAACAGCCGATGAAATCGCGCCCCACACCGATGGGCCAGCTGGCCGGGGTGACGTCGATGGCGAGGTTCTCCTGAATCTCGTCAATGATTTCAAAGGTGTCGCGGCTTTCGCGGTCCATCTTGTTACAGAAGGTCAGGATCGGCAGGTCGCGCAGACGGCAAACCTCAAAAAGCTTCTGGGTCTGGCTCTCCACGCCCTTGGCACCGTCGATCACCATGACGGCTGCATCCACCGCCGTAAGCGTGCGGTAGGTGTCCTCGGAAAAATCCGAGTGGCCGGGGGTGTCGACGAGATTGTAGCGGAAATTGCCGTAATCAAAGGACATCGCGGAGGCCGAGACGGAGATGCCGCGGTCTTTTTCCATCTGCATGAAGTCAGAGCGCGTGCGCCGCGCTTCGCCCTTGGCGCGCACCTGTCCGGCCATCTGGATGGCGCCACCATAGAGGAGGAACTTCTCGGTCAGTGTGGTCTTGCCCGCATCCGGGTGCGAGATGATCGCAAAGGTGCGGCGCCGCGCGATTTCCGGCGGCAGATCGGGGCGGTTATGAGCGGTGTCCAACATGGGGCTGGCCTTAGCCAGAAAGCGGGTGGGAGGCAAGGAAAAGCGGTGTCTGTGCCATGATCGGAGGGGACGCAGGACCGGGGGCGCTCCCGCCCATCCGTCGGTGCGCCCCATACGGGGCACCCCGCGTCCGGTTGGGCCGGGCGCCGGGCCATTCGGCCCGGCGAGGCTCACAGCCCCGCACCGGGGCTGTGAGCCATGCCCAACGCCGGACTGGGCGTCTTGTCGTCAGACGAGACACCAGACCGGAGGCGGGAGGAATTGCGACGCCCCTAAATTTTCGCGGAACAAAATCCTGCGGCGTCACGTTTCCTCTGCGAACGCGAAACAAAACGGAAAGGAATTTCCCATGCCGAAGGATCAAGCCGCCCCGTCCACCGAAGACATTGCAACCCAGATGGACGTGCTGCGCTCCGACATTTCCGCGCTCAGCAAATCCGTGTCCGACCTCGCCAAGGATCGCGCAGGCAAGGCGCGGGATGCCGCGCGGGACACTGCACGCGAACAGAGCCAGGCCGTGGCCGATGGCGCAGCCCAGATGACCCGTCAGGCCGAAGACGCGGTGCGCGCGCAGCCCCTGACCGCCACCGCAATTGCGGCCGGGCTGGGCTTTGCCCTGGGGTATCTGAGCAATCGCCGCTGATCCGATGCTGGGTCACATCAAATCAAAGGCCCGGCGTGGCGCGCGCCGGGTCCAGTTCTCCCTGCTGAGCGCGGGGTGTGCCGCGGTTGGTGCCGGGTTTGGCTCTGCCTCGCTCTATGTCGCATTGTTGCAGGCGGGGCAGGGGCACGCGATGGCCGCCTTTGTGCTGACCTGCATCTGGTTCGGCCTGTCAGGGGTATTTCTGCTGCTGAAGGGGATGGTCGGTGACCGGACGTCTGACCGCGAGGATGCCCCGGTCGCAACCGCGCCGCCGGTGGCGCATCCCAATGGTCATGCGGCGACCGCGCCAGGGGTGGCCGATGCGTTTCTTGCTGGCATGAACGAAGGCGCGGGCTTTGCCCGGATGCAGCAGCGGCGCGGTGACTGACCGCGGCCCGCTCGTCCGCGGGCCGGGGCCTGCGTGCCGCGACAGGCGCCGACGTTGCGGGGGCTGAGTGTACGCGCAGCTCCGCTGCCCGTGGGCGCAGATCAGCGCAGCGAGGCCCGCCGCAGCAGGTCCACCGCATCCGGCCGCTCTTCCAGTAGCGGCCGCTTGACGTCCAGCCCATGATCGGCGCGCGCGCCATGGCGTCGCGTGCTGCGCATGCGCCATTGCACGTCTGCCGGCAGGGTCGGCTGCGAGAACGGGTCCACGAGGAGCGACTCCGCCGCGATGCCCTCGGCATAGATGATGTAATGCCGGTCAAACAGGATCTGGAAATAGTCGACAAAGCCGCCATCCTGCACCACCACGGTATCGCCATTGACCAGATCACGGGCGCGCAGCAACAGTTCCAGCCGACCCGCCTGCAGGGCATCGGAGCGCTGATAGACCATCAGCCGATGATCCGGGCTGACCAGCAGGTCGCGCGCGTTGTTCAACGCTCCCTCGCGGATCAGGATCGGCGCCATTTCCCCCACCGCCCGCAGCGTTGTCTGGCCGATCCAGGTGATGGGCTGCGCGCCGCTGTCGCGCGTCAGGATGCGATCACCGGGGCGCAGATCCTCGATGGCGCGCTGCGCGCCGGTGGCCAGCGTGATGCGGGTGCCACGCGCAAAGGCGACGCAGGACATTTGCGCCAGCCGGTGCTGCAGGCCCTGCCGCGTGCCGTTCACCAGACGATAGCCTGTAAACGGGGCCATTGGGGCCTGTGGCAGCAGGTAGATCGCCGCGATCATGCCCTCCGGATCGGTTTCGACGATCAACAGCGCCTCCACCGCAGCGCCGAGCTCTGGCATCAGCGTCACGACGCCATCCAGGAACAAGGGCGCCCCCGGCGTGCCGAGCGCACTGTCGCGATGCACGGAAAACCCGCCATCCAGCTGCGCGCAAATGCCCAGCCGCGCCGGGCTGGCACTGCTGCGCAATTCATAGACATCATCCATCACCAGCTCGTCCAGGATGCTGATCGGATCGCCTGCGTTCACACCGAAACTGGCGCGGAACAGGTCCGCCGGATAGGCCGGCAGCGACTGGATGGAATGGGCGGTGCGGCTCACGTTGATCATGCGTGGTGGTCCAGGCTTTGGGTTTCAGGGGGCGCGGCGCCTCGAACAGGACACCCGATATTGCGCGGCTCTTGGTAAACACTAGGTTCACACTTGGGCGAGAACCGGGCGCTGGCGGGAAAAATTCTGGTCCGGGCGCTCTGTGCCGGCTGGTCAATCCCCTGCGCGGCTGGCAGGGTCTGGCAAACCACACGCATGGGGAGAAGTGTCATGGATCTGGGTATTCGCGGAAAGCGCGCATTGGTATGTGCATCGAGCAAAGGGTTGGGTCTGGGCTGTGCAGAAGCATTGGCAGAGGCCGGTGTCGACCTGGTGATGAATGCCCGTGGTGCCGAGGCACTGGAAGCCTCGGCGCAGGATCTCCGGGATCGGTTTGGCGTTCGCGTGGATACGGCCGCCTGCGATGTGACCGATGAAGGCGCGCGCGCAGAGCTGATCGAACGAGCCAAAGGGGTCGACATCCTGGTGACCAACGCCGGTGGCCCGCCTCCGGGCGTCTGGAGCGATTGGGACCGCGACGATTTCATCACCGCGCTTGACGCCAACATGCTGACGCCGATCGCGCTGATGAAAGCGCTGCTGCCGGAAATGATGGACAAGGGCTGGGGCCGGGTGGTCAATATCACCTCGCAATCCGTCAAGGCGCCGATCGCAGCGTTGGGCCTGTCCAATTCCGCCCGCGCCGGGCTGACCGGCTATGTGGCGGGCACCGCGCGCCAGGTGGCCGGGGCGGGCGTGACGATCAACAATCTGCTGCCGGGGATCCATGCCACCGACCGGGCCGTGTCGCTTGATACCGGGGTGGCGCAGTCCCAGGGGATCAGTCTCGACGAGGCCCGCGACCAACGCGCCGCCACCATCCCGGCGGGGCGCTACGGCACCCGGCAGGAGTTCGGCGCAACCTGCGCCTTCCTTTGTTCGCAGCACGCAGGGTTCATCGTGGGCCAGAATATCCTCCTGGACGGTGGTGCCACCAATATGACGATCTGATCCATGGCTGAGAAATTCTCCTTGAAGGATCAATTGTTCAACCTCCAGAAGACCCGCTACCTCGCTGGTCTGTTTGCGGGCGCGACCTCCGATTTCGACGCTGCGGGATTCGAGGCGTCGGTGATGGCGCGGCTGCTGGATCTGGAGCTGAAGGACCGTATCAACTGGATTGCCGAGCAGCTTGCGGTGCATGTGCCGGGCCCCTTGTCGCAGGTGGCGCCGGTGATCGTGGCGGCCCTGCCGCCGCCGCTTGATCCAAGCTTGCGCGATGACGATTTCGGCGATTTCATCTTTGCCCCGCTGGGCGAATGGGTCACGGCGCTGACCACGCAGGAGGCTGATCTGCCGCTGGCGCTCGACACGCTTGAAGCGCTCACCCAGCGCTTTTCGATGGAGTTTGCCCTGCGCCCCCTGCTGAAACGCTGGCCCGATCCGGTGCTCTCCCGCATGATGCAGTGGACAGATCATGACCATTACCACGTGCGCCGGCTGGCCAGCGAGGGCAGCCGGCCGCGTCTGCCATGGGGGCTGGCGGTGAACCTGCCGCTGGAGGCGCCGCTGCCGATCCTCGACCGGCTGCATCGGGATCCGGCGCGCTTTGTGACCCGATCGGTTGCCAACCACCTCAACGACATTGCCAAGAAGGAGCCGCAGATCGTCATCGACCGGCTGACCGATTGGCAAGGGCAGGGGATGCAGGCGCAGAAAGAGCTGGACTGGATCACCGCACACGCGCTGCGCGGGTTGGTGAAGGCGGGAGATCCACGGGCCTTGCGGCTGTTGGGCTATGACCCGGATCTGGAGCTGACCGCGCGGTTGCAGCTGCCCGCCAGCGTGCGCATCGGCGACAAGCTGGCCCTCGGGGCCGATGTGCAGGGGGCGCGGGGCGCGCGGGTGCTCGTGGATTATGCGCTGACCTTTCAGCGCGCCGGTGGCAAGACCGCCACCAAGGTCTTCAAGTGGAAGACCGGCAGCCTCGGCGCCGACGGGCTCAGCCTGCAGAAATCACATCCGCTGAAGGCGCAGGCCTCCACCTTTACATTGCTGCCGGGGGCGCATCGGGTGACGCTGCTGGTCAATGGGGTGCCGCGGGCCGAAGGCGAGGTGGAGCTCCTTGCCTGACCTGCGCCGGCTTGATATCAGCCCGCGATGCCCCAATGTGCACCCGACACAGGATAGAAGGCCCCGCAATGTCCGAGCAGATGACCCAATCCGCGCTGCCGCCCGCCCAGGCTGACGGCCATGAGGTGACGCCGCGGCTGGAGATCCGCAACCTGCGCCGTTTCTTTGACGGGCGCGCGGTGGTGGATGACGTGTCCCTCCGGGTCCTGCCGGGGCAGGTCACCTGTCTCCTCGGCCCGTCGGGCTGTGGCAAGTCCACAACCCTGCGCATGGTCGCAGGCGTGGAGATGCAGGACGCTGGCGAAATCTATGTCGACGGCAGCCTGATCTGCGACACCGTGTTCCGGGTGCCGCCGGAGCGGCGCGAGATCGGACTGATGTTTCAGGATTTTGCGCTGTTTCCGCATCTGAGCGTCGGGGACAACGTGGCCTTTGGCCTGAAGGGCGCGAAGGAGAAGAAACGCGCCCGCGCCCGCGAGCTGCTGGATCGGGTCTCGCTTGGCCAGTATATCGACGAGTATCCGCATCAGCTGTCTGGCGGCGAACAGCAGCGGGTGGCGCTGGCCCGGGCGCTGGCGCCACGCCCCAAGATCATGCTGATGGATGAGCCCTTCTCCGGGCTCGACAATCGGCTGCGCGACGGTATTCGCGATGAAACGCTGAGCCTGCTGAAAGAGGAGGACACCGCTGTCCTGCTGGTCACCCATGAGCCGGAGGAAGCGATGCGCATGGCCGACGAGATCGCGCTGATGCGCGATGGCCGGATCGTGCAGCAGGGGGCGCCCTACAATGTCTACACCCGCCCGGTGGACAAGGCGGCGGTGGCTTTCTTTTCCGATGTGAACACGCTTCCGGCGCGGGTCAACGGCGCTCTGGCGGATACGCCCTTCGGGCAGTTCCTGGCGCCCGGGGTGCCGGATGGCACGGATGTGGAGATCGTCTTTCGCCCGCAACACATCCGTATCGATTTCGACCGCAACGGTCGCGGACCGGAGGCTACCCACACGCAGGGTGTGCCCGCCCGTGGCGTGGTCCAGCGGGCGCGGTTTCTCGGCAATGAGAGCCTGGTCGAGTTCCGTATGGATTTCGACGGGTCGATCCTGAAGGCGACGGTGCCCAATGTCTTTCTGCCGGCGGTGGGGCGCGCGATGTGGCTGACGGTTCCGCGTGATCGGTGTTTCGTCTTTCCACGGTGATCTTCCTCCGTCATGGTGGCCGCGGAATCGACGGAGGTCGCCATGTTGGAACACTATGAAATCCGCCCGCTGTCGCGGGATGAAATCGACACCGCCGTGGATTGGGCCGCGCGCGAGGGCTGGAACCCGGGCGCCCAGGATGCGGCCTGTTTCGCCGTGCAGGACGGTCAGGGGTTCTGGGGCGGTTTCCTCGACGGCGAGATGATTGCCTGTATTTCGGTCGTGACCTATGGCGCGGCGTTTGCCTTTCTCGGTTTCTATATCGTTGACCCGGTGCACCGGGGGCAGGGCTACGGCTATGCGTTGTGGCAAAAGGCGCTGGAGCATGCCGGTCGGCGCACGGTCGGACTCGACGGGGTGGTGGCGCAGCAGGAGGCCTATCGCCGTTCCGGGTTCGAATTTGCCTGGCGCAATATCCGGTTCGGCGGGGTGCCCAAGGGGCGGCTCAAGGTGTCGGATGCTTTTACGCTGACCTGGCTCGACGGGCTGTCGCCCGAGGTGGCGGGGCTGGATGCGCGGGTGTTTCCCGCGCCGCGGCCGAGTTTCTGGCAGGCCTGGCTCAGCGCGCCGGGGCATGTGAGCATCGCGGTACATGCTGACGGCGAAATGCAGGGGGTCGGCACCCTGCGCCGCTGTCGCACCGGGGCCAAGATCGGCCCGCTGGTGGCCACCCATCGGGCGGCGGCGCTGTCGGTTCTGGCGGGGCTGTTGAAGGACTGGCCGCAGGATCAGGAGATCTTTCTCGACGTGCCCGAGACCAACACCAGCGCGGTAGAGCTGGCGAAATCGCTGGGATTGCAACCGGTGTTCGAGACCGCCCGGATGTATCGCGGCAAGGCGCCCGAGGTGGCACAGGACCTGATCTACGGCGTGACAAGTTTCGAACTGGGGTAAGGGCTACCCGAGGAAGGGGGCGGTTTCCCGGAGATCGGGGACGACCGCCCTTGGGGTAGAAGGCCCGCCGGGGGCGCTCCCGCCCGTTTCCACCGCCGCAGGGCGGCGATCAAAACCGTTGGGCCGGGCGCCGCGCCCCTGACGGGACGCGGCGGGGACCTGCGCCAATGTCAGCGCAGCGCCACCCCCTTGCGCCCGGCCAGATCGGTGAAGAACTGCCACGCCACCCGGCCCGACCGCGCGCCCCGCGTGGCCTGCCATTCGACGGCCTCGGCCCGCAGCGTTTCGGCATCGACCTCGACGCCATAGGCCGCGCAATAGCCCGCGATCATCGCCAGATAGGCGTCCTGATTGCAGGGGTGGAACCCAAGCCAAAGACCAAAACGATCCGAGAGCGAGACCTTCTCCTCCACCGCCTCGGAGGGGTTGATCGCCGAGGAGCGCTCATTCTCGATCATGTCGCGGGGCATCAGGTGACGGCGGTTGGAGGTGGCGTAGAATACCACATTCTCGGGCCGGCCCTCGATGCCGCCGTCCAGCACGGCCTTCAGGCTCTTGTAATGCTGGTCGTCATGGCTGAACGACAGGTCATCGCAGAACAGGATGAACCGGTAGGGCGCGCCGCGCAGATGGTTCAGCAGGCGCGCGACCGAAGGCAGATCCTCCCGTTGCAGCTCCACCAGCTTGAGGTCGGGATGCGTGGCCACCAGGGAGCCATGGATCGCCTTCACCAGCGAGGATTTCCCCATCCCGCGCGCGCCCCACAGCAGCGCATTGTTGGCCGCGTGACCTGCCGCAAACCGGCGGGTGTTGTCCAACAGCGTGTCGCGCGAGCGATCAATCCCCACCAGGAGATCCAGCTCCACCCGGTTGATCTCGGGCACCGGCTCCAGCCGGTCCGGGCCCACATGCCAGACGAACCCCGAAGCCGCCGCAAAATCCGGTGTCGCCAGCGGGGCCGGGGCCATGCGCTCCAGCGCCTCGGCAATGCGGCTGAGTGTGTCGTGATCCAAATCCTGTGCCATCGCTCGGGGTCCTCCTGTGCGTCTCGGGCGTGACAAACCATGTTCCGCCGCACCCGGCAAGAGGCAGCCGCCAGATCCGGCCGCCGCCGGCCTGCCCGGGCCGAGACCAAAAAGGCGCGCCCCGTGGGACGCGCCTTCTGATTGGGTCATTGCAGGGGGCGGAGCTTACTCGCCGTCCAGCTCGTCATCGTAGTAGCCTTCGGCGCGCAGCTGTTCCTCGCGCTTTTTCTCGACACGGGCGACGAGGAAGATCGACACCTCATAAAGCCCGTAGACCACCGTGAAGAGGATGACCTGGGTGATGACATCCGGCGGGGTGACCAGCGCGGCCAGCACCAGAATGGCCACCACCGCATATTTGCGCATGCCGCCCAGCCCCTCGGCACTGACCAGACCGGCCTTGCCCATCAGGGTCAGAAGCACCGGCAACTGGAAGCACAGGCCAAAGGCCATGATGAATTTGAGCGTGATATCAAGGCTCTCGTTCACCTTGCCAAAGAAGGTGATCTTCACCCCTTCCGAGGTTTCCGGCACCACTGCCACATCCACGGGCACTTCGCCGCCGGTGGCCTGCGACAACAGACCGGCAAAGATCGAACTCACGTCCGCAAAGCCCAGAAAGAACTGCATCGCCAGCGGCGTGACCACAAACTGCGCAAAGCTCGCGCCCAGCAGGAACATGAAGGGCGAGGCAATGAGGAACGGCAGAAACGCGCCCTTTTCGCTCTTGTAGAGGCCCGGTGCCACGAACCGCCACAGCTGGAAGCCGATCACCGGGAAGGACAGCGCAAAGCCAAACACCATGGAGATCCGGAACAGCGTGAACAGATATTCCTGCGGCGAGGTATATTGCAGCGTCGGGGAGGGATCGCCCAATTCGCGCAGGGTCTGCTCGATCGGGGCCACCAGGAACTGCAGGATCGGCTCTGCCACCATGAAGGCCAGCACGATGCCGACGGCAAAGGCGATCACCGCCCGGATCAGGCGGCTGCGCAGCTCCGCCAGATGCTCGATCAGCGGCGCTGTGGAATCGTCAAGATCTTCTGTCTGGCTCATGCCTTGGTCTCACTGTCGGAAGACGGCGCGCTGCTGGCTGGTGCAGACAGGGCCGCCTCGGCTTCTTCTGCCTTGGCCATCGCCTCGGCGGCCTCCTTGGCCTTGCGCTCTGCCGCGGCCCGCGCGGTGGCGGCCTGGATCTTCTTGGCGCTTTCGGCCCGTTCTGCGGCCAGCTTGCCGGTCTCGCTGTCGGGGTCGAATTTCGTCGGGTCGATGGAATCGGTCAGGTCACGCGTGGCCTGTTTGACGCTGTCCATCGCCGACCCCATCGGGTTCGTCGCCGTTTTAAAACTCTTCTGGATGTCACTGACGCCCGCCTCATCCGCCGCGTCTTCCATCGCGCGGCTGAATTCGCGGGCCATGCCGCGTGCCTTGCCCACAAACCGGCCCACGTTGCGGAACAACTTGGGCAGATCCTTGGGCCCGACCACGATCAGGGCCACAACGCCAATGACCAGAAGCTCGGTCCAGCCAAGATCGAACATCTAGGGGTTACGCCTTGTCTTTGTCGGCTTCGGGGGTGACGTCCTTGGCCTCTGCGGCGGCGTCGTCTTCCAGTTCCTTGCTGCCCTCGCTGATGCCCTTCTTGAAGGAGGTGATGCCTTTGCCCACTTCGCCCATCAGCGAAGAGATCTTGCCGCGGCCAAAGAGAACCAGAACCACGACAGCGATGAGGAGAATGCCGGGAAGGCCGATGTTGTTCAGCATGGGGTTTGCCTTTCGTTATGCGGGGCGCGGGACCTGGTCCGATGCGCCGAAATACGGTGTCCTGCCTCGAGTGTTAGGCGCTGCATGGGCCGGAGCAAAGCACAGGCTGGCAATCGCGCCCTCTGATCGGCCCCGGATCTGCGATTTTTTCCGCAGGCCCGCACTCAACTGACAGGTTCGTGTCAGTTGCTCTGGTCTAGGACAGGATCATCGAAACCGTCAAGACAAGGATGACGACAGATGACCAAGACCGTGGTGGAAGTGGTAACCTTCAAACTGAACCCGGGCGTCAGCGACGCCGACTATGTGGCCGCAACCCAAAAGACCGAGAGCTTCATCGGCGGCATGCGCGGCTTTGTCGACCGGCGCCTGTCCAAGGGCGAGGACGGCACCTGGATGGACTATGTGATCTGGGCCGATCTGGCGGCCGCGCAGGAGGCCAGCGCCAAGTTTCCGCAAGCCGACTGCACCGCCGACATCATGCGCATGATCGACCAGAGCAGCCTGGTGATGCGGCATGAAACGCAGATGTGGACGATGCAACCGGCGCCTGCCATGGGTTGACCTTGAGGTGCGGCGCAGGTGAAAGATCTCTCCATGCGCCGCACCGACCGCCTTTTCGAGATTATCCAGATCCTGCGCGACGGGAAATTGCACCGGGCGCAGGACATTGCCGCACGGCTGGAGGTCTCAACCCGCACCATCTATCGCGATATGGACACGCTGGTGGCCTCGGGCGTGCCGGTCGAGGGCGAGCGCGGTGTCGGCTATCTGGTGCGCGAGGCGATCACCCTGCCACCGCTGACCCTGACCCCGTCCGAGCTGGAGGCGCTCAACCTCGGCATGGCGATCGTGGCCGAGGCCGCCGATCCGGAGCTGAAGGCCGCGGCAGAGAGCCTCGCCACCAAGGTCGACGCGGTGCTGCCCATTGAGACGGTGACAGAGGCGGATGCCTGGAAATTCGCGGTCTACCCCTTTGCCGATGCGGCGCGCGGGTTTACCTGGATGCCGACGCTGCGGGCTGCGATCAAGGCCCGCCAGAAACTCGCCCTGCGCTATCGCCGCATTGACGAGACCCTGACCGAACGGGTGATCCGCCCCTTGCATATGGAGTATTGGGGCCGGGTCTGGACCCTGACCGCATGGTGCGAGACGCGGGGGGATTTCCGGGTGTTCCGCGTCGACCTGATCGAGAGCGCCGAGCCCTTGCCCGAACTGTTTGTCGATGAACCCGGCAAGCGTTTGCAGGACTACGAACCCGACGCGGAAAAGCACGGAGCCTCACGCGGCGGCGCCGCACCCTGAGGGCGCGGCGCGCGATCCCCTTGTGGGGCACAAAGGTCAGCCGGACGGGGCAGCTGGCCCCTGCCGTGGCCTTATTGCAGATAGGGCAGCGGATCGACGCTTTCGAAGCCGTCGCGCACCTCGAAATGGACATAGGCCTCTTCCGCCGTGCCGCGCAGCTGGGCGATGGACTGGCCGCGATTGACGCGATCGCCCTTCTTGACCTTGATGCCATCCACATTGGCATAGACCGACAGCAGGTTGCGGTCGTGGCGGATGACGATGATCGGCACCTTGTTGGAATCGGCGGTGATCGCGGCCACCGTGCCGGCCTCGGCGGCCTTTACCGCGCTGCCTGGCGCGGCGGAGATGTCGATGCCGTCGTTCTTGCCCTTGGAGTAGGCCCGGATGATCTTGCCGGTCACCGGATAGCCCATCGCCGCCTGCGAGGCGCGGGTGGGTTGTTCGACATCGACCGAAGGTTTGGGTTCCGACTTCACGTCGGCGACGGGGGCGACCTCCTCATCCGGCAGCGGCTTGGTGGCGCTGGGCGGCGTGGGGGTGGCGCTGCCCTGTCCGGGCGCGGTCACCGCGGCCTCGGTGGCCTCCGGCGTGGGGGCCGGGGCGTTGGGGTCCTTCAGCGGGATCAGCAGGTATTGGCCTTCGCGGATGGCAAAGTCACTGCCCAGCCCGTTCCATTCCGCCAGCGATTTGACCGGGATCTGGTAGAGCCGGGCAATGGTATAGGCGGTTTCGCCGCGCGTCACCTTGTGGCGCACCGGCTCCGGGCCCTCCTGAACGCGGGTGGGTGCGGGTTTGGCCGGCGTCTCCTGAAGCGTGGTGGTGGTCACCGACCCCGGATTGGGCGAGCTGGCCGGGGCGCTGTCGATGGCGTTGCCGGCCAGCGACGCGATGTCGACGCCGCCGGGGCTGCGGTTGCCGCCGCGCGCCGAGGCGTCGGGGGCACGGCGCGGCAGCACCAGCACCTCGCCCTTGCGCAGCGGATCGCGGGTTTCGACGCCGTTGAACCGGGCGACCTCCACCGCAGGCAGGCCGACCCGCGTGGCCAGATCAGCGACGGTATCGCCATTGCGCGCCACCGCCACCTGATACGACGGATAGGTGATCAGCCCGCGCGAGTCCGGCGCCGGGCGGCTCTCGGTTGCGGTCTGGGCGGCCTTGGTGGTGTTGAAGGCACCGATCTGCCCGCGCAGGTCGTAATCCAGCGGCGCGGTGCAGGCGGCGGCGATCAGCGCCAGCGGCAGCAGGGCGGCGGGGCGCAGGAACTTCGGGCGGAAGACCGTCTGGGGGCGGGTCATGTCTCTTGCTCTCCTCGAATGACGTCTCCTGTTGGGCGGAGACTTGGACGGCAGCGGTTCTGTCTTGCCCGGGCCTGACCGGTGGACCGCTACAGTGCAACGGGGCTGACCCCGGAATAGGACAGCTCAGGTGTCTTTTCCAAGCCCTTCCAGCAGCGGAACAAAGCGCACCGGGCGCAATTCGTCATATTCCAGCCCATTTTCGCTCTTGCGGACGCGAATGAGGGTCTGCACCGCGTCGGATTGGCCGACCGGCACCACCATGATACCGCCGACCTTGAGCTGCGCCAACAGCGGGCCGGGCGGGTCCTCGGCGGCGGCGGTCACGATGATTCGATCAAAGGGCGCCTGTTCCGGCAACCCATGGCTGCCGTCGCCCACCAGCGAGGTGATATTGGCCAGTCCCAGGGTCTGGAACACCTGCCGGGCCTCCTGCACCAGGCGGCCATGGCGGTCGACGGTGTAGACCCGGCGCGCCAGCTTGGCCAGGATCGCAGCCTGATAGCCCGAGCCGGTGCCCACCTCCAGCACGGTGTCGCGGGGCGAGATCTGAAGCGCCTGCGTCATCAGCCCCACCACCGAGGGCTGCGAGATGGTCTGCCCGCAGGCGATCGGCAGCGGCACATCCTCATAGGCGCGTTCGGAGAAGAAGCCGCGCAGGAACAGGCCGCGGTCCACCGCTTCCATGGCTTCCAGCACAGAAGCCTCCGTCACCCCGCGCGAGCGCAGGGCAAACAGGAACTGCATTTTGGTTTCCGCGTCCGGGCCAGTCATTCGATCGCCTTCAGGGCCTCCAGCGCGTCATGGGCGGTCAGATCCGCCCGCATCGGCGTGACGGAGACATAGCCCTCCAGATTGACCGCCGCATCGGTGCCCGGCGCGGTCGCCACCTGCTGGTCGCCGCCCTTGACCCACATGTAGCGCCGCCCGTTGGGCGAGAACTGTTCTTCGGCCGAAAACCGGGTGCCGGGACGGGCGCCCTGGGTGCTGACCCGCAGGCCCTTCACATCCGCAGCCGCCACCGGCGGGAAATTGATGTTGTAGAACAGGCCATAGTCATGATCGTTTTCGGGCTGCGCCGCCAACAGCTTGCGCAGCACCTCGGCACCATGCTGGCGGGCGGCCTCGAACGGGTTGTCCAGATCGCGATTGGCAGGCCCGTAATATTGCGACAGCGCCATGGCGGGCAGCCCTTGCAACGCGCCTTCCATCGCCCCGCCCAGGGTGCCGGAATAGAGCGCGTTCTCGGCGGAGTTGTTGCCCCGGTTCACCCCCGACAGCACCAGATCGGGGCGATGATCCTTCATCACCACATGCAGGCCGGCCAACACGCAATCGGCCGGAGAGCCTTCGGCGGCAAAGCGGCGCGGCCCCAGTTCCGAGATCATCGAGGGATGGGTGTAGCTGATGCAGTGACCAACGCCGGATTGCTCAAACGCGGGCGCCACGGTCCAGACCTCGCCGTCGGGACCGGCAAGCTCGGCTGCGATCGCTTCCAGCACCGCCAGCCCCGGGGCGCTGATGCCGTCGTCGTTGGTGACCAGAATGCGCATTTTGCCCCCTTGCCTGCGTGCGGTTTTCTCCGGTGTCGGCGGGAATTCGCCCCCGCGCCGGTTGCTGCCCTGCATAGGCGGCAGGGGCGGGCAGGGCAAGGAATTTGCAGGCCGGTGACCGGGCGGATGCGCCGGGGTGTGGCCAAATCACCCGCCGCCCATGCGCGGGCCAACGGGCGCTGGCCGTTGTGGGGCGTGATGGCGCGGCCGGCCGGGCGCTAGTCCGACAGGATCTGGGGCAGGAGATCGGCCGCAGCCTCAGCGGGCGAGGTCAGCACGGTCCGGTCCTCGCCGGGGAAAAACCGCGCCCGCAGGGCGGTTGGCATCGGCGGCGGCGTCAGCAGCGTGACCCGTGGGCCGGTGCGCAGGGTTTCCTCCTGCCAGCTGCGGGCCAGGGCGATCTGTGCCGATTTGGTCGCGCCATAGGCGCCAAAGAATTTCTCGCCGGCGCGCGGATCGTCAAAGAACACCGCCTTGCCGTGCTGTCCCAGCAGCGGCGCAACATAGGGGATCAGGACCGAGGTCGCAGTGGCATTGATCTCCATCGACTTCTGCCAGTCCTTGGCGGCCACATGATGCGCCGGGCTCAGCGGGGCGGCGTGGATGGCGCTGTGCAGCCAGAGATCCAGCTTGCCCCAGCGGTCAAAGATGCCCCGGCACAGGGTCGCCATGGCCTCCGGCACGGTGATATCCATCGGGGCCAGCGTGGCAGAACCGCCCGCGGCCTTGATCCGGTCGTCCAGCTCTTCCAGCGCGCCGGTGGTCCGGGCGACGGCAATGATGTGATGGGTGGGCGCAAGCGCCTCAGCCAAAGCGGCGCCAAGGCCCCGCGAGGCCCCGGTGATAAGGGCGAGTCTGTCGGTCATGGCGCCTACATGCGGCGACCTCGCGCCGGGGTCAAGCCCCGCCGGGCGGCGGTGTCGGCGGATGCGACGAGATGCGCCGGCTGCGCGCCTCAGTTGGCCAGGATCGGCAACCGCCCGACGGTGCCGCCGCGCTCCACCAGCAGACCGTCGGGGTCGATGGCGACGATGCGGCCGATCGGCAGGCGCGCGCCGGGTTGCACCGTCTTGATCCGGCCCGACGACAGGCGGACCAGTCCCTGCAAGGCGTCCTGCGGACCAAACAGCCCGATCAGGGTGACGCGGCGATCCGGCAGGGCGTCCTTCTGGGTGGCGATGGATTCTGCGGTGGTCTGTGCTGTGTTGGCCATTGGCATCCGGTTCTCCCGCGGCGACCGGTCCGTCGACCGCGCCGCCACGGGAACTGTCTTGTGTGAGTGGTGAGTGGTGTCTGGTATATCGGCAGGTCGGTATCAGGCCCGTCGCGGCAGCAAAAGCAGATCCCGCCAACCGCCGATGCAACCGGCCAGAGATGGCCGAGGTGCCCCGGAAAATGCGCGGCAGCTTGCCGGTCAGCCGGCGTGCTCAGGCATCATAGACCAGCGAGGCAAGATCATGCCCATAGGCATGCAGGAAGGTCAGCAGATCCTCCAGGTCGAGGCCGATCTCCTGCATCCGGGCGAGGTCGTGATTCACCTCGGAGACCTGCAACTCCGGGTACTGGCCTTCGGGGCGCATATGCAGCATGCAGGCCAGCGGGCCGCCGCTTTCGGGCGGGATCTGGTTCGACAGCCACGCGGGCTGGCTGCCCATGCTCTCCGCCTCGCGCAGCTCGAACAGGTCGAGATACGCGTCGAACACCTCTTCGCTGACACCGGCCCAAGTGCCGAGGATGAATTCCTCGCCGCGCGAATCCGCCAGCGGGATCGCCAGCACCGCCCGCAGGAACCGCAGGCTGCCGAAGCGGCAGAAATCCTCGGTCAGCACATCGCCTTCGGAGACGAAGATGGCGGCGTTGTCCTGCACCTGCAGATCCGCCGGCACGATGTCGGGCCGGTCGCAGGAGAGGCTGAGGAGCTGGGCAAAGGTCGCGCCGCAACAGCGGCACTGACGCGATGAGCTCAGCATGCGGGCGAGATGCGCGTCCAAGAAGGCGCCCCTTTCGAAAGTCAAATAGAGAATGGCGCCGACCTGTCCGGGTCAGCGCCATCGCGTTACACGCGGCTCCCTTACGCCTGTTGGCGGCAACTTGCAATCACCGCGCCGCAGCACGCGCCAGAACCCGCCGGGCGGCGGCGCGCTCTTCGTGCAGGACACATGCGCGGCCCGTCGCGCTCAGGTGGCCAGCGTGGCCCCGTTCCAGGACGCCCCTGCATCGGGCATGTCCTTGATTTTCTTGCTCACGCGGCTGCTGCCTTCGAGCGTGTCGAGATATTCCGCGCTCACCGAGCCGGTGACATACTGGCCGTCGAAACAGGAACAATCAAAGGCTTCGATATCCGGGTTGCCGCCCTGCGCCGCCCAGATCAGATCGTCGAGGTTCTGATAGAACAGCTCATCCGCGCCCAGCTCCTCGCGAATCTCCTCGATCGAGCGGCCATTGGCGATCAGCTCATGCTTGGTCGGCATGTCGATGCCATAGACATTGGGGTATTTCACCGGCGGCGAGGCGGAGGCGATATAGACCTTCTTGGCGCCCGCTTCGCGACACATCTGCACGATCTTCTTGATGGTGTTGCCGCGCACGATCGAGTCGTCGATCAGCAGGATGTTGCGGTCCTGCATTTCGCGCGGGATCGCGTTCAGCTTGCGACGCACGGATTTCTGCCGCTCTTCCTGCCCGGGCATGATGAAGGTTCGGCCCACATAGCGGTTCTTGACCAGCGCTTCGCGGTAGCGGATGCCGGTGATGTTGGAGACTTCCAATGCCACGGGCCGGGCGCTGTCCGGGACCGGGATGATCGCATCGATGTCCAGCCCGGAGGCCTCGATCTGCTTGGCCAGGGTCTGGCCCATGCGGATCTGGGTCTTGTAGACCGAAATCCCGTCGAGCAGGCTGTCGGGCCGCGCGAGGTAGACATATTCAAAGATGCAGGGGGTGAGTTTGCCCTCGACCGCCTGGAACTCATGTTTGTTGCCGTCGAGATCAATCAGGATCGCCTCGCCGGGCTTCAGATCGCGCAGTTTGGTGAACCCGTTGATGCCAAAGGCCACATCTTCCGAGGCAAAGGCGTAGTCGGCCCCGTCGCCCGCGCCATCGGCGTTGCGTTGGGCGACCGACAGCGGCCGGATGCCATGCGGGTCGCGGAAGGCCAGCATGCCGACACCGGCGATGAGGCAGATCACCGAATAGGCGCCCTGCACCCGCTCCATGGTCATCTTCACCCCGGCAAAGATGTTGCGGATCGGATCGGCGTTGCCGTTGACCTTGATCGCATCGGCCACCTTGTCGGCCAGCACGTTCAGCAGGATCTCGGAATCCGAGGTGGTGCGCAGGTGGCGGCTGTATTTGCCGGTGACCTTGGCGCGCTGCTCTTCGGTGTTGGTGATATTGCCGTTGTGGACCAGATAGATGCCATAGGGCGCGTTTACGAAAAACGGCTGCGCCTCGGCGGCCGACAGCGATCCGGCGGTGGGGTAGCGCACGTGGCCCATGCCGACCCGGCCCTGAAGCGTCTCGGCATCCTTGGCGCCAAAGACATCCTTGACCAGACCGTTGGCCTTGCGTTCGCGAAAGAACCCGTCGCCATAGGTCACGATGCCAGAGGCATCCTGGCCGCGATGCTGTAGCATCAACAGCCCGTCATAGAGTTCCGCAAACACTTGTTCGGTTCTGCTTGCGATGCCCAAGATACCGCACATGGCGAGGCTCCAATATAGTCGTTCGTGTGGCTTACAGCCCGCAGGCTGCGGCAGGAGAGACCCGGGCAAGGGTGCCACGAGTCGCGAGCCCGATGCGGGGCACCGGGACAATACTAGGGGAATTTCTCGTGAACGGGGAGGCGGAGCGCAGGCGGTGCAGCGGGCGGCATGCCTTGGCTGCACTGCGGCTGTGGCGGGCCAGAGGGGCAGATCCTGCCGCGCACGACGGGCGGCGCAGGTCAGCTGGGGACTGGGTCAACACAGGGGCTTTGGCTCCGAATCCTGTCGAACAGTGACGGCTCTCACATAGGCGGTCTGGCAGGCAATGTCACCAAAGGATCACATTCAACAGACAGATCGGGGCGGGAATTCACATCTGGCGCGGGCTGCGCCTGTTCCGCAGGCAAGCGGAACGGGGTCCTGGCCCGTCATGGGCCGGAAAACGGCGCGCGATCAGGCGGCGTAGCGACCAAACAGCAGGTCGATCGGGTCGAAGGCCGGCGCCGGTGCCATGTCGCCACCAAAGAAACGCGCATCCTCGGCGTCCTCGTCCGCGATCTGGTCCGCGGCGTCCGCAGCATTCTGTTCCGGCTCCATACGCCCGGCGTTGACGATCAGGCGGGTCTCGGCGAGGGACAGCACGCTGTAGTAGCTTTCGTCCTCGACCGCACCGGCATTCATCACCATGCCGCCTTCGGTCCAGAGCAGCTCTTCTTCTTCGCAATCGACATGAATACGGGCCAGGCGCTGGGGCAGGGCGGTGCTGATGCCGTTATGGCCGATCAGCGCCACCAGCTTGACCGTGACCACCGGCAGGTCAAAGAGATCCAGCGCCAGATCGCCCTCGATGGCGACAATGGCATCGGAGGGCAGGTCGAGGTCGGCGTCATTGCCAAGCGCGCCGGCGGGCACATGCACCATGGCCGTCAGACGCGGAACCGAGTGGCGGATGTTGACCACTTCGCGCAGGCCGCCGTCAAAGGTCTGAACCATGTCGCCGGGGCGCAGGGCGCGGGCTTGCTTGAAGCCGAATTCGGTCTCGATCAGGGTGCCGGGCAGCACGCCGCCATGTTGCGGACGCAGACGGGTGTTTGCCTGATCTTCGGCCTCCTGCGAGCGCAGGTCCAGAAGCAGGTCAACCGGCTGATAGTTTGTAAACGCGGTGGTGTGATCCAGCAGCATGTCCAAATGTCCCTTCTGAGAGCGTCGAGGCTTTTTGCCTTCGTTGATCTCAATTGGCCTCTGAATTGGGACAAGAATGGGGCAGGCTTGCGTCGGTTTCGGTACCAGAGCCGCTTTCATGCAGGAAAATCACAGTCAAACCCAAAGGTTAACGCCCGATCTGGGGGTAATTAAGGGTTTGTTAAGATAATCGGCAGCGCGTTTGCGAAAACTTTACGGAGTTAAGAATCGATTCTTCATTCTTAACAAAACGTTAATGCCAGGCCTCTTGGGGTTAACGTTACGGCAGCGGTGGGGATAACTCTGTGTATAGTCGCCACTGCCTCTGACCGTTTTCAAAAATGTAAAAGGGCGCCCCGCAGGAGCGCCCAATCATACGGTAACTGTGATGCGGAGATCAGCCCTCGCAGGAGGAGATCAGATCTTCGTATTTCTGCGTCACCCAGCCCAGTGCCTGTTCGGGGTTCTGTTCCTCGACCTTGCCGATCACCCGGTTGAACACCGCCGCCGAGCGGCTTTCGTCGACCATGGTAAAGCTCTGGCCGGTCATCACCACATTGTAGACGAAGAACCCGATCACCACGAGCAGGATGCCGCGCAGCACGCCAAAGAAGAACCCGGCCCCCTGATCCAGCCCGCCAAGCGCCGACCGTTGCACCAGCCCGGCCAGCAGTGGCGTGAAGAAGGAGACGACGATCAGCGCAATCGCAAAGACCGCAAAGAACGCCGCGATCAGCGACAATTCGCAGCTGTCGGCGATGAATTCGCCGACCACCGGGATTTCCGCCATCAGCGGTTCCGCCTGTGGCGCGAACATATAGGCCAGGATACCGGCGGCGACCCAGCCGATGATGGCCATGACTTCGCGTACGAAGCCGCGTGCATAGGCGAGTAGCGCCGACACTACGATAACCAGCGCCACTGCGCCGTCGATTATGGTGAAACCTTCCATGTCCCTCGCCTGTTTGCCCGCGAAATATCTCTTGAGTGGCCTTTTAGCCTGCTCCGAAATATTCGCCAACAAATCCTGTGAGGTCGGCGGCCGGGCGCAGGGTCAGGCCGGGGACAGAGACAGATTTGCCACCGCTCGGAGCGATCGCTGACGTGAAACCAAGTTTTTGCGCTTCTTTCAACCGGTTTTCCGTCTGTGGCGCCGGTCTGAGCGCCCCGGACAGGGATATTTCGCCAAATATTGCCGTATCCGCCGGAAGTGCCGTGTCCTCGCGGGCGCTGAGCAGCGCCGCGGCCACCGCCAGGTCGGCGGCAGGTTCGGTGATTTTCATCCCACCCGCGACGTTCAGATAAACATCAAGCCCGGCAAAGGGGATGCCGCAGCGCGCCTCCAGCACCGCGAGGATCATCGCAAGGCGCGAGCTGTCCCAGCCCACCACCGCGCGGCGCGGCTGTGAATGGGGCGAGGGCGCCACCAGCGCCTGCATCTCCACCAGCACCGGCCGGGTGCCCTCGATGCCGGCAAAGACCACCGACCCGGGCGAGGGCTGACCGCGTTCGGACAGAAACAGCGCCGAGGGGTTGAGGACCTGTGCCAGCCCGCCGCCGGTCATCTCAAACACGCCGATCTCGTCGGCGGGGCCAAAGCGGTTCTTGACCGCACGCAGGATGCGGAACTGATGACCGCGCTCGCCCTCGAAATAGAGCACCGTGTCGACCATATGCTCCACCACGCGGGGGCCTGCGATCTGGCCCTCCTTGGTGACATGGCCCACCATGATGATGCTGATGCCGTTGGTCTTGGCGAATGTGGTCAGCTCATGCGCGGCGGCGCGCACCTGGCTGACCGACCCCGGTGCGCTGTCGACATTGTCCGCCCACATGGTCTGGATGGAATCGATAATGGCCAGCTGCGGCTTTTCCGCCTCCAGCGTGGTCAGGATATCCCGCAGATTGGTTTCTGCTGCGAGCTTGACCGGCGCCTGCTCCAGCCCCAGCCGCTGCGCCCGCATCCGCACCTGGGCAGAGGCTTCCTCGCCGGAGACATAGACGGTCTTCAACCCCGCATGGGCGAACTGCGCCGCCGCCTGCAACAAGAGCGTCGATTTGCCGATACCGGGATCGCCCCCCACAAGGATGGCCGACGCCTCCACCAGACCGCCCCCAAGCACGCGGTCGAGTTCGGCGACCCCGCATAATGTGCGCGGCGGGGGTGTTTCCTGCGTCGCTAGATCGGTGAGCGGCACCCGCTTGCCGCGCATGGCGCCCAGCGATTTCTTGGCCGGACCGGCGGAGGTGAGGCCCTTGTCCTCTGAAATGGTGTTCCATTCGCCGCAGCCCTCGCAGCGGCCGGACCATTTTGAATAGGAGGCCCCACAGGCGGAGCAGGAGAAAGTTGTCTTTGCCATGGGCGATCAGTGGCAGATGTTTCCGGTTTGTTCAAGGGGGCGCCGGGGCCTGGTGCCATTCTGACCCTGGGCGTTTGCAATCCGCACGGGGGCGCTCCCGCCAGTCGCACGATCATCACAGATGATCTCCTCCTGTTGGGCCGCGCGCCGCTGGCGCGGCGCGAAAGGGCTGCTGAGAAGCGGTTCAGGGGCAGGTCTGCCCTGAACGCGCCTTGTCCAGCCTTAATGCGAGTCGCCTGCGCCTCAATGATCTGCGACCGCGCGGGGCGCGGCGGCCCGCTGGGCCGTCATTGACCCGCCGCCGACTCGCGTTTGATCTGGCGGTCCGTCAGAATCGACAGAGTGATGGAGGCCAGGATGCAGGCGGTAAAGAGATACATCCCCCAGGCCACCTCGATCGTGGCGTAGCTGATGCCTTTTGCCAGCGTGATATAGAGCGCAATCAGGAAGACATCTGCCATCGCAAGTTTGCCGAGGATATTCAGTACGGGCAGGCTGCGCGCATCCAGCAGGCGGAACTGCACCAAGGCGAGGCCGATGGTCTTGAGGTAGGGGGCGAAGAGCGCAAATGCGGTGACCACCAGCGCCAGCACGATGTCGCTGTCCCAAAGGCTCTGAAGGCCGGTGAGGACGGAGATTTCCGACAGGCCGAAGATCGGCAGCAGGCCCGCCCGCAACAGAGGCGCAAACCACGCGACGGGGTAGAGGATCAGCAGGGAGAGGTTGGCGAGGCGGAGGAGAAGAGGCGTTTTGCCGCGCGCGCTGCCTGCAGTCATGGAAGCCGACACTTCAGGTTCTCCGTATCAAAGCTGTTTTGCGCGCCGGATTTCGATGCGACAATCCGTTCTGCCACGATGATCGCGGTTTCGGTATTTGTGCAAGGGCGTTTCTCTTTTGCTGCCAGCACATTGTTGTAGACCCACAGGCCCAGAATCCCGCAGCCCACAGCCAGAACAGCGCCCGTGACGTAGGAGCGGCGGCGACTGCGGACATGTGATGTGTCCACGGGCGGCGCGTCGGTGGTCTGGGCAATTGTGTCTTTTGGTTTCGGGGCCGATGGATCGTTGCGCAAACAAGAGCCGATTGCGGCGGCGACCAGCATGCCCACAAACGCAGCCAATACGGAATGGGTGCTGTAGGCTGATCTCAGGATGTTCTGAGTGTCGCCTTCAAAGAAAAGCGCCATCCCTGCCAGAAGATAAAGCATCGCCGCGATCGCAACGGCGAAGAACACAAACGAAATGCCGCGTGCATGGCTTGCAAGTCCCAAGAGCCGCACAAGGCCCCATATCAAGTGGCTGAATGCTGCAATGAGGGCCAGATAAACCCAGATGATGGCGTCGACAACGGGGGCAACAATCGGGGCAAGTACAGGTGAGAGCAATTCTGCGATCAGGCTGACAAAGGCTGCAAACAGGCCGAGTATAGCCTCAACGATTGGCGCGAATATGGCGGCGATCATGTCGCCGAGTAATACGTTTAAATTCATAAATAAAACTCTTTAAAAAATTGGAGCTAACGCTGTTCTACCGCACCGCCTCGATCGGACCCTCCGCGCTGCCGGAGATGAACTGTTCCACGTAAGGATCGCCCGACTGATCCATCTCTGCCACAGGACCCGTCCAGCGGATCTTGCCACCGTGGAGCATGGCGACATTGTCGGCAATGGCACGCACCGAGGTCATGTCGTGGGTGATGGTCATGGCGGTGGCGCCCATCTCCACCACGATCTCGCGGATGAGGTCGTTGATGACGCCGGACATGATCGGATCGAGCCCGGTGGTGGGCTCGTCGAAAAAGATGATCTCCGGGTCGGCGGCAATTGCGCGGGCGAGGCCGACGCGTTTTTGCATACCGCCGGACAGCTCTGCGGGCAGGCGGTCGGCGACATCGGCCTTCAGGCCCACACGGCGGAGTTTCTCGATGGCGATCTCGCGGGCCTCATCACGGGGGCGAGCAAGGCGGCCCCGCAACAGGCGAAAGGCCACATTCTGCCAGACCGGCAGGCTGTCAAACAGCGCCGCCCCCTGAAACAACATGCCAAAGCGGGCAAGGAAGGCATCGCGGTCGCCCTGGCCCACGGGTTTGCCATCCACGCGGATTTCACCGGTGTCGGGCTCAATCAGGCCAAGCACACATTTCAGCGCCACCGACTTGCCGGTGCCGGAGCCGCCGATGATGACCAGAGAGGAGCCCTTGGCGACCTCCAGATCGACACCGCGCAGAACTTCGTTGGAGCCGAAGGCCTTGGCGACCTGACGCATTTCAATCATCGGATGGGTCATAGCGAAAAGAACACCCCGGTCAGCACAAAGTTGGCGGCGAGGATCAGCACGGCCGCGGCCTCGACCGAGCCTTTGGTGGCGCGGCCCACGCCCTGCGCGCCGCGGCCCGACTGCATGCCGTAGTAGCAGCCCATGAGGGCGGCGATGGTGCCGAAGGCTGCGCCCTTCACGAGGGAGGAGACAATGTCGCGCAACTCGAGAAAGTCGACCGTGTTCTTGAGGTAGGCAGCGGCGTTGAAATCCAAGGTCTCGGTGGCGACCACATAGCCGCCCATGATGCCGATGATGTCACCGACGCCAACCAGCACCGGCACGGTGATCAGGGCCGCCAGCACACGCGGCGCGACAAGGTATTTCATCGGGTTGGTGGAGAGCGTCACCAGCGCGTCGATCTGCTCGGTGACTTTCATGGTGGCGATTTCGGCGGCAATCGAAGAGGTCACGCGCGCGGCGATCATCAGGCCAACCAGCACCGGGCCCAACTCGCGGACCATGCCGATGGCGACGATCTGCGGTACCACGGCCTCGGCATTGAAGCGCGCGCCGCCGGCGTAGATCTGCAGCGCCAGCGCGCCGCCGGTGAAAATCGCGGTCAGGGCAACGACAGGCAGGCTGAGCCAGCCGACCTGCAGCAGCGCATTGGCAAACTCGCGCGGGTAAAACGGCGGGCGCAGCATGTGGCTGAAGGTCGAGGCGGCAAAGCGGGTGATCCGCCCGAGGGCCGCGAGGCGGCCCAGCGAGGTGCGGCCGATCATCCCAAGGGCGGAGATGGGGCTCATGCGCTATAGGTCCTCGCATAGCGGTTGCCGAGCGCGGTCAGAACCTCATAGCCGATGGTATCGGCGGCATTGGCCAGCACATCCACCGTCTGCGCCTCGTTCATCAGGCTCAGATAAGGGGGCACATCGTCCAGATCGGTGACGTCAACGGTGACCAGATCCATCGAGATCCGCCCCACCACGGGGCAGGGGGTGGAGCCTGCATAGGCCATGATGCCCTGCCGCTGAAAGGCGCGGTGCAGACCGTCTGCGTAGCCGGCGGCAATGGTGGCAATGCGGGTGTCGCGCTGTGCGATCCAGGTGTTGCCGTAGCCCACGCTTTCGCCGGGCGCGAGGTCGCGGATCTGGATCACCGGCACTTCCAGTTCGACCACCGGCAGCGCGTCGCTGTAGGGCGCACCGCCATAAAGACCGATGCCCGGGCGGCAGAGATCGAAGTGATAGTCGCGGCCCAGAAGTAGACCGCCGGTGGCGGCGAGCGAGCGGGGCAGGTTCAGCCCCTCGGTCATCTCGATGAAGTTCTTGAGCTGATAGGGGTTCATGCCGTGGCCGGGTTCATCCGAACAGGCCAGATGCGACATCAAGAGGACCGGGTTCTGATCCAGTGCAATGTCGCGCACCGCCATCCATTCGGCGGCCTCCATCCCGAGCCGGTTCATGCCGCTGTCGAGCTGCACGCCAAAGGGATGTCCCGGAAGGCTCTCGAAATGGCGCAGCATCTGGTCGAGCGAATTGAGCATCGGCGTCAGCTGGAAGTCGCGCAACAGTTTTGCGTCCCCCTCCATATGACCGGAAAAGACCGAAATCCCGGGTCCCGGTCCCAGCGCGCGCCGGAGCGCGATGCCCTCTTCGGCGATGGCGACAAAGAAGTTGCGTGCGCCTGCCTGGGCCAGCGCCTTGCCGACGCGGCCAGCCTCCAGGCCATAGCCATTGGCCTTGACCACCGCTGCGGTCTCGCAGTTGGTCTTGGCATCCAGATTGCGCCAGTTGATCGCCAGCGCATCGAGGTTGATTTTCAAACGTGCCGTACTCATGCGTCGTTCATGACATGGAGGCCACCGGGGTCAAGGGGGAAACCGCAGCGGTGTGGCTTTGGGCAGGCTGTTGCGCTGTGTTTGCGGGCGGGGAGGGGGCGCTGCCCCCGGCCCGAAGGGCCTCCCCCGAGATATTTTTTAAAAAGATGAAGGGGCCAGATGAAGGAGGTCAGTGGCCCCGGCGCGGTTTTGCGCTCAATAGCCGTCGGGCTGCTGTTGCCAGGATTTAGCAAGGTTGCCAAAGCGGGTGAATTGCGCCTCGAACGCCAGTTCCACCGTGCCGATGGGGCCGTGACGCTGCTTGCCGACGATGACTTCGGCCTTGGCGTGCAGACGCTCCATCGCCTGTTTCCACTCTTCCATCTTGTCAAGCTCGTGATCGCCGGGTTTTTCGCGTTCCTTGTAGTATTCTTCGCGGAACACAAACATCACCACATCGGCGTCCTGTTCGATTGAGCCCGATTCCCTGAGGTCCGACAGCTGCGGGCGTTTGTCCTCGCGGCTTTCCACCTGACGTGACAGCTGCGAGAGGGCGACCACGGGGATGTTCAATTCCTTGGCGATGGCCTTCATCCCCATGGAAATCTCGGCGATTTCGTTCACCCGATTGTCGGACATGCCGCGGCAAAGTTGCAGATAGTCGATCACCAGCAGATCGAGCCCATGCGTCCGTTTCAGACGTCGCGCGCGCGCCGCAAGCTGCGAGATCGGGATCGCGGGGGTGTCGTCGATAAAGAGCGGGCAGCTCTCCAGGTCCTTGGCGGCCTGCACGAAGCGGCGGAATTCCTCCTCGGTCATGTCACCTTGGCGGATCTTGTGCGAGGAAATCTCGGAGGCTTCGGCCAGGATACGGCCCGCCAGCTGTTCGGCTGACATCTCAAGCGAGAAGAAGCCGACGACACCGCCGTCCACCGCGCCTTCGCTGCCGTCCTGTTTGATGCCGCGCTTGTAGGCCTTGGCCACGTTGAAGGCGATGTTGGTGGCCAGCGAGGTTTTCCCCATCGAGGGACGCCCGGCGAGGATCAACAGGTCCGAGGGGTGCAACCCGCCGAGTTGTTTGTCGAGATCGTCAAGCCCTGTGGAAATCCCGGCCATGCCGCCGCCACGCTGGTAGGCCTCATTGGTGACATTGACCGCCTCGGTCACCGCGCGCAGAAAGGATTTGAACCCCTGTTCGGTCTGGCCCTGTTCGGCCAGTTGATAGAGCGACTGTTCCGCCTCGACGATCTGTTCCTTGGGTTCGGAGGCGACATCGACGCGGCGGGCCTTTTCGGCGATGGTCTGACCAAGGGCGATCAACTCGCGCCGGATCGCCAGATCATAGATCATCTGCGCATAGTCGCGCACCGCAAAGGCGGAGATCGAGGCCGAGGCCAGCTTGGCCAGATAGGCGGGGCCACCCAGTTCGCGCAGGCCCTGGTCGTCCTCCATGAAGGCCTTGAGCGTGACCGGCGAGGCCAGCGCATTCTTCGAGATGCGGGCGGCGGCGACCTCGTAGATCCGGGCGTGCACGGGATCATAGAAATGCGAGGAGTTTATGATCGAGGCGACTTTGTCGTAGACGTCGTTGTTGGTGAGAATTGCCCCCAGCAGTTGCTGTTCCGCCTCGACGGAGTGGGGCAATTCCGATGCCTGTGCGTCATCTGCCGTACCGCTGGCGTCCGGGGACGCGGGCGGCTGTGGATCGCCGTTGAAAGAGGTGATCTCGTTCATGTCTGCTCTCTATTAATAGGCTCGTGTTCTACGCCGGAACCGGGCCGGATTTCCATCTGGAAATCCCTGTGGATGGTTTGAGGATAACCGCAGAGACGGGTGTGGGCAATTTTTCGAAAAACCACGCGGGTCCACCGCCGCTTCTGTATCTGGTGTGTCACCCCTGCTTTGGCCACAGAATATGGGAAAGGCCGCCCCGATTCGGTGCGGCCTTGTCCACAGTATGCAGGGGCTCTGGCGGGAAAGTTTTCCTCAGCCTGTCTTGTTGGCCTCTTGCCAGGCGCGCGGATCGCGCAGGAATTTCTCTACCTCGTCAAGGGTTTCGGTGCTGAAAGCCCCCTGGGCGCGGGCCTCTTTCAGCACGTCCCACCAAGTGCACAAGTAGTGCAGCGCGACGCCGTGATCGCCCAGCGTCTTGGTGGTTTCGGGGAAGATGTCGTAATAAAAGATCACCGCCGTGTGGCCGCAAGTCGCGCCGGTGTCGCGGATCGCATCCACAAAGGAGAGCTTGGAGCCGCCATCGGTGGTCAGGTCCTCGACCAGAAGAACCCGCTCGCCCTCGGACATCGCACCTTCGATGCGGGCGTTGCGGCCGTAGCCTTTGGGCTTTTTGCGCACATAGGTCATCGGCAGGGCAAGGCGTTCGGCCACCAAGGCGGCAAAGGGAATGCCCGCGGTTTCGCCGCCGGCGATATTGTCAAAGGCCTCAAAGCCTGCATCCCGCATCACGGTGACCGCCATGAAATCCATCAGGGTGGAGCGAATGCGCGGGAAGGAGATCAGCTTGCGGCAGTCGATGTAGCTCGGCGAGGGCAAGCCGGAGGCCAGCGTGTAGGGTTCATCGGTGTTGAAGTTCACCGCGCCGATTTCCAACAGCATCCGGGCTGAGAGGCGGGCGATTTCTTCGGCTGAGGGGTAGGAGGAGGGGATCATGGCGTATCCTTCGAGAGCAGAGTGCCAGAGGCGCGGGCGGGAGCCTCCGGCGGGGATATTTATCGAGAAGATGAAGTCAGGCGACGGTCCAATGCACCGGGAATCCGGGGTCAAAGACGGTCACGGGGCCGTCCGGCGTGTCGACCTGTTCCGGGAACGCGACGGGCGCGTCCTGTTTCACCAGCGTGATCTGGCCGGGGTTTTCCGGCAGTCGGTAGAAGGCGGGACCGTTCTTGGAGGCAAAGCCTTCGAGCTGCTCCAGCGCGCCGTCTTCTTCGAACACATGCGCCAGCAGCGCCATGGTGTTGGTGGCGGTGAAACAGCCCGCACAGCCGCAGGCTTGCAGCTTGTTGGCATCCGTATGCGGGGCCGAGTCGGTGCCAAGGAAGAACCGATGATCGCCCGAGGTGGCGGCCGCGCGCAGGGCGATCCGGTGTTCTTCGCGCTTGGCAACCGGCAGGCAGTAGTAATGCGGCTTGATGCCACCGACGAGGATGTGGTTGCGGTTGATGATCAGGTGATGCGTGGTGATGGTCGCGCCCAGATCCTTATCCTGCGACCGCACGTAGTCGGCAGCGTCCTTGGTGGTGATATGTTCCATCACCACACGCAGGCCCGGCGTCGCCTGACGGATCGGATCCAGAACCCGGTCGATAAACACCGCCTCGCGATCAAAGATGTCGATGTCGGGATCGGTGACCTCGCCATGGGTGCAGAGCGGCAGGCCGATTTCTGCCATCTTCTCCAGCACCGGGCGCACCTTGTCGAAATCGCGCACGCCGGAAGCGGAGTTGGTGGTCGCCCCGGCTGGGTAGAGTTTGACCGCTTTCACCAGACCCGACGCATGGGCGGCGGCGACATCCTGCGGATCGGTGTCCTCGGTGAGGTAGAGCGTCATCAGCGGCTCGAACGTCATGTCGCCGGGCAGGGCGGACAGGATGCGGTCGCGGTAAGCGCCTGCCTGTTCGCCGGTCACCACCGGCGGCACCAGGTTGGGCATGATGATGGCACGGCCAAAATGGCGGGCGGTCTCCGGCAGCACCGCGCGCAGCATGTCGCCGTCGCGCAGATGCAGATGCCAGTCGTCGGGGCGGGTGATCGTCAGGCTCTGGGTCATGGCGCAGGCGTTAGCACAGCCCCATGAACTTGGGAAGGCGCTCCGAACGCCGGTGTTACCCCCGCGTCTGCGGGCCGGGCGGGGGGGCGCGGAAAGCACCCTGTTCCGCCTGGTCCTCCAGCGCCCGCAGGCGGCGGCGGAACCGTGGCATCCGGCGGCGGTCGTTCACGTTGCGGCACAGCAGCATGGTCAGATAGGGGCGCTCCAGATAATCCAGCCGGTTCAATAGGTTGCGCAGGTAGACATTGTTGTCCCGCCGCGCCCGTGCCAGACGGTGGAATGCCGGGGCGGACAGCCGCCCGCTACCGGCCAGCGACATGATCCGATAGAGGATCTCCATTTCGATCAGGCGCGTCTGGATCGCCTCTCCCATGCAGGGCATCCGCAAGCGGGTCACATTGGGCCGGGCAAACAGCGCCGCATGCATCGCATCCAGCGATTGATAGGGATCATAGAGCACAAAGGCCCGCTCGGCCGCATCCAGCATGTCCGGCGCATAGCCGTAGCGGTCGGTAAAGGAGGTGCGGCGCATCTCGACAAAGCGGTCGTCCCATTCGGTCATGCGCGGATCGAGCGTCGCCTGCGGCTGGATTGCTACCACGGTTGCGCCCGGGGCCGCCACCGAATAGGCCGCCGCCGCATAGCCGCAGGGGCCGGCGCCATAGAACACGACATTGTCGAATTCCTCAAAGAACCCGTCGTCGATCAACTGGTCGAAAAAACCGTAGATACGGTTTTCGCGGAACCAGGTGTCGCCGTCGGAAATCAGGCAGAGGTGGGACCAGCCCAGGTTTTTCACCAGGTCAAACCCCAGCGGCTGCGCGGTCTCGGAAAAGCTCTCGATTCCCTGGCGGCTTTCGAAGGTCACCAGCAGCGTGTTGCCCTGATCGATGAAGGTGGCGAAGTGGCGCGGGCCCAGCGGCTGATACATGCCGTTTTCCTCGGCCATATCCGCCAGCCGCTGCTGCCATTCGGCGGGCTTCAACCCGGAAAGGTCCTGCTCCAGTATATCTGTGTCGTCCTGCATGCGCGCCACCTGCCACCCGTTATTCGGTGTTGTTCAGATCCAGACCTAGGCGCAGATTGAGGCTAAATTTAGAAAAACCTTGGCCCAATTGTCGACGATCGCCGCCACGCTGCGCTGCTGTGACAGGTGGGGCAGGGGGCGGCCGTGTCAATCCTGACCGGAGGGGGCATCGGGCTTTGGCTTGCGCTCGACCGGCGTCACCGGCGTTCCACGCCGGCCCAGGGTGGCAAAACCGGCCAGGGTGCGCCCGGTGACTTCGCTGATGGGGCGCGAGGGGGGCGTCATCATCAGCCGCCCGAACAGGGCGCGATAGGGCTCCTGGCGCATCAGCTCCATGAACCGGTCCTTGCGCCATTGCACCGCGCTGTCGTGCAGTTTGCGCAGCTTGCGATCCTCCAGCAGCATGTCGAGGATGGCGTCGCGGGCCGGGCGGTAGCGGGCGATGGAGGTGTCCTCGGCGGTGTTGAAATTGCGCTCCACCCAATAGTCGATGTCCAGCAGGTCCTCCGAATGCACCGCACGGCCGCGATCCGCCTTCAGGATATAGCTCTCCATCGCGCCCAGCGGATAATGGTTCAGCTGCGCCAGCTGGTAGTTGTCCTGACCGTAGTTTGAAAACACCCGCTTGGTCTTGAAATCCCCCATCAGTTCGCGACCGACGCAATCGAACCAGCGGTACTGCTCCAGTGCGTCGTCGTCCTTGATGCTGCGGGGGCGGTGGATGCCGATCTTGCGATAGGTGCCGGAGTTGCGAAACAGGGTCTTGAACATCGACGCCCGCCACGGCCAGTGCATCACCGTCGGGGCGGCCCGGGTGAAACGGTCGGTGACGCGCTCGCCCTGATAGCGCACCTGATCGGCATTGCCGAACAGCCGCCAGGTCAGGGTGATCGCATCCGCATCGGGCAGCGCGGCCAGCAGATCCGCGATCTGGCCCTTGCCGGCGTGGATGTTGACAAATTCGTCGATGTCCAGCGCTAGAATCCAGTCGGCGCCCTTGGTCAGCGGGTGCTTGTCGGCGCGTTTCATTGCGGTGAACTGGATGCCGCCCTTGTCAAAGGGGCCGGTGTTTTCCTCATGCGTCAGATGGCCCAGCGCATCCAGCCGGTCCAGCATCTGGGTCGTGGGGTCATCGCAATCGTTTGAAAAGACAAGAATATCGGTGAAGCCCACCGCCTTGTGATGGGCCAGCCACTCCAGCAGGAATGCGGCTTCGTTGCGAACGGTCAAAACAGCCAGCGTGCGCATTCTCAGCTCTCCAGATCCAGCGAAAGCGCCCAGGCCACGCGTTCGGTCGCGCTAAGGTCGATCTCCAGCGCCTGTTGGTACAGCTCTTCGAATTCCGCGCGCTGGTGCAACTCGGCAGCCTTGGCCCGGTGCCAGTCCAGCCCCGCCGCATGCAGATCGCGCAGGGTCTTGTCCTGCATCAGCCGCGCCAGTTCCGCCTGCATGCGCGGCAGGTTGCGCTGGATGGTGATGTCGCGGTGATCGTTCCAGTCCATCCGGATCCAGTAGTTGAGCCCGATCGAACGGTCCACATGCAGGGCGCGGCCGCGCTGGCGTTTGACCAGAAAGCTCTCGGCCGAGCGCAGCGCATAGTGGTTCAGCTGCAATAGGTCATAGCCGATGGATTTCTTCGAGCTGCGCCAGCCGTTGTCGACCACCTCCGCCGTCATGTCCTGACCGGAGCCATTGACCCATGTGACCTGCGCGCGTTTGTCCTCCACCAGCTTGTTGGGCCGGTGGCAGGAGATTTTCTGATAGGCGCCAATGGGTTTGAACATGGTCTTGAAGCCCCAGACCGTATGCGGCTTGGGGCAGAACTGCGGCGCGCAGTGGTCGAATTGGGCAATGACCGGCCGGTCGGCCAGCGCGGTGACGCCATTGTGGCCAAACAGCCGCCAGGTCATCGCGACATTGGTGGCCTCCGGCACATGGTCAAAGAAATCCGCCAGCGTGCCATTGCCGCAGCGCACGTTGATGAACTCGTCGACGTCGATATGGATCACCCAGTCGGCATGTTTGATCACCGGCTCTTTCAGCGCCTGGTTCAGCGCGTATTGCTGCGGCGAGTTGCCCTTCCAGTTGTCGTTGTTGCGATGCTGGAGGAGACCAAGCTCCTGCAGGCGATCCAGCAGCTCGGCGGTGCCATCACTGCATCCATTGGTGTAGATCAGGAAATGATCCACCCCGATCATCCGGTGATAGGCCACCCACTCCAGGATATAAGGCGCTTCATCCTTCATGCAGCCGACGATCACATTGCCGCTCCGGCCTTTGGGCAGCGTGCGTGCGGGCGTTTCCGCGTAGGGCGGCATCGGGGTGGTCTCGTCGAGGCTGCCGATCCGGTTGTGCGGCTTGAACGAGGAGCCCTGCAACATCTCGAAATTCTTCAACGCCAGCGGTGGCATCAGCCGCTGGGCCCGGGCGCTCGGGGCGGCAGGCGCGTCGCTCTCCTGCGCCGCGCGGGCGCTCCGGTGCGCCTGCAAGTCCCCCTCGCGTGCGGCGCGCTCCTCGCGGGTGGCTTTCTCGATCCGGTGCAGGAAGGCCAGCAGGTATTGCGAGGCGCGAAACCCCATCTGCGGGTCCGCCTCCGCCCAGTCCTCGGAGGAGATCGCCACATCAAACAGCGCCGGTGACAGATCCGCATGCCGGGCACAGAGGCGGGCGTTGTCGGCGGCAAAGAACCGCGTCACCGCCCCCAGCCGGGCCGGGTCGATGGGCGCACCGTCAACCTGGAGATCCTGGATCATCTGCCGCCACAGCTTGCGCGGCAGGATGTGGTTGCCCTGCGCCAGAAGCCGCAACAAAAGCGCGTTGAACTGGCGCCCCCGCGTCAGCCAGGCCGCCGGGATCGGCGCGTCGGGCCGCTGTTCGGCGACCCGCCCGATCTGGCCATCGATGTCAAAGGCGGCGCGGATTTCTTCGGTCACATCGGCGCTGCCGAAGCGTGCCGGATCATAGGGGCGAAAGGTCACCGAGCCGGCGCCAAAGACCTCTTCCCAGAACTCTTGCAGCGCCAGATAATCGAGCCAGAAGGGCGCGCCCTGGCTTTCCTCGAACTGACCGGCCTGGGGATCCACCGGCGGCAGGGTCTCCAGGGCCGCCTGCCACCAGCTGTCCTCGCGCGTCATCTCCACCTCGCGGGCCAGCCCGGCGGCGCGCCCTTCGAGAACCTGCGCGGCAAAGACCTCCGCCAGCATCCGCGCCTGTGCGTCCAGATGCGCCACGATGCGGATATCCTCCGACAGCGGCGCCAGCAGCGCCTTCAGCCGGTCCAATTCGCTGCGGCGCGACAGCTGCGTGCCCAGCTGATGGGCGCTCAGGATCAGCGTGTGCGGGCTGTGCTGGGCCACGTCGCGGCGCAGATCCTCCAGCAGCGTCTCGCGCAGCTGGGCCTGTTTGGCCGCGCCGATGTAGCCGCGATTGTAGCGCAGCGGGTCGACGTGATCGGGATCGGTGACCGCCATGAACAGGCGGGTGTGGTTCTTGGCCCCCGCCGCGCGGGGCACCAGAACGCCCTTGTCCAGCAGCTGCGCCCGTTTCTCCGCCAGCACCGCCTGCACGCGCGTCGCGCCCGCCACATGAAGCCCGATATGTAGATAGATCCGCATCAGCCCGCCCTGTCCTGCGTTGTGTCCTGCGCTGTGTCCGGCGCCGCGTCGGACGGGGGCTGGCGTTCCCCGTCCGGATTGATGTTGGACTGTCCCCACCAGGGCAGGCGCCGCCCCAGGAACCGCTCCAGCCGCTGCGGCGCGTCCGCTGCGGCCACATCGACCTCCAGATACAGGGGGTCATCGCGGAACCAATGGGCCAGCGCCTCGTAATGGCCATCGATCCAGATCATCTGCTCGTCGATGTCGTGCCCATATCCGACCGGCAACCCCGGCACCGTCGACAGCGGCAGGCGCAGCTTGCCGAGGTTGTTCCAGCGCATGATCGAACGCGCCATCTCCTCGGTCGCCCGCCGGGTGGCGACAAAGCGCAGTTTTGGGTGCAGCTTGCGCAGCGCCAGTAGCATCGCATGGTCGCATTGCGGCCAGACCGAATTGCCGCCGTAGATAAAGCTCACCTCGCTCAGCGCGGTATAGCCCGACAGCAGCGCCGCCGGGTCGCCGTATTTATAGAGCCCCTCGTACATCAGGTTGCCGACAAACACGCGGTCGCTTGGATCAGCGGGATCTTCCTGGTCCTTGATACGGTGATCGGCCACGCGGTAGCCGGCGCGGATCAGCGCGTTCTTCAGCGTGGTGGTCCCGGATTTCGGCAGTCCGAGGTTGATGACGTCCAGTCCCATCAGTGCGGCCTCACGCCAGTCCCAGTCGCTGCAGCATGGCGTCTTCCTGCGGTGGCAGCGGCGCGGCGGCCTGCAACTGCGCCCGCATCTGCTGATAGGCGGGGTCCGCCAGCAGCGCATCCCGCCGCGCCAGATGACGCGCCACGCACTCCGCGTGCAGGCGGGCGATCTCCGGATCGGCCTTCAGTTCCGCCAGCGCGTCGTGCAGGGCCGGCAGCATCCGCTGGATCGAGCGATCCTCCCAGGCCGGGTCATTGCGCTCGCGCCAGTAAGTGTCGTCAAAGGCCCGGTTCTCGCGGTTCACATCGCCGCGGTCGGTCTTGACCAGATAGCTGTCCAGCGCCCGCAGTGCATAGTGGTTGAGCGTCGCCAGCGCGCGCGCGCCACGGGCGGGAAACTTGCGGATGCGGCGCGGGTTTGCCGCCACCAGAAACCGGTGCGGCACCGCCCGTCCGCTGCCGTCGCACCAGCGCGGGCGGGCCTCGGCCGGGGTGTTCTTGCGCAGGAACGGGCGATGCGCGCCGTAATAGCCCAGCGGAAAGTCCCGCCGGGTCAGCGTTTTGACCTCGATCGCCGTCTCGCCGCACCAGACATCCGGGTTGTGGCTGCGGGTGAATTGCTCGATCACCGGACGGTCCTCAAACGCCTCGACCCCGCCATTGGCAAAGAACTGGAAATTGAGCGAAATCGCCTGCGGCTCGGCGCAGGCGGCAATCAGCGCCGGGATGCTGTGATCGCCCACATGAATGTTGAGGAACTCGTCCACATCCGCGATCCACAGCCAGTCGGCCTGCTGCACCACCGGCTGGTGGGCGCAATCCTTCAGCGCCTCCATCTGATAGGCGCGCCCCTTCGCCGGGTTGGGCAGATGCGTGACACCGCCCCGCGCCGCCAGCGCATCCAGCAGCGCATCGGTGCCATCGCTGCAATCGTTGGAGTAGAACAGGAAATCGGTCACCCCGATCAGGCGGTTATAGGCAATCCACTCCAGCAGGAACGGACCCTCGTTCTTGACGCAGGTCACCGCGGTGATGCGCATGTCGCTGTTCCTTCCCCTCGTCGACCCAGGCCGCGGCGCGGTCCGGTCTGCCCTCTGCCCCTGTGCGTCTGCCCCTGTGCGTCTGCCCCCTGTGTCCGGGGCTGTGCGCGCGTATGACTTGTTGCATCCCCGCGCGCGCGCCGTCAATTGCCCTGACAGGAGAACACCACACCTGTTGCATCGCCTCCGCGTGACGCCTGTTGACGGCTGTTGACGGCTGGGCGCAGAGCGTGTCCTCTGGGCGTCGGAATATGCAATACAGGGGCACGCGGGCGGATGACCACAGAGGCAACAGAAGCGATGCCGCAGCAGGCGGCAGGGACGCAGGGATTTGCATCGATCGACGCGGTGCAGGCCCGGCTGGCCGCGGCCGGCTATGTCTGTGGCCGGGCGCTGGCCACCGTGGTCTTCCTCTCCGCCCGCCTCGGTCGGCCCCTGTTCCTGGAGGGCGAGGCTGGCGTCGGCAAGACCGAGATCGCAAGGGCGCTGTCCACCGTCACCGGCCGGCCTCTGATCCGGCTGCAATGCTACGAAGGGCTGGATGCGGCCAGTGCGGTCTATGAGTGGAACTTTGCCGCCCAGATGGTGGCGATCCGCGCCGCCGAGGCCTCCGGCACCGCCGACCGCAAGACCCTGCAAACCGAGATGTTCTCCGAGGATTTCCTGATCGCGCGGCCCTTGCTGCGGGCGATGCAACCTGACCCGCGCGGCGCGCCGATCCTGCTCATCGACGAGCTGGACCGCACCGACGAGCCGTTCGAGGCCTTCCTGCTGGAGGCGCTCTCGGACTTCCAGGTCACCATTCCGGAGTTGGGCACCATCAAGGCGCCAGAGCCGCCGACGGTGATCCTCACCTCCAACCGCACCCGCGAGGTGCATGACGCGTTGAAGCGGCGCTGCCTCTATCACTGGGTCGATTATCCCGATTTCGACCGCGAGATGCAGATCCTGCGCGCCCGCGTCCCCGAGGCCGCCGAGACCCTCAGCCGCGAGGTGGTCGCCTTTGTGCAGGCGCTGCGTACCGAGGATCTGTTCAAGAAACCCGGCGTGGCCGAAACCATCGATTGGGCCAACTGCCTGCTGGCGCTTGACGTGGTGGCGCTCAGCCCCGAAGTCATCGCCGACACGCTGGGCGCGATCCTGAAATATCAGGACGACATTGCAAAACTCCAGGAGTCCGAGGCCAAGCGCCTGCTGGATCAGGCCCGTGCCGCGCTGCCGGAGGGCTGACATGCGCCTTCATCTTTTTGAAAATATCCTGGGGGTGCGGGGGCAAGGCCCCCGCGCGTGCTGATGGCGGACTATGCCCAACGTGCTCTGCCGGATCGCCCGAAACTGGTGGCCAATCTCACCCATTTCGCCCGGGCGCTGCGCAAGGCCGGGCTGAAGGTCGGCACCGGGCGCGTCATTGACGCGGTGGAGGCGGTGGCCGCGGCGGGGTTCACCTCGCGGCGCGATTTCTACTGGACGCTGCACGCCTGTTTTGTGTCGCGCCCCGAGGACCGGGCGGTGTTTGCGCAGGTGTTCCGGCTCTACTGGCGCGATCCGCGCTATCTGGAACACATGATGGCGGCGATGCTGCCCGCGATCCGCGGCGTGCAGGAGGAGCGCGGCGCCAAACCCGCCGAGAAACGCGCCGCCGAGGCGCTGCTCGACGGGCAACTGCCCGATGTGCCGCCCGAAGACACGCCCGAAGGCACCGAGATCGAGCTGGACGCAACCATGACGCTCTCGGCCGAGGAGCGGCTGAAGACGCTGGATTTCGAACAGATGAGCGCGGCGGAGATCGCCGCGGCCAAACGCATGCTTGCAGGTCTGACCCTGCCGGTGAAACCGTTGAAAACGCGCCGCCATCGACCGGATGCGCATGGCGCGCGGGCGGATTGGCGGCGCACGATACGGGACGCCTGCCGCACCGGGGGCGACATCCACCGGATGGCCCGGACCGCCCGGGCAGAGCGCGATCCGACCCTGGTGGTGCTCTGCGACATTTCCGGCTCGATGAGCCAGTACAGCCGCATGGTGCTGCAGTTCCTGCATGCTGTCGCCAATGCGCGTGGCGGCCGCAAGTCACAGGGCTGGGCCAATGTGCATGGGTTCACCTTCGGCACCCGCCTGACCAATATCACCCGGCATCTGCGCCAGCGTGACGTGGACGCAGCGCTGGCCGCCGCCGGGGCCGAGGCGCAGGACTGGCAGGGCGGCACCCGGATCGGCGCCTGTCTGCATGCCTTCAACCGCGACTGGTCGCGCCGGGTGATGGGGCAGGGGGCGGTGGTGCTCCTGGTGACCGACGGGCTGGATCGCGAAGCACCGGAGGACCTGGCCCGCGAGATGCAGCGCCTGCGGTTGTCTTCCCGGCGCCTGATCTGGCTCAACCCGCTGTTGCGGTGGGACGGGTTTGCCCCGCGCGCCCAGGGCATCCGCGCCATGCTGCCCCATGTGGACAGCCTGCGCGCCGGTCACAGCATTGCCGCGCTCGAAGATCTGGCCGCCGTGATCTCGCGCCCCGAGGATGCCGGCGAAAAAGCGCGGCTGCTGGCGATGCTGGCGGAGTGAGCACGCAGCCCCCCGCCGCCGCACGCCACCGGCAGGCGCAATTTGGCACGATTTGTCCTTGATCTTCGCGGCTTTAGGGCCAAGCTTTGAGGGGCAACAGGCACCGGGATCCACACCATGACATCTGGCACCGAACAGGCTGACGCCGCCCGCTTTGAAAACGCCCCCGAACTGGCGCTGCACTGGCACCGCGAAGGGATCGGCGCGGTGCTGTGCACGGTGGTGCAGACCTGGGGCTCGGCGCCGCGCCGCACCGGCTCGCAACTGGTGGTGGGCGGTGATGGCCGCATCGAGGGCTCGGTCTCCGGCGGCTGCGTCGAGGGGGCGGTGATCCTGGAGGCGCAAGAGGCGCTGGCGCAGGGCGCCCACAAACTGCTGGAATTCGGCGTCAGCGATGATGATGCCTTTGCCGTCGGGCTGGCCTGCGGCGGCACCATCAAGGTGCTGCTGGAACCGGTCGGCAAGACGCTGGACGAAGAGACATTGGAGGCGCTGGTGCTGGCCCGTGCCGAACGCCGCCCGCTGGCCTATGAGGTCAACCTGACCAGCGGTCAGGGCCATCTGGTCAATACCGCCTCCTACCCCGACCGCATGCGGATGGATCGCTCCGGTGTCGAGGAGGATGGCGAGACCTTCGTGGCGGTGCACAACCCGCCGCTGCGGCTGATCCTGGTCGGCGCGGTGCATATCGCCAAGGCGCTGGTGCCGATGGCCCGGATCGCCGGCTATGACCCGATCCTGATCGAACCGCGCGCCGCCTTTGGCTCTGCCGAGCGGTTCCCGGGCGAGCGCATTCTCGACGACTGGCCAGATGAGGCGGTAGAAAAACTGGGACTGGATGCGCGCACCGCGCTGGTGCTCTTGACCCATGATCCCAAACTGGATGACCCGGCGCTGATGGCGGCGCTGCGGGCGGAGTGTTTCTATATCGGCGCGCTGGGCTCCAAACGCACCCACGGCCAGCGCCAGCAGCGGATGATCGCGGCGGGCTTCTCGCAGGACGATCTGGCCCGCGTCCACGGGCCTGTCGGGCTTGACATCGGCGCCGCCAGCCCGGCGGAAATCGCGGTGTCGATCCTCGCCGAAATGACCGGCGTGCTGCGGGGCAAGGTGGCATGAAATTCGGCCCACTCGCGCTGACCGCCGCCGAGGGGGCGCTCTTGGCGCACTCGCTGCAAGGGGCCGGCGGTCGGATTGCCAAGGGCACGCGGCTGACGGCGCAGGACCTCGACGCCCTTCGGGCCGCTGGCCATACCGAGGTGATCGCCGCGCGGCTGGACCCCTGTGACCTGCATGAGGATGATGCGGCGTTGCGGCTCGCGCAGGCGATGGCGCCGGATGCGGCGGCACTGGGGCTCCGGATCTCGGGTGCGGGGGCCGGGCGGGTGAACCTCTATGCCACCACGCCGGGGGTGGCACGGGTGCGCGCCGATCAGATCCTGGCGATGAACAGCGTCGATCCGATGATCTCGGTGGCGACGGTGCCGGATTTTCACCGGGTGGATGCAAACAGCATGGTCGCGACGATCAAGATCATCGCCTACGCGGTGCCCGATGCGGATCTGGCCCGCGCCGTGGCGGCGGCCTGGGCGGCGCTTCAGGTGCTGCCGCCGGTCTATGGCACCGCCAGCCTGATCGAAACCCGGGTGACCGAGGACACGCCCGCCGACAAGGGTCGCGCCGCGATGGCGGGGCGGCTGGACCGGATGGCAATGACCCTCAGCCCCCGCGTGGTGGTGCCGCACCGCGCCGCGGATATTGCGCAGGCGTTGGGCGACGCCCCGGGCGAGGTGCTGTTTGTCCTCACCGGCTCTGCCACCTCCGACCCCGCCGATGTCGCCCCCGAGGCGGTGCGGCTGGCGGGGGGCACGGTCACGCGCTTTGGCATGCCGGTGGATCCGGGCAACCTGCTGTTCCTCGGCCAGCTGGGGCAAAAGCCGGTGATCGGCCTGCCGGGCTGCGCCCGCTCGCCGGCGCTCAATGGTGCCGACTGGGTGTTGGAGCGGGTGGTCTGCGGCATTGAGGTGACGTCGGCGGATATTGCCGCGATGGGCGTGGGCGGTCTGTTGAAGGAAATCCCGACCCGGCCGCGGCCGCGGCGGGATGGGGAGTAAACACCGAAGCCCGTTCCTGTCGGTCAGAGGGGAAAACCTCACGCCGCGCCCCTTGCCGCAAAAATTCCTCGCGCCATCTCAAGACGCGTGATTAACTGATCTCAGCCAGACAAAGAATTTCAAGCTAGGGAGGAATTTATGACGAAGGTCTCCATGACCGTGAACGGTCGCCCCATGTCCGGGGAGGTCGAAGGTCGTACACTCTTGGTGTCGTTCCTGCGCGACCAGCAGGGGCTCACCGGCACCCATGTGGGCTGCGACACCAGCCAATGCGGTGCCTGCGTTGTCCATGTGGACGGCAAGGCGGTGAAATCCTGCACCATGCTGGCGCTTGAGGCCGAAGGGGCGGAGGTTGCCACCATCGAAGGCCAGGCGGCTCCTGACGGCACACTCAACGCGATACAGGCGGCGTTTCAGGAACACCACGGGCTGCAATGCGGATTTTGCACGCCCGGCATGGTGATGTCGGCAGCGGCGCTGCTGAAGGAGAACCCAAAACCCTCCGAGGGAGAGATCCGCCATTATCTGGAGGGCAACCTCTGTCGCTGCACCGGCTACCACAATATCGTCAAGGCGATCATGGCAGCCTCGGGTCAGGACGTGACCTCGATCGCGGCGGAATAACGCCCGCCCCAAGTGACCTGTGCCAGCCCGTTTGCAGACGGGCTGAGGAACGTAGCCCGTATCAATCCAGCGGACCGCTCGGTCAGGCGGCGCGGCGGGAAGAGGAGCCCAAAGCGCAACAGCCCAAAAGGACCCGGCCCGCATTCTGGGAGGAGTTTGGATTATGCCCAAGGATATTGACGCCAAGGAGAGCGGCATCGGCGCCGCCACCAAACGGCGCGAAGACATCAGGTTCCTGACGGGAACCGGCAATTATACCGACGACATCAATGTAAACGGTCAGGCCTATGTGCATTTCCTGCGCTCGGATGTGGCGCATGGGCGGATCACCTCGCTTGAGACTGCCGCGGCGGCAGCGATGCCCGGCGTGCTGCGGGTGTTCACCGGCGCGGATTTCGAAAGCGTTGGCGGGCTGCCCTGCGGCTGGCAAGTGACCGACCGCTTTGGCGAGGTGATGCAGGAACCGGCGCATCCGGTGCTGGCGCAGGGCAAGGTGCGCCATGTGGGCGATCCCATTGCCGCCGTGGTGGCCGAAAGCGCCGAATTGGCCCGCGATGCCGCCGAGGCGATCGAGCTGGAGATCGAAGACCTGCCCGCCGTGATCGACATGAAGGCGGCGCTGCAGGACGGCGCGCCCAAGGTCCACGACGATCTGACCTCCAACCTCTGCTACGACTGGGGTTTTGTGGAGGAAAACAAGGAGGCGGTGGCCAAGGCCTTTGATGAGGCCGCGCATGTCACCACGCTGGAGCTGGTCAACAACCGTCTGGTCGCCAACCCGATGGAGCCGCGCGTGGCGGTGGGCGATTTCAACCGCGCCACCGGTGAAAGCACGCTCTATACCACCAGCCAGAACCCGCATGTGATCCGGCTTTTGATGGGGGCCTTTGTGCTTGGCATCCCGGAGCATAAATTGCGCGTGGTGGCCCCGGATGTGGGCGGCGGTTTTGGCTCCAAGATCTTTCACTACGCCGAAGAGGCGTTCTGCACCTTTGCCGCCAAGGCGCTCAATCGTGCAGTGAAATGGACCTCCTCGCGGTCCGAGGCCTTTATGTCCGACGCCCATGGCCGCGATCATGTGACCAAGATCGAACTGGCTCTGGACGCGGACAACAACTTCACCGCGCTGCGCACGGAAACTTACGCCAATATGGGGGCGTATCTGTCGACCTTTGCGCCCTCGGTGCCCACCTGGCTGCATGGCACGCTGATGGCGGGCAATTACAAGACGCCGCTGATCTATGTGAACGTCAAGGCGGTGTTCACCAATACGGTGCCCGTCGATGCCTATCGCGGCGCGGGGCGGCCCGAGGCGACCTTCCAGCTGGAACGCGTTATCGACAAGGCGGCGGGAGAACTGGATGTCGACCCCATAGCGCTCCGGCGGCAGAACTTTGTCACCGAGTTCCCCTATGCCACGCCTGTCGCCGTGGAATATGACACCGGCGACTATGTGGCGACGATGGATAAGCTCGAAGAGATCGCGGACATCGCAGGCTTTGCCGCGCGCCGCGCCGAGAGCGAAAAGGCGGGCAAACTGCGCGGTCTGGGTGTGAACTGCTATATCGAGGCCTGCGGCATTGCGCCTTCGAACCTCGTCGGACAATTGGGCGCGCGCGCGGGGCTTTATGAGAGTGCGACAGTGCGGGTCAACGCCACCGGCGGCATCGTGGTGATGACCGGCAGCCATAGCCACGGGCAGGGGCATGAGACGTCCTTTCCACAGGTGATTTCCGAGATGATCGGCATCCCCGAGGATATGGTGGAGATCGAACATGGCGACACCAACAACGCGCCGATGGGCATGGGCACCTATGGCTCCCGCTCGCTGGCGGTGGGGGGCTCTGCCATGGTGCGCGCGACCGAGAAGATCATCAACAAGGCCAAGAAGATTGCCGCCCATCTGATGGAGGCCGCAGATGCCGATATCGAGCTGAAGGACGGAAAGTTCTCGGTTGCGGGCACGGATAAATCCGTCGCTTGGGGCGATGTGACGCTCGCCGCCTATGTGCCGCATAACTACCCGCTGGAGGAGATCGAGCCGGGGCTGGAGGAGACGGCGTTCTACGACCCGGCCAATTTCACCTATCCGGCGGGGGCCTATGCCTGCGAGGTGGAGGTCGATCCCGATACCGGCAAGGTCACCATCGAACGCTTTGCCGCCGCCGATGATTTTGGCAATGTGGTCAACCCGATGATCGTCGACGGTCAGGTGCATGGCGGTCTGGGGCAGGGCATCGGTCAGGCGCTCTTGGAGGGCTGTGTTTATGACGAGGACGGTCAGCTACTGTCGGCCTCCTTCATGGATTACGCCATGCCGCGGGCTGACGATGTGCCGTTCTATCAGGTCGATCATTCCTGCCAGACGCCCTGCACCCACAATCCGCTGGGGGTGAAGGGCTGTGGCGAGGCCGGGGCGATCGGCTCGCCGCCGGCGGTGGTCAACGCGGTGGTGGATGCGCTGCGCTCTGCCGGCAAGGATGTGACCCATATCGACATGCCGCTGACCCCCGCGCGGGTCTGGGCGGCGATGCAAGGTTGAGACGTCGGAGGGGGGGGGGGGGGGG
>NZ_JAJENT010000857.1:0-7904 GCF_035615515.1 Phormidium sp. CCY1219
ATGCCGGAAATCCGGGTTCTTTCCGATGTAGAACGATTGATGGCAATTCAAGAAGGCATCAAAACCGTTAATTCACTGGAAGAACTGCAGGAAATTTATCGCAGTTAGAGGCGTGCATTGTGTCGGAGGGGGTGGGGTACGATCGCACCCCACCCCCTCCCATTTATCCCCTCGCCATCTGCGCCGATCGCATCCCCTTCTGTTCATCAAAACTTCATCATTTTTCCCCATTTTCCTTCCGATTCCCGCGCCGACTCGCTGGAAACAAACGCAGCAAATTGCGCCGTCAAGTTTTCCTCTTCACCGTTACCAGGTCTGCATCATCTCCGTGAAATTACGGATAAAAATTGAGGAAAGACTGGGTTTGAATTGAGTCAAACGGAAAAATGGCGGCGATCGCCATCTGGATTTTAGAACTGTTAGAATGTAGATTAACCTAATCATAGGCTGAAACACTTCATCGGTTGCCTGCATCTCCATCTCGGTTGCGGGAGTGGTCACAGCGATCGCAATTTTGTCGTCTCTTTGCCACTCCAGTTTCCAGATGAGGGAAAAACTCGATCGCGATTTGTAATAAATCGTAATCTTATGTAAACTGAAGGTGCCAATAGAAGTCGTTTGGCCTTTAGTGGCGAGGAGGTGAAATTGATGTCCAAAGCACAAAACAACGGTAACGTCATGGTGGTTGATTTGGCTGAGGGAATTTTAGTCGGAACTCTCATGCCGAAGGACAACCTCCCCGCACTGCGTTCTGGGTTTGCCGGATATCCCGTCAACCCGCGCTGGAGTGTCGTGAAATATCGCGCCTGGAAAACCGGGCGGCGGTTGCGCGAGTCTCTGGATGCGGGCGAACTGATGGTGCGTTCTACAGACTCGATGCTGATCCGCGCCGAAGACGCTCCGCAAACCAAATCTGTCAAGTTCAATAAGCTAAAGCCCTGGGGTTCTAAACAACCGCCAATGGTGCTGGTATAGATAGGGTGAACGCAAGCCAAAATCTCACAAAAGGAGCGATCGCTATCCGAGTGCGATCGCTCCTCATTGCATTTAACCCGCAGCCGTAATCCGCTCGATCAGCTCTTGTTTCACTTGTTCCGCTTTCTCATTCTCAATTTGGCAGGTTCCCGCATTTGCATGACCCCCACCGCCATATTCCAGCATTAATTCCCCAATATTCGTCTTTGAAGTACGATTAAAAATCGACTTACCCACAGCAAACACCGTATTTTGCTTCTTCAGCCCCCACATCACGTGCATCGAAATATTGCACTCCGGGTTCATCGCATAAATCGTAAACCGATTCCCCGCATAAATAACCTCTTGGTCTCTCAAATCGATGACCACTAAATTATCATGCACCGTGGAACACTCGTTCAGTTGGTCTTTAAACTTCTCTTGCTGGTCGAAATATAAATCGAACCGTTCCCGCACGTCGGGCAAATCTAAAATTTCGTCAATCGTATGATTCCGGCAATAATCAATTAACTCCATCATTAACTGATAGTTAGAGATGCGGAAATTTTTAAACCGACCCAAGCCGGTGCGAGCATCCATCAGAAAGCTCAACAGCACCCAACCCGTCGGAGTCAAAACATCCGAGCGACTGAATTGAGCCGAATCCGACTTATCCACCGCCGCCATCATCTCCTCAGAGACATGGGCAAAAGTGTCTTTTCCGCCATAGTAATTATACACTACCCGCGCCGCCGAAGGAGCCTTGGGGTCGATAATATAATTATCTTTTATCTCCTTATTGCGAATCGTTTCGCTTTCGTGGTGATCGAACGCTAAATGAACGCCTTCCACATAAGGCAAATTCGTGGTAATATCGCGATCGCTAATCTCAATTTTTCCATCCTGCATATCCTTCGGATGGACGAATTTAATCTCGTCGATTTTATCCAGTTCTTTTAACAGCACCGCACAGACCAGGCCATCAAAATCACTGCGAGTCACCAATCTGTACTGTTTTTCAGTGCCAGACATAAATCCCCCTCCTATAACAAAACCGTGATAATGTTTCTATTGAAACCCATCTTTTTTCTAATGTCCAGAGGGCTGGCGCGATCGCCCATTCTCTCCCAAGGGCAACAAGGCGATCGGCAACCCTCCACAAATAATTGCCGAGTTATTCTAAATTCTCAATTCTCAATTCCGCCACCGGATCCTCCGCCTCAAACGGAGGGCCACCGCGCCAAATCTTCACAGAGCGGTCTAACCCCCCACTAGCAATCGAGTTACCATCCGGACTCCAAGCGATCGTCTGCGCCCAATTCAACTCCACAGACAACACCCCAATTAACTCACCCGTTCTTAAATCCCACAACCGGATTCCATCGCGACTGACACTGGCAAAAATCCCCCCCTTCGGATTCACTTGAATCGAACGAATCCAACTCTTATGTTCCACCAGGGTGTAAATAGATTCCCCACGAACCAAATCCCAACGGTGAATCCGACTGTCCAAACTCCCAGAAATCAAACTGCCCCCATCCGGAGTAAATGCCAAAGTGGTAATCCCCCGATCCTGTACGAACGGCGTTGCAATCGCATTGCCATAAATCGGCGTTTCATTCTCTGGAAGCAAAGGCCATAGGGTGATATTGCCCCCATCGTCACCGCCAGCAATCAGACGCCCATCCGGTCGAATAGCCACCGCATAGATCGGCTGAAATTTCACCAGAGAACCAATCAACTGCATTTCGCCGAGATCCCATAGTTTCATTCCATCTAACGCCCCACTGACCAGATTGCGTCCATCCGGCGTAATCGCCAGAGACAGAATGTGGCTAGAATGATCCAATAACGTATGGCGTAACTCTCCGGTTTCGAGATCCCAGACATTAATCAAACCGCCCTCGCCACCACTGACCAGAGTTTTGCCATCCGGACTAAAGGCAAGCGCCAGCACGCGGATTTGATGACCTTCCAAACGATAAATTCGTTTTTCTGCCTGTAAATCCCACACTTCAATTTTCGGATCGTTTCTGCCCCCGCCCACCGCCAGCAGTCTGCCATTGGGACTGAAGGCAAGGGATTGAATGGTAGCGGATTCCCCTTCGATGGTGAGGATCAGTTCCGGGTTCTGCCAAGATGCGGCGATCGCAGAAGGAACCGCAGGGGAAACAGGGGGCGGGAATTCGCCGGAAAAGCGAACCGGGAGAATGCGCTGCGACAGGGATTCGGTGGCGAAAGGCTTGGAAAATTCCCGGTTAGCCACAGGCGGGATCCTTGTCAGAGGCGCTGTGCTGTTGCCGATCGCGACTATCGGGGCAGCACCCAGGGCAAAAGTGCCGATCGCCAACCCCATCAGGATGCGATCGCGACTAGCATTTCTCGAAAGGCGAAAGGCACGAACCAGGGTTGAGGCTAAACGATTCAGGGGCAAACGAGTCACGTTCTAAAAACTATCCGCAACAGTGCGAGATTTATGGTAGAGGCTGACATCGCCTTTAGTCTACCCAGGCGTCCCATCGAGAAATCAGATCCAGGGGAAATTAAGGCTGAATATTCGGGCAAATCGTATGGGCAATGCGTTCCGCAGAGGGTTGTTCTTGCCACCCTTGCAGAATCCCTTGCAATTGGGAGCGAAGCATTTCCAACGCTTCGATCTGCTCGTCGATCGCCCGAACTTTTGCCTCTAAATGCTGTTTGACCTCCCCACAGGGCAACTCGCCGCGATCGTGAACCTGGAGAATTTCTTTAATTTCTTTCAAACTCAGTCCTAAAGATTGCGCCCGTTTAATAAATGCCAATCGATTGAGGACGCTTTTATCGAACAATCGGTAGCCCGACGGCGATCGCTCCACCGTCGGGACCAACAGCCCGATTTGTTCGTAGTAGCGAATGGTCTTGACGGGCAATTCAGCTTCTGCGGACACTTCACCGATTTTCAACGGGCGATCGGCTAGATGGCTTTCCATCATAGGGGGTTTCATCGGAACGTCATCAGACAAGAGTTTAATGAGGGGGATGTTTTTTATGAGACATCAACATCGGTAAGGGCTGACGAGAAGAACTCGCAGGGAGATAATGCTCCGGCACTTTTTCAGTTTCCGTGGGACGAGAGCGCTGGAGTTGCCACCACCGCAGCGCCAGTGCCAAACTCACCACCGTAATCCCAAATCCGAACAGAGAAGCGCTTTGCTCGACCCCTCCGATCGCGGCATCAACAGCTCCTACAGTCACGACAAAACTGGCGATCGGTTCTTGACGGTAGGCGGACTTTAAAAATCTCAGCCATGCAGCGTGCATCATGATTTCTTCGCTTCTAGTTTTTCTTTAATGTTAAAACCTACAGTTGACCCCCGAGTCCGGATTGCTCTCCAAACCCGTTCGCTACTTTAATTTTAACGGTTTGGCTGGAAATCGATCGGGAGGGGTGAATCTGGGGAAACAGGCGATCGCTTCCAAGCCAGTGGGTCTGGTATAGAGAGACTCTCCGGAGCATCGGGAGTTTCTGGGGGTTTTGCACGGCTACCCCAGCGGGCGATCGCCGCTCCCGTAAATAAGATGACGAGAGAAAATCGAGACTCCCGAGACAGTCCCTCATTTTCCCTCGCCTCAGAGATGGCGCGAACTAATTGAGACCCAGCCAAGAAAGCAGCCCTTGCCCGGTGAAGTATTCAATTACCAGGGTCAGGACAAAGCCAATCATCGCCGCTCGCCCATTTAAGCGCTCGGCATACTTGTTAAAGCCAAATTTCGGCTGTTCTAGGTTGGGGGTAACGGTGGGTTGCGGTTCGGTCATGGCGGTGCCAGTTAGTTACAATTCTTAACGATTGGTCGTCTTCTATTGTAGAGATGCTCGGTCCGAAGTCAACCGCAACGTCTCTAGAATCTGTTGATTTAAGCTATAAACCAGGATTATTCAGAGGTTGTTAATGGAAATAGGCGTTCCCAAAGAAACCAAAGATCGGGAATTTCGGGTGGGATTAAGTCCGAGTAGCGTCCGGGTTTTGGCAGACAACGGGCATTCGGTCTTCGTGGAAACCCATGCCGGTGTGGGTGCCGGTTTCACTGATGAAGACTACCAGCAGGCGGGAGCCAAGATCGTCTCCACGGCGAAAGCGGCGTGGAATCGCGACTTGGTAGTGAAGGTGAAAGAACCCTTGTCGCCAGAATATCAGTTTTTGCAACCAGGGCAACTGCTGTTTACTTACCTGCATTTAGCCGCCGATCGCAAGCTGACCGAGACCGCGATCGAGCGGGGGGTATGCGCGATCGCCTACGAAACCGTAGAACTTCCCGATGGGCGACTCCCCCTGCTCACCCCCATGAGTGTCATCGCCGGTCGCCTCTCGATCCAAATCGGCGCGAGATTCCTGGAACGCCAACAAGGAGGGCGCGGCGTCCTTCTCGGCGGCGTTCCCGGCGTCAAACCCGGCCATGTGGTGGTTTTGGGCGGCGGCGTCGTGGGTACGGAAGCGGCACGCATGGCCGTCGGTATGGGGGCGCGAGTCCAAATTTTAGATATCAATGTAGACCGCCTCGCCTATCTGGAAAGCTTGTTTGGGTCGCGGGTGGAATTGCTTTACAGCGAATCTTTACAAATCGAAGCGGCGGTGTCCGATGCTGACTTGCTCATCGGTGCGGTACTGGTTCCGGGCCGCCGCGCCCCCATTTTAGTCCCGCGCTCCTTTGTGGGCCAAATGCGCCCCGGTTCGGTGATTATCGATGTGGCGGTGGACCAAGGCGGTTGTGTGGAAACCTTGCATCCCACCTCCCACTCCAATCCCACCTATCTTGAGGAAGAAGTCGTCCATTATGGCGTGCCTAATATGCCAGGAGCTGTGCCTTGGACGGCCACGCAAGCACTCAATAATAGCACGTTACCTTATGTGGTGGAATTGGCTAACTCTGGCGTTAAAGCGTTAGAAAAAGATGGCCGGTTGGCTAAAGGGTTGAATGTACACCAACACCAGCTCATTCATCCCGTCTTGCAAGAGGTGTTCCCCGACATGAGTTAGGCGTAAAATACCTAACTCTCCGTGCAGCAAAATAACTTGCAGGCGTCCGTAGGGTGGCCTGTGGCCACCTCCCCACTTCATCCGGTTGACGAGGAGAGAACACCTGTACCAAAACCTCTGCGCTACTGAACCGAGACCCGAGAAGCAAGCGGTTTGTTGTTGTCTAGGAATTTCACCTTTTTTAGAAAAAATTTCTGCTTTTATTGTTGACAATTCTGCCAGGTTTTGGTATGATTTTATCATGGGAAAAGGTGCGGCCATATATATAGGGAAAATTTAGGCAGGGAGAGGGGTGGGGTAACTGGAGATCGCGCCTTTTTGCGTTTCAGCGTCCCAGGGTCAGGAAATCTCAATCACTCGAATTTTTTACCACATCGGCCATGCGGATTTTTCTCGAAACCGAACGACTGATTTTGCGCTACTTCACCCGAGAGGATAGCCATTTATTATATGAACTCGACCAGGATCCGGAAGTCATGCGATATATCAATGGCGGACATCCGGTAGAGTTATCCTATATTCAAGAGAATTTCTTACCCAAGCTATTAAAATTCTACGATTACTACGAACATTATGGAATTTGGGCAACGGTGGAAAAATCCAGTGGCGACTTTATCGGGTGGTTTCATTTAATGCCCGCCACCGATAGTAACTTTGCGGTAGAATTAAATCTCGTCACTTCAGAGGAAATGGCGTTGGGGTATCGTTTGCGTCAAGCAAGTTGGGGGAAAGGATACGCTACCGAAGGGTCGCGAATGCTAATGAAGAAAGGGTTTGGAGAATGGGGCGTAAAGCGCATCGTCGCCTGGGCATTAGTGGCGAACAAACCCTCAATTCGCGTGATGGAAAAAGTGGGGTTAAAGTTTGAAAGAAAGTTTGGGTTTGAACCGCATCAGTTGCCGAATTTTGCCCGACCGGAAGAGAGAAAAGCGGTGAAATATGGGTGCGATCGCGAAGAATTTCTAGAAGAATGCATCGGGGATTAGATAGACGCTGAATGGGATAAAAAAGGCTGACAGAGGATGCCGATAATTTTCTCATAACTGGTGATATAATAGTCGTCGAGGTCGATAAATGCAGTTTGACCGAGCAGCTTTAGGAATTTCCAAATTGCCCCGGTTGTTACCGCACCGTAAATCGTCGATAATTCCAAAGCGTCTCGCTGGTTGAAGCGCTGGGCCGCAATCATTTCCGCAATACATTGACCTAAACCGCTTTTGATATTTTCGTTTTTCGCTTCGACTAAAGTAACTACGGGACTGCGGATTTCGTACAGTTCTCTGGAAGCGGTGAGGATATAGTCGCAAAACCCGTTCAGTCCTAATTCCGGATCGACTTCAAATTCCGTCCCGGAAAAAAAGCCAATTTCTCCGTTAAAAATCCGGCGGACTTCGAGTAAAATTGGCGCGATTAGAAGTTCGGAACGAGCCTTTTCCATATTGATGGCATTGGCAAGGGGGAGATACTCGGTTAATGTCCTTTTTAGGTAGTCGCTGGATGCGATTTCCCGGACATTGACAAATAAATGTTGGGCTTCATCCACCGTTAAATTAAACGCAGTTCTCATATGGGTGAGGTAACGAATTTTTTACCTCAAAGGTGCAAGCGCGGTTGAGGCTATTCGGCTGCGGATCGCATCAAGCAACAGACCTGCTATATTTCACCACCACGCGATCGCTTGGTGGAAAAAAACTGTCCCGATGAGCGGAATAGTTATTTATCCTTAGTCCAACTCTCAGATATGGAAAAAAACAGACCAATTAGCACAATGGTTATTTATCCTTAGTCCAACTCTCAGATATGAAAAAAAACTATACCGATGAGCGGAATAGTTATTTATCCTTAGTCCAACTCTCAGATAGCGCAATGGTTATTTATCCCTAGTCCAACTCTCAGATATGGAAAAACATGCCTATTAGCGCAATGGTTATTTAT
>NZ_JAJENT010000858.1:0-52336 GCF_035615515.1 Phormidium sp. CCY1219
GACGGCGGCTAAAGCCGCACGTTCGTTTTTCCTCCCCCGGCTAAAGCACGGGGGTTTCCAAACGTATCGGAGGTTATTATGATTCGTCAACTGGTAGAAAAAGCCCTCTATATCAAGCAATTAACTCCCGATATTGAAAATGGGATTAACTCCGAGTTAACCAGGCTAGGATATATCGATGATGTGGATTATGAAGCCCTAGAGTTATTGATGGCAGAGATGGATGCAGGACGCATTCAGCTCGTAGCCAGCCGATAACCCCTACAAAGCTGCGATCGCAGCTCAGCACCAGCAAATCGGCACCAGTGGTTACATCCTCTGGGGCAAAATTTTAGGGTGCATTGCTTCAACCTTGCTCGGGTTCCACCTCATCCACCCGACAACCCGTCAGCAGCGACTCGAGCCTCAACCCCCCACAGTCTAGAAAAACACTGTTGAGCCGCCCCAAGGGTAAGGTAAACTGTCTAATGGTTTTCTACCCTTAGCAGGAGCTGATTGTCTAGTCGTCATGGAGTTTGCCAACCGTTTAAAGAAAATCCCCCCTTATTTATTTGCCGAGATTGACCGCAAACGAAAGGAATTATTATCTCAGGGGATTGATATTATCAATTTGGGTGTGGGAGACCCGGACAAACCGACTCCCGATCGCATTCTCCAGGCAATGCATGAAGCCATTGACAATCCAGCCACCCATAACTACCCCCCTTACCGAGGCACGAACGACTTCCGAGAAGCAGTGGTGCAGTGGATGGAACACCGATTTGGCGTAACGGGACTCAACCCGCAAACCCAGGTCGTTGCTTCGATTGGCTCGAAAGAAGCCATCCACAATACGTTTTTAGCATTTGTGGATCCTGACGACTACACCCTGATTCCCGATCCGGGATATCCGGTCTACCGAACGGGAACCTTATTTGCCGGTGGCGAACCCTACATCATGCCACTGAAACCGGACAATGACTTCTTGCCGGATTTAAACGCCATTCCCGAAGCCGTTGCCAGAAAAGCAAAACTGCTATGGATTAATTACCCCAACAATCCCACCAGCGCTGTAGCCAATTTGCAGTTTTTTGGAAGATTGGTGGCATTTTGCCGAGAATACGATATTTTGCTATGCCACGATTGTGCCTACTCGGAAATCGCGTTTGATGGATATCAGCCTCCAAGCGTGCTGCAAGTCAAGGGGGCGATAGATGTGGCCATCGAATTTCACAGTTTGTCTAAATCTTTTAACATGGCAGGCTGGCGGGTGGGTTTTGTGGTGGGGAATGCAAGTGCAATTCAAGCCCTGGCGCAGGTGAAATCTAATGTAGACTCCGGGGTGTTTAAGGCCATTCAACAAGCGGCGATCGCTGGTTTTTTGACCCCAAAAGCAGAACTCCACGCCATCCGCTCGGTTTATCACCAACGTCGAGACCTCCTGATTGCCGGACTACAATCGCTCGGGTGGCCCGTGCAACCGCCCAAAGCCACCCTTTACGTGTGGACACCCGTTCCGCAAGGGTATTCTTCTACAGAATTTACCACCTTACTTCTAGAAAACTGTGGGATTATCGTCCCTCCTGGGAATGGGTACGGAGTCTTCGGGGAAGGCTTCGTTCGCATCGCCCTCACCCTCCCCGAAGCGCGCATCACCGAAGCGATCGAGCGCATGAAACATGCGGGGATTCATTACGCTTAACTCCTGTAGGAATTCCCTCTCAATCGGCTTGTGGGTCTCCTTGCTCTGTAGGCACTCCATTGCCAATTTTCTGAAACACATGGGGATAGGCGTGCCAAACCTGCTGTACGAAGCCTCTAAGTTGCTGATGGTTCATTTTTGCGGTTTCCGGCGCAGGGGAGGCAGAATTCTCAAGCTGCGCGAACAGGGAAATCACCTCCGTATCCACCGCCAGTCGAAATAAATGAATCGGCCACACCAGATCGGCACCCTCGCGCAGATCGTAAAGCGATCGCGGCGATTCCTGAAAGGGGTCTCGGGTGTCACTCGGCCAAACTGCCAACATAAGAGGGCGGATCCAAAGCATTCCGCGATTTTCTACGATTTGAATCACTTCTGCATACAGGTAGCGACCAAGATGTTCGAGGCAAACTATCTGATAGGGTTGAAAAACTTGGGAAACTTCCATTCCTGTGAGTTTGACACAACGATGGCAATATCAACAGCAGATGTTATAGTTTTGTATTTTATTCCACAGACCGATGGGGAAACGGCGGGGTGAAACTTGCGGGCTTTCCAGGGTGGGGCTCGGGATGGGAAGGGGCGATCGCCACTCGGAAAATTATCCCCTTCATTCACCGAGGCTGAACCTGAATCGATGCAGCGCCTGAGCAATCCCTGTGATTTTCCTCCCCCGAGTGGTTGGGTTTTCTCAGTCCACACCCTAAGAAAACCATTCAGATGGGAAGAATAGTTGTTGGGGCATCGAAGCCACGGAATTTTGGTGGCGCTTATCGGGCACCCCTCCCGAGCAAGGTAGGAGTGTCCCATCCGGAAAAGAAGGTGAAGGCAGTGAAAAATGATTGGCAAATCAAGGATGAATCGATTAAACTAACACAGCTTGTCATCAAGCCTTGGTCTTCGTCTAAACGGGCTTGGTAGGGCAAGAGCGTTTTATCCCCTCTGGGTCGATTGCACGATCGCGATAAGACAAACCCGATGAACGATACGTTAATTTGGGAAACTGTCCCACGTCCTTCGTCCCATCCAGGCTCGCAACATGCTATCTTTCAAACCAGCTTTAAATATTATGTTAATCCATTGAAGTTCAGATATCGTTAGAGGCCCAACTCAGACGCTTGCGCGAGCGTCACGAGCAACCAGGCAAACCTCTACGGCTGTGTTATTTGTCTAAACAACGGCTCCACAGGAGAAATTGGGTGAAACCGCAAGTATTTTCTTGGCTACTACCTTCCGCAATCAGTGTCTTGCTGCTAGCAAGTCCGTCTCAAGCAGCACAACTGGAGTTTTGGCGTTTTGATACCAGTCAAAACCGACTTCACTTTACGACAGAAGGGGGGGTGCAACCGAAGGCGCAATTAATTGCCAATCCCACTCGGTTGGTGATTGATTTACCCGGAACCACCCTCGGACGTCCTACGGTGACTCAGCCGATTGTGAAGGAGGGATTTCAATCCATTCGGGTGGGTCAGTTTGAATCTGACACGGCTCGGTTGGTGATTGAACTCAGCCCGGGTTACACGTTAGACCCGGGAGAGGTGAAATTTAGAGGCATAACGGCCAATCAGTGGACCGTGGAAGTCCCCACTCCGCAACGGCGAGGTGCAGTATCGAGTCGGGCCTCCGAACCAGAACGGCTGTATGGAGAAGCATCCCGGGACGAGATGGCGATCGCGGCGGGAGGCATTCAACTGGAGAATGTTCAGGTGACGCCGGATGGCTTTTTTATCCGGACGCAGGGGGGAGAGCCACAAATTGAAGTCCAGCGCAATAATGACGAAGGGGCTTTGTATGTAGATTTACAAGGAGCTACCATTTCGTCGGATATGCGATGGAGAGACCAGCTTTACAATCAGCATGGGGTGGCGCGTCTGAATGTTAGGCAGGTAGAGTCCTCGCCGCCAGTGGTGCGCCTGACGTTTCTGCTCAGCGATCGCGACTCGGAGTGGTTGGCGACAGGGAGCAGTTTTGGGGGCGTGGTGCTCTTGCCGAATGCTAGCGGGTCGGGAACTCCCGGAAATGTAGCATCTAGGTCCAGGTCGAGGAGCGATCGCCTGGTGGAAATTGAGGGGGTCGAACTTCAAAGAGATGGTTCGCAAATTTTGGTGAGATCCGATAGCCCGTTTACCTACACCAGCGGATGGGATCGCGCTTCAGGAGCTTATAAAATCTCGATTCCATCGGCACGTCTCTCCAACGGGGTTAGACCGCCAAAACCTACCGGAAACCGATCTTTTTTGTGGGTTCGCCTGGAACAAGAAGACCGGGAAACTGTGGCAATTTTAGTGCAGCCATCGGCTGGGGTGCGAATTGGTCAACTCACTCAGCCGAGTCCGGAAGTGCTCTCCGTGGCGTTGGACGGGCCGCGTCAAACTTCTGCTTCGAGTTCTAGGGGAACGGGTTCGGTGGCTCCACCCCAGCGCAATCCAAGGCCGAATTCGATGCGTCTGCCTCGCAATGCCCGCGTGGTGGTGGCGATCGACGCCGGACATGGCGGTCGCGATCCGGGTGCAATTGGGATTGGCGGAATTCAAGAAAAGGATATCGTGCTGCCGATCTCGGAACGGGTGGCGGCAATTTTAGAGCAAAATGGGGTGCAAGCGATTTTAACTCGTAGCGACGATCGCGAAATCGATTTGGCTCCTCGGGTCCAGCTTGCTAATCGGGTGAATGCGGATCTGTTTGTTAGCGTTCACGCCAATGCGATCGATATGAGTCGTCCTGATGTGAATGGCATCGAGACCTATTATTATGCTACGGGGAATGGTCTGGCGCGGACGATTCACAACAGTGTGCTACAGATGAGCGGATCGCGCGATCGCGGCGTGCGCCGAGCTAGATTTTATGTGTTGCGGCACACCTCCATGCCGGCGGTTTTGGTAGAAGTCGGTTTTGTCACTGGTGCGGAGGATGCACCGCGATTGGCAACTGTGGCCCATCAAAACCAATTGGCTGAGGCGATCGCTCGCGGTATCCTACAGTACCTTCAGAATCGTTAATTTCTGCGTGGGTCTGCAACCGGTTAGTCCCTCGGACCGACCGAGTGCTTAGACAGCAGCGGGTTGACTTCATCGAACGAACAGTTTTCGTCCGTTGCACCAAACTCGCCTTTAGACCTGAACTCTGCATCAAACTCAACTCTATCTCTAGCCTCGTGTCTAACTTTATCGATCCTGTCTCCAGTGCCTCTCGAGATGCCGACGCAACCAGCTTTTCGCCATCCTCGTCTCGCTCTCCCGACCCACTTTTCCCAGAGACGCCAGTAGGTGCGTCTTCACAACCCCGCCCTCGCAAACCCTTTGGGGGAAATATCCAAAAAGCTAGAATTGGAATTTTTGACAGTGGGGTGGGGGGACTGACGGTTTTACGAGAACTTTACCGACAATTACCTTCCGAGTCGATTCTTTATTTTGCCGATACGGCTCGCCTCCCTTATGGCAACCGCCAGCCGGCAGAAATCGTGCAATTCGTGCGCGAGATTCTCTGCTGGATGGAGTCACAGGGGGTGAAAATGGTGATTATGGCGTGCAATACCAGTTCGGCTTTGGCACTCGAAACCGTACAATCGGAATTTGATGTGCCAATTTTGGGGCTGATTTTACCGGGAGCGCGGGCGGCTGTCCGGCAAGGTCGCAGAATTGGCGTGATTGCAACTCCAGCTACCGCCGCAAGTAATGCGTATCGGCGAGCGATTCAGGAAATGAATCCTCAGTGTCGGGTTTGGCAAGTGGGGTGTCCGGAATTTGTGCCGTTAATCGAGCGCAATCGAATTCACGATTCTTACACGATGGAAGTGGCGCGGGAATATCTTGCGCCCCTACAGGAGCAGCAAATTGATACCTTGATTTACGGCTGTACTCACTATCCGCTTTTGGCCCGCGTACTCAAGTCCATTTTGCCGAGGTCGGTGCAATTGGTGGATCCGGCTGTATGGGTGGTGCAAGCTGCGGCTCGAGAACTCGAAGCTTTGGGATTGCGCGATACTGGTGCTGCCCTGCCAACTCGATTTGGGGTGAGCGGTTGTCCGGAAGAGTTTGGCCAACGTGCGGTGCAGTGGCTCGGTTGTACTCCCACGGTGGAAAAAGTTTGCTTACCTCAGCCAGAAAGCGAGCCTTTACCGCTTAAACCTTTGGAGTAGCAGTGGGTTTGGCGGATCGAATGGAAGTCAACCCGCAGCGCGATTTTGCTGCGGGTTGACTTTTTCGATTCTGCGATCGAGTAGTTTGTTGACCACAGAGGGTTCTGCTGCGGCTGTTGACCCGATCGCTGAGATCGGGAATGTGCCTAAATTGGGCTAGGGACGCGAACTCGATCCTCTCGCGTGTCGTCCTACTAAGCTCAATAGCAGATAAATTGCTAACAAATAACCGGTTGCCAGAATCGGAATAATCAAAGGCATATCGTGGTAAGTCATAGTACGGCCAGATGAGGTAAGCGAGGAGGTCTTGAACTTAAATGTTTATGAGAAATCTTTGGCTCAGCATTCTCAGGCAGGAAACTGACCGCAAGAATGCTGACCCACCACAGGCCAAGCTCGGAACATCGCGAGCCGCGCCTCCCTCGGGGCGATATCTCGCCCTTGCCCCCGCGCTTTGGAGCCAGACTCGCAGTCTCGATCGCCGCAACCTACCTTCGCGAGATGACTGCAGCTTGATGCCTGCGTCCTCCTTCCAAAACAGCTCAGGAGCGAACAAAACAATTAGAATCATGCCGTGGAGGCGAGACCTTTTCCTGCTCCAGTATCGGGTACTCCTGGGCGGAACCCGCTCGGCGTAACCCGCTCTGGGTTTTCTTGAGGTCTGCGAACAGATTGGGTTCCTCCAGCTAAGAGCAGGTCGGGAACCAATACAATTAGGGAATTCCCCTAAAGTTTTTGCCAAATCCACAGCACCCCTCAGTTACAAATCGTAACCGAATCTGGGATTTCCGTGGTTCGAGCTATAGCCTCTCCTAAAAGGAGACCCAAATTAGGAAGGCTACCTGTAGCTGGGATATTGCCCCCAGTGCGTACTCCGCTACAACAGACATTCACAACGGAAGTCAGCAAGACCTACAGCCGTTGTGGCGCTTTATGTATGGAAATGTTTCAATTATTACGATTTAGGATAACACAAGATGGCTGAATTGGAACGGGTTTTGCCAAATTGCTTAACAATTCTCTACAATTGACGCAGCAAGCTGCTGGATGAGATTTGAGGAGTTTTTTGTCATAAAACTTTCGGATTGCCAGAGGCTTCGCTTAGAATGTATGTAAAATTTCGTAACTTGACGCCTGAGTCGGCCTATCCATGACCTCAACCACCTCCCTATTTTCCCCGGTTGAAGCAGACCTGCGTTTGTTGACCGAGAATCTGAAAAAGCTTGTTGGGGCCCGTCACCCCATATTATTCGCTGCGGCGGAGTACCTCTTCGGCGCTAGGGGAAAACGGGTGAGGCCAGCAATTGTCCTGTTGCTCTCGAGAGCGACGATACCCGATCGACAACTGACCCCCCGGCATCGGCGGTTAGCGGCCATCACCGAAATGATCCACACCGCCAGCTTGGTGCATGACGATGTGGTGGACGAATCTGAAGTTCGCCGAGGGGTGCCTACGGTTCACAGCCGATTTGGCAACCGCGTGGCGGTGTTGGCAGGAGATTTTCTGTTTGCCCAGTCTTCCTGGTACCTAGCGAATTTAGATAACTTGGAAGTTGTCAAACTTCTTTCAGAAGTAATTATGGATCTCGCGGAAGGGGAAATTCAACAAGGACTGAATCGATTTGACAGCCATTTGTCAATTGAAGCATACCTAGAAAAAAGCTATTATAAAACTGCCTCCTTAATTGCCAACAGTGCGAAAGCCGCTGGTATATTAAGTGAGGTAACAGCGGAAATGGCCGAGGACTTTTATCAATATGGCCGTCATATTGGTCTGGCCTTCCAAATTGTGGACGATATCTTGGACTTCACCGGTTCGACGGAAAGCTTAGGCAAAAACGCGGGTTCGGATCTCCAAAGTGGGAATCTGACAGCCCCGGTGTTATTTGCCCTGGAAGAAAAACCTTATTTGGAAGTCTTGATCGAGCGCGAGTTTGCTGAAGCAGACGACTTGGAAAAGGCGATGACCCTGATTAAAGAGTCAAACGGGATTTCACGATCGCGAGAACTGGCGGCTCATCATGCCGAAGTGGCGGTGAAACATCTAAATTGCCTAGAGCCATCGGAATGTTCTGAAGCGTTGGTGAAGTTGGCTGATTACGTCCTGAGCCGTCTGTATTAGCAATGAGGGTTCAGCAAGAGGAAAGCTCTGCTGGAACGCGCACGCCCCGGGCGATCGCCAGACATCGCCAGAAAATCACTGGCGATGCTGTAGATCCCCGGATGCGTTGCGGCTTCTATCTCAGGCAATGTCTGGCGGAAGCTGGCTCGATTTGGGACGCTTCGGTGAATGCTGTAGGTACTTCTGTAGCTGAAGCCGGATCGGATGTTGAATGTCTTGACGAGGGACTTCCGTGCCGCTAGTCAGTTCCCCGGGGGTCTCAAAGAAAACCACACTATCCACAGTATCAATCGTGACCATCTGAAACAAAATGTGAATCACTGGCACGGGCAGAGCGATCGCTTGAGACGCTTTGGGAGCATAAGCACTGTTTTTAGCGTCCTCTAACGAAGGAAACGCATAAATCACCTTTTTTTCAATATCAGGTTGGGCGCGATTGCTTAACGTAGTCACTACCCAACGCTGGTTGAGGGTTTGCAGGATGTAATACTGGGAATGGCGCAACTGAACAGCGATCTGCTCGAGCGCTGGCGCGATCGCCTTTATAATTCCCGGAGTTTGTCCATCTTGGGGTGCATTGTCAATTAACAGCCGAACTTGTTGGTCTAAATCCATGTTGACACTGTTGCAACTTTAGATCGTCTCTTCAAGTTTAGCTGTTGGAATCTCTAGTCAAAGCTAGGGTTGTTGATAGTTACAAACCATGATGGCAAAAATCGACGGGCGCGTGGAAGAAATATTAGAATTTTTATTGACACAACTCCAGCAGTCCACTCGTGCTTCTGAACAAAACTGCCGGGAGGTAGCCGCCCGCATAGCCGCAGAAGTAACCCGGATTTGCCAAGAAAGCAAGCGCATTCAAGCCTCTGGAGAGGAGCAAACTTGGATGGAGATCCTGGCGAGACATCGCCTACAGCAATGTCTCAACTACTACAAGCTAGGAGCAAGAGCCGGAAGAGTGGAATTGCACAGTACCCTGAGTGCGATTGTTTATCGTTACATAACTCCTCCCCAAATCCAATCGAGCTATCAAGCAAGATTAAGCCTGATTGAAGATTTTTTGCAGGGATTTTACCTCGAATCCTTGAATGCTTTTCGACGAGAAGCACAACTCGATCCAACATTTTCACCGTCAACCCTGTTAGAACTGGCCGAATACATGGCCTTTACCGAAAGATATGGAAAGCGACGCATTCCCTTGCCTGGGGGGCGCTCTCAGCAGCTCATCATCTTGCGATCGCAGACCTGCGCCCAACAGCAACCGCCGGAAACCACTGTAGATATGGAACAAGCGGCAGAAGGAGCGGGGGTGGAGTCGGACAAAACCTGGAATGACTCCTCGGTGCAGCAGGTGCGAGAGGCAATGGTGGATCTCGACTCGGAACCGGCGGAGGATTCCCTGCGCGAAACTGTAGTCAAAGAATTAATGAGTTACCTGCAAGAGCGGGGTCAACAAGACTGTGCCGACTACTTTACCTTGCGCTTGCAAGATTTACCCACCAGCGAAATCGAAGAAATTCTCGGTCTGACGCCTCGTCAGCGAGATTACTTACAACAGCGCTTTAAATACCATTTGATTCGCTTTGCCCTCTCCCATCGCTGGGAACTGGTGCATCAATGGTTAGAAGCGGATTTAGAGCGCAACTTGGGTCTTAGCCCAAGCCAATGGAAAGACTTTCAAACCAAAATCGGTCCGGAGCAGTTGCAACTACTCGAGCTCAAGCAAAAAAAAGTACCCGATCCAGAAATCGCCCAAAAACTCGGTTGTACCGTCAATCAACTGCAAAAACGGTGGTTTAAACTGCTAGAAGCAGCCTGGGGTCTTCGCAACGCTCGGGATTCCGGAAAAAGTGCATCTACAGATGAATAGGGGGTTAACACATGACTAGGGACGAGCAAGTTTTCAAATACCTTGCTTCCTCAGAAGCGATCGAGCAACATCTACTCGCTTGGCTCTTGCAAAAGCCGATCGCCAGCGATCGGCCACCCACTGGGGAGCTGGCAAGTCCCGAAACACCTCCGGGGGAAAATGAAAATTTCGTCGCCCAGGACGAAACCGACGACTTACATCCCCTCGATTCGCAAGCGATCGACCCCCCACCCGGGACAGCGGGTGACTCGGAGGCCGGATTTGCAAACCTCAATGAATCGAGTTTCGGAGGAGATCCACCAACTAAACCAGGAGAGATACCTGCCGTGCAAGACCGTTTTTATGCACTCGTGAAGCGCCGACTCCAAGCTGAAATCCTTTCATCTCCGCCCCTATTCCCCTGGGAAACCGAGATACTGGATTACGAACCTGAGAACATTGACTTTTCTCTCGCGCAAGAAGTTCCCGCTATGGTGTGGAGCGCTCAATTACCCGCCTTGAGCCTGCCAATTTCCCTGCCGGAAAAAGTTTTGGCTCAAATCCTCGCTCGCTCTCAGACCCTCGTTCAATCCTCCGTGCGCGAAGGTGCCAAATTAGTCCGAGCGGTGGAAGAATTATTCCCCGATCGCTTTACCACCCTAAACCACCTGGCGGGATTGGTCATGCAAATGTCTCCCACCCGAGGCTCGAACTCTTCCACCACCAATCCAGTCTCCAAAACCGCTGGTGAATTTCCCGCCACCTACGAAGCGGCTACATCCGATCAACAAATGGTCCTGTGTTTGCTGGCGGCGCGAGAAATTATGGGCACCCTGAGCATGACGGTTCGGGCTTGTGGGCATCCGGTGGAACGACAATGGCTGACCAGTGCGGGGATGCTGAGCATTCAAGTTCAATATCTCCACCGGGATCCGGAGGCTTCTTCCTCCACCGAGTCTGGAGCCTCTCTCAAGGTTCAGGCTCAATTGCCTTGTGCCGGCAGTTTGCACCTGCATCATGGAGAAACTCAAACCACTGCCCAACGCCCGCATTCTGGGGTCTTGAGTGTGGAACTCAACGACGCGCAACCTAACCAAACTTATCTGTTAGAAGTTCGCTTCCACAATCACGACAATAACTCCCTTACCTTTGTCGTTTTTCCCACCACTGACACCCAAAGATAAATGCAAAAACGCCGAACCTTCCCTTAAAGTAGGAAGAAAATTCCCCTTCTTCCTACCCCTACATTTCCTTCCACGATTTATGTTTAACTTTTCAGGGACTCAGCATCTGCAAAACCTCCCCTTAGTCGGTCGTCTATGGCAGCAGCTTAAAACCTTGCCAACTCCCGTGGTGGAGGACTCTCTTTCCCTCCGCGTTCTGGTGCAATCACTGGTTCTGGTGGGAATTGTGGCGACTGATGTGGCAGCAGGAACTTCTATGAGTCTGTGGGCGGTTCCGGCGAGCATTCTCGGTGCAACTTGGAGCTGGTATCGACGGCGCAATCGCAATATTGCGGTCAAGTTCCTGCTCGCCATCGGAATGCTGGTGGCGTTGGCGGCGTTCTTCGGGCGCTTGGTGGAAGAACTCAACGACACCCGGGTGGTTTTGGCGGAATTATTAATTCAACTTCAAGTTCTCCATAGCTTTGACCTACCGCGCCGACAAGACTTGGGATATTCGATGGCGATCGCCTTGATTCTGTTAGGGGTCGCCGGAACGGTTAGCCAAACGTTAGCCTTCGCCCCTTTTTTGCTGGTATTTTTAGCGATCGCCCTGCCAACTCTTGTCTTAGATTATCGCTCTCGCTTGGGCCTGACTCCCTCGCCCCGTGGAAAAACCAAACGCAAACGCCGTCAACTCAACGTCTCGGCGCTCAAATTTTACGCTATCCTTTTCGCGGCGATCGTCTCTTTGGGACTGGGGATTTTTGCCCTCCTGCCTCGCTTTCCGAGCTACCAACTCCAAACGTTTCCGGTGAGTTCTGGCATCGAATTCGAGGGGGAATTTGACGGTCGCAGTATTGTCAACCCGGGTTATAGTAACGGGGACGGCGAAGGCACCGGCACGGGGGAGGGTTCTTCCGATGACGCTGCCGGCGAACTCGACGACACATTTTACTACGGTTTTAACACCCGCATCAATCAAAACCTGCGCGGCGAAATGACGCCCCAGGTGGTGATGCGGGTGCGATCGCAGGCTCCCGGTTTTTGGCGAGTGCTGGCATTTGACCGCTACACGGGTAAAGGTTGGGAAATCTCTCGCAATGAAGATGCCGAAACTCTCGATCGCCCAAGCTGGACTTACCAATTCGTGATTCCTAACGAGAAACCCCGAGTCCCGCATCGAGATGTGGTTCAAAGTTACACGGCGGTTTCCGATTTGCCGAATATTATTCCCGCACTTGCCGATCCGAAGATTCTTTATTTTCCCACGGAACAAATCGCGGTGGATCCGGAGGGCAGTCTGCGATCGCCCCTGGGGTTAATTGAAGGTCTGACTTATACGGTGATTTCTGAAGTCCCCTACCGCGATCGCACCGCTTTAGGTCAAGCGCCCACGGACTATTCTGACCAAACTCGCAAATACTATCTCCAAGTTCCACCGGCAATCTCCGATCGCGTCCGCCAACGCACTGAAGAAATCTTACAAACCTCCCCCAAACCCCTCACTTCGGTTTACGAAAAATCCCTTTATCTCGCCCAATACCTCAAACAAAACTACACCATCCCCTCAGACCCCTTCGGTTTGCCTTTTTTGGATCCTGATGAAGATTTGGTCCTCCAGTTTCTCTTCGAGGTGCAAGGAGGCTACCCGGATCACTTCTCCACGGTTTATACCATCATGCTGCGTTCTATTGGTATTCCAGCGCGTCTGGTGGTCGGTTTTGCTCCGGGAGACTTTAATCCCTTTACCGGTCTTTATGTGGTTCAAAATACCGATGCTTATGCGATGACTGAGGTCTATTTTCCTGAGTTCGGTTGGTTTGCCTTTGACCCCATTCCCGGTCACGACCTCATTCCTCCGTCAATTGAAGAATCTCGACGGTTTGGCGTTTTGCGGCAGTTTTGGAACTGGGTGGCGGGTTGGTTGCCCTCTCCAGTAACCGGTCTGCTCGAAGGAATTTTTTCCGCTCTGGGCACCTGGGTGCTTGGCAGTATTGCTTGGCTTTTTCGCCTGTTTACCCGGGGTTGGGTGGGTCTGTTTGCCGGCTTGATTTTAGTGACCAGTATCGGATTTCTCGGTTGGTTGGCTTGGAATGGATTCGTGCAGTGGCGCTATGGTCGTTTCCTGGGAAAAATGCCGCCGATGGAACGGCTTTATCGTCAAACTCTGGATACTTTAAAGCGTCAGGGATATCGCAAGCATCCAGCACAAACGCCGTTTGAGTACGCGCGGGAGTTGCGCCGACACCAAACGAATCTGGATGTGGGGGCGATCGAAGAAATTTCCCAGGCTTATATTCGTTGGCGTTATGGTCGTCAAGAACCCAATATCGAGCACCTGCGCCAACGGTTGCAAGGGTTGAAAAAGCGATCGCTCCGCCAGCGTTAAAAAAGCGCGGTGAGGATAACAAATACCGCCAGTTGAGATATCCAATTCAACCATAGGCTGATGATTCCTCACCGCATTCTTCTACCAAATAACATAATGCCCGGAAGCGAAGACTCATCAACTGTTCGTATAACGGGTTTATCTTGCACAGGGGCGGAATGCGAAACCAAACTTTTCCGAATAGTTTAATTTCTCGCGCAAACGGACACTGTGCTGGAATCAGTTTACACAGTAACCTTGCCGATTTTGGATTTCCGACTTGGATGCGATCGAGCCGCTGCTTTAGGGGACGCAATAGGTCAAATTTGCGGTTCTGAGAACTATGCAGCCTAACAGTATTGCGGGTGCTGTTGCTTTGTTTTGCAGAACGTTCCGCTGTAGGCGTTTGAAGCAAGTTTTTTAAGGTAAGCTCTAATACATTCATCTTTCTTTTCCGCTGTTTTGGATGTCTGAAAAGCGCTTTTTACAACTCTACAACTGTGAATTTGCCTGAACCGGAAAGTGCAGAATTCGCGTTTTGTAGCTTAGGTTGCTTTTCATTTACCTGTTGGGTTGTGATGAGCTGATTGTTTCGGCGATTCCTTCTCCTGTAGTGCCCCATTTTGCAAGGCTTTCGAGTGACGGAAAGCCCAAACTTTGGTTATCTGACTGTGCAGTTGCGATCGCCACCCCTTGATTTTGTTCCCTTGCTCCTCCGACTATCTGTTTTTGGCCCAATAACAGACTTCTATCCCAGCTTGCGTTATTGCCACTTTGACAAAAGCTATTAATTCAACAACAAAATACGGCCAATAGTTATTTGAAATATTCCGATTTTTCCGATTTAAATTGTAGGTAACCAGATAGAAAAATAATAGAACAACAATTACTGACGAATAGTGTTTAGCAGAGTTACTCCTCTTCATCGGCGGCTTGGTACCTATTATTTGAAACTACAATACACAATAATTGGCAAGTGTTTTAGTCAAATTAGCAACCTCAGCCTGCAATCATACCTTACCAAAGAGGGACAAATAAAATACCTCTCCAGAAAGAAGACAAAAAAATAGATTTAGGGCATTATATAAATAAAGCGTGAGAGGTATGACAACAATCAAATGGTTTTGAAACAGTTGATGAAAGGGGTTAAAAAATTAACGTTATTTCGCACGGTAATTGTTTTTGCCGTGGGGGGCTTGTTAGGAGGTTTCATTCCGATTTCTACACCCGGTCCTCCAAAAGTTTTGAATTCGAGAGAATTACCAGAACCCCGGTATTACAGGTTGACGGGAACTGTGGAGTTGCTTTCTACGGAAGATGAGAATCCTTGTCAAAAAAGTGCCGATCGCGAGATTAAGGAGGGGATGGAAGTGTTGGTCAAAAATCGCGATCGCCAAGTTATCGCCCGGGGAAATTTAGGAAAAGGAGAGCCCGAACCGCTGCAACGGGATTTTTCAATAATGACCTGCAATTTTCCCCTAGAAGTCAAAAACCTGCCCGAATTAAGTTCTTATATCGTTCAACTCGAAACCGGAAAAGAATTTATCTATTCCAAAAAGCAGCTTCAAGGTAAAAACTGGAAGTTAGAGTTAACCCTGATACAATCTCCTCGTGAAAATGGGGAGTTAAATGTGGAGTTAGATCCGCAGCAATCGTGATGTCATAATTTTGCAATCAGAGAGAAAAATGGCCGAGGCGATCGCGATCGCAATCCCCCCGCAGGATTGTCACACGATCGCCGAGATAGCGATCGCGGACAATCCTTTTCAAAGGATGCAATATAGTAAGAATAGGTCTAAATCCATTACGGAAGGTGACAGCAACATGAATCCTGAAGAAACTCCAACCCCGGATGAAAGGGAACAAGAAACGTCCGAAAAACGCCAACCGGAGGTTCAGCCTAACTCCGGGGACAGCGAAACCACAGAAGAGTTAAATGCCATCGCAAAAGCGATGATGGTTAATCTGCTGTGGAATAAAATGGGCCTGTTTGACGAAAAGCAAGAGTAAAATGGGTCTCTCCACCGAAAAAAGCCGAATCGATTGTCGGTAATCGAATGCAATGCGGATGTGGCAAGCTATCGCAATCGGGGTGCAAGGGGTGCGATCGCCTAAATCTCTTGCCACAAAATTGTTGCCAATTGCCTCAATGACTGATTCGAGAACATCGGCAAACCGAGAATGCTAGGGGTGCAACTTTTGAATCAGGGTGCCCTAACAGTCTCAGCCATTAAAGAATTTCTTTGTCGCGGTTTGAGAACTTTTCAAAAAGATGATTTTCTGCTTGCCAGATAAAAAAATAGCCCATATAATTGGCGCAAAATCTCTCTCCTGAAGGCGAAAAGCTTCACGAAATGCCTTCAAACGGGCCGAGAAATGTCGGGCGGGGGCGGGTTATATGAATTTCCCATAATGCTTTGACTACCGCTAATATCTCTCGCAGGATATAATATCGCATGGAATCGTTGCGAAAGACTCCCCAATCGGGGGTTCCTAGCCCAATAGCATCTACTCCCATCTGACGACAAGTGTAGACGGCGCGGGGTAAATGATAGCGTTGGGTGATTAATATTGCCTGTTGAATGCCAAAAATTTCTTTGGCGCGATAGCAACTTTCGTAGGTGCTGAATCCGGCGTAGTCAAGGGTGATATCTGTTACAGGAACGCCGCGTTTTTCGGCATAGTTCTGCATCGCCGCCACTTCGTTGTAGTGGGGAGTGCTGTTATCGCCAGTCATCAAAATTTTTTGGACACGACCCCTTTTGTAGAGATCTACTGCAGCTTGAATGCGATCGGCAAGCATGGGAGTGGGGGTGCCATCTTCCCACACTCCCGCACCCAAAACAATAGCAATCGGTTGGGGAGTCACCCGATCGCGATCGCTGTAGCGATAGGGTTGGGTGGCGGAATAAACGTAGTAATTGAGTGCCACGGGGATGAGGGGGACACTCACGGCGAGGAGGAGAAGAATAAAACGCCAGTTGAAAAACCAGGGATGAAGTATCAATAGTTTCATTGGAGTTGCGATCGCCAAAACATTCGGGGGTCAAAATGCAGTCATACCTATTATAGATGACCTGGAGAAGGACAATCGCCAGGGCGATCGCGCTTTGATTATGATGCGATCGCTTCTCCCAGTTTACCTGATTTTGAATCTTCAGAAAAAAACTGGCGATCGAGAAGTCGCAGGGGAAAGCGATCGCTCTCCCACACAGGCTACTTTTCAGGCATAGTTTTGCGCGGGATTTTGTCTTACAGGCTAATCTCGGGCAAAAAATAACGTTCATCTCCAACTCTTATATAAAGCATGTCATTCAACAATTCAGACATAGGCTATTTTCCAATTTATTCAAAAGTTACACTAAACCCTATAAAAACCAGCGAATTCCCTCAACAACATAATAAACGCCTCCTAAAATCAGAGCCACACTCCCAATCCGAATAATCCAGTCCGAATACTGCATCAATGTTTTGGCTTGGGTCGCAAATCCAGTCAACAGACTGGCAAGGAAAATAACCATCGTATATCCCAATGCATAGCTAATCATCGTCACAGTTCCAATCAGTTTAGACCCCGTGGCTGCCGCTGCTGCAAGCACCGCAAATAAAACCGGACTAGCGCAGGGAGAACTGACCAAAGCAAAGGTCAAGCCAACGCCATAAGGCCCTAAATTAGAAGCATTGACATTGACTGTGGGTAAAGGAATTTTTATCAGTCCAATTAGACCCAAACCCATGACAAAAATGATGGCTCCCACGGTCAAATTAATGTATCCCCGATAATCAACCATGACCGCACCGGCAAACGAAGAGGTTAACCCAAAAAAACTTAAGATAGTGACCGCTCCCAGAACAAACAAACTTGCTTTGATAAAGGCATCGCGCCGAGAGGTGATATTGCGAGTTCCGATGTAGCTTAAGTTAATGGGTAACATGGCCAGGATGCAGGGAGAAATACTCGCAATCAATCCGCCAATAAATGCCAGGGAAAATAATACCAGTGGATTGGTAACGTTTTGCCGAACAAACCACTGCTGGTAGCGATTTTCTACAAGCGCTATCATATGTTCGATTTGTGCAGCAATCGGTTCGCTGATGACCAGTGCCAGGACTAAGCCCAATAGCAGCAATCCTCCCCAAAGTAGCCATTTTTTTCGGGATTTTACAAGCAGAGGTAGTTTAGTCGAACGATGGGACTTGTCAAAATTAGTCATGGTTTTTTGATAACCTGGAATCGGGAGGTTAATTTTACAAAGGGTCAAGGAGTAAGGGGTTTATTGGGATTAAAAAAGTCGGATGGAAGAGAGGGAATATGGGAAGGTTGGTTAAGGAGAGGGTGGAAGTTAACCAACCTTTAGCGATTGATTATTGGGGGTTAAGCGCTGAGTCGATGACCCGAGTGTAAGCAGATTTATCTGGATTGTTACGATACTGAGCCAAGATATTTCCAGTGTCGGGATCGATGATGGTGACGCTGCCCGTGTTGGATTTATTTTCGGCAAAAAAGCTGGCGAGTCCTAGTTCGTTGGCGCGGGTTTCTGATTCACTGGTTTGGGAACGATCGCTGACATCGAGTTTAATAAAGTGAATGCGATCGCCATATTCCTGACGCAATTGAGACAGGGTTGGAGCAATGTTGCCACAGGCGGGACACCAGGTGGCATAAATATCAACAACCACGGGTTTTCCTTGCAGTTGTTGCGCCAGAGGACCGCCCACATTACCCTGTACCGAGGCGGAGGAAGTGGTTTGCGCGATCGCGCGATCGGGCGTAGCAGAAGTTTTGCCTGTAGTTCCCGTCACTAGCGTTACCGTGACAACCACACTACTCAGAAATAAGCCGATCCATAAAGCAGGTTTCCGCATTGTCAATCTCCAAAATCTAGTGTTTATCTGCAACAGAGCAACTATCAATAGGGGGATTTTCTATTCCCCGCTTGTCAAAAAGAGCGCCTTTATTCCGCTCTTTCTTTGAGGTTAACCTCATTAAATTCTGAACAGATGAGTGCTAGATGAGAAACACCTGAATGCTTAATAAAACCTATAAAAATGGCTGAATCAGTCTCGATACGCAGGGTTGCCTCGGTTCTCAGCAAAAATTAATCTAACACTCGGGAAGAACTCATCATCATTATTTTTGAAACATTCAGAGTTTCTACAATTGTCAATAAAGATAACCGGGCGGGGATTTTAATCCCCGCCTCATAGCTAAAGTCGGTTAAAAACTGACTAAAACGCTTACTGTTAAAGCAGACAAGTTGTCTAAATACGACTTGAACGATTCCCCCGGAGAATTTATTGCAAAGCGGGTGAATATGATGATTTTTTAACCGAATCAAACCCCACAGGCAAGGATGAATGATGATAGTTTATTCGGGTTGAGTATATTGACAGAGTGGCAACTATCGGCGCGCGATTTATTTCGGTGGTTGTATGTGGAGTAAAAACATGAGGAGGTATTGAGGGTTATTCGATCCGCATAACAAACTCCATCTAGATTAATTTTTTCACTGACCAGAAACCGAATCAGTCAGGGAGAAAATTGACAGTACAATCTCTCAAAAGCCCCTTTTACAGGGAAAACAGTGTAGGATGTAAACTGAGTTTGTATCTGCTATAAATTCTCGATTCGCGCCCTACTGCAAGAACCTTTGCCTCAATTTTATATACCTTTGACCAATTCTGCAGGAAACTTATCGGTGCCGAACGAAGCTATAATTTCATGGGTAGTACGATAAGTTGATATGATGAAATATATTATGAGCAGTTTTTATCCAAAATAAAAATTCATACCTACCTCAGCTTTTTCAGTCATGCAGAATTGAAATACATTCAGTGTATGTTACTAATAAATTGCACCCTAATCTACCGCATAACAACGCTTGCAGTCAGAGCGAGGGTGCAATTTATTTGGTCTACATACTTGCGATCCGCCTATCTCTCCTCCAATCTTTAACTCCCTCTTCCAACTGCTTCGCCAATACTTCCCAATCCATTTTCTTCTAACTTCTGCAGCAACCCTTCTAATATCCGGCGCACCATCCAGGGACCTTCGTAAATCAAACCGGTGTAAATTTCCAGCAAACTCGCACCGGCGGTAATTTTCTCCCAAGCGTCTTCTGCGGTGAAAATTCCTCCGGTGCCAATTATCGGCATTTGTCCTTGGGTTTGCTGATGAATAAACCGGATGATTTCGGTCGATCGCTCTTTTAAAGGCATTCCACTCAATCCCCCCGCTTCTTCCGTTATCGGTTTGCCGGTTAAGTCAATTGTTTCGGTTTTTAATCCATCTCGGCGGATGGTGGTATTGGTGGCAATAATTCCCGCCAGTTGATAGGTTTTGGCAACAGCGATCGCCTCTGAAATTGCCTCCCACTCCAAATCCGGGGCAATCTTCACCAAAATCGGTTTTTTCCCTTGATTCTCCCCTTGCAAAACCTCTAAAATCGCCCCTAATTGTTTCCCTTCTTGCAGCGATCGCAATCCCGGTGTATTCGGCGAAGACACATTCACCACAAAATAATCGCCCAACCCTTTCAACAGGCGAAAACTGCCTAAATAATCTGCCGGCGCTTCTTCCAGTGGGGTTATCTTAGATTTGCCTAAATTAATCCCAATGATAGGTTTGTCATTGCTCATTTGCCCCTTATCATGTGCATAAATTAGGCGTTTGGCTAATGTTTCCGCCCCGTCATTATTAAATCCCATGCGATTAATTGCCGCCAAATCTTCTCGCAACCGAAACATTCGCGGGCGAGGGTTGCCGCTTTGCGCGTGAAAGGTGACAGTACCGAGTTCGGCAAAACCAAATCCCAAACTGGACCAAACCCCGGCGGCGGTGCCATTTTTATCAAATCCTGCCGCTAATCCAATAGGATTGGGAAATTTTATCCCCCAAAGGGTTTGTTCTAACCGAGAATCCCGGAGACAAGCGCTGTTTCTCAGTTGAGACAAAATCCCACTCACTGGGGGGCGATCGCCGTAGCGATTTAACCATCCCAGGGTTTGCATCGTCTGATGATGCCACCATTCCGGATCCGGTTGCAATCCCGAAAAAATAATTGGCCGAAGTGCAGTTTTATAGATATCCAAGGTTCGATAATCAGCCCTGAGAAACGATTGAATTAGCCCGCATAAGAGAGGCTTTAAATGCAAACGCCCCACCGTTTTTGGCTGCGGGGCTTTTCACATTAATTTTGGCACAGAATTAGGAGGCAGAGCCTCTGTGGGGGCGTTCCCAGCTCATGCTGGGAACGAGATGGGGGGAGATGGGAGAGAGAATTAAACATCAAGAACGAGCCGAAAAATTGGTCTCACTTCTTAATTTTCAATTCTCCCATTCAGGCTATCGCTGTTCCACCACAGCAGGAGAAGCCGATTGCATTTGTGGCTGGAATTGGAACAGAGAGTACACCACATTGCGACGAATATTCGTCATCATGTCGAGGAACAGTTCGTACCCTTCGCTCTTGTATTCGAGCAACGGATCTTTTTGACCGTAACTGCGTAACCCCACGGATTCGCGCAAGGCGTCCATTTGTTGAAGGTGTTCGCGCCACAGGGTATCGATTTGTTGCAGAATAAAGAATCGTTCAGCTTGGCGCATCAGGCCCGGTTGAATCCGATCCACTTGCGATTCTTTCAAATCGTAAGCAATCCGCACTTGTTCGTGAAGGAACGTTTTAATTTCCTCCATCGATAAATCTTCGAGTTGATTGGGTTCGAGGTCAGACAGGAGATAGACAAATTCTTGGACTTTTTCCACCAAACTGTCAAGCTGCCATTCTTCCGAGGGCAAGTCGGGGTTGACATAGGCTTCCACGATGTCATCCATCGTTTTTTCGGCGTATTTAATCACCTGTTCTTTCAAGTCCAGTCCTTCAAGAACCCGACGGCGTTCGGCATAGATAGCACGACGCTGGTTGTTCATCACTTCGTCGTACTCGAAGACCTGTTTGCGGATGTCGTAGTAGTAGGTTTCGACTTTTTTCTGGGCGTTTTCCAAGGAGCGAGTCAGCATTCCGGACTCGATGGGCATATCTTCATCCACGTGGAAGGCATTCATCAATCCTGCCACGCGATCGCCGCCGAAAATTCGCAACAGATTATCCTGTAAGCTGAGGAAAAACCGCGTGGAACCGGGGTCTCCCTGACGTCCGGCCCGTCCGCGCAACTGGTTATCAATCCGGCGGGACTCGTGACGTTCGGTCCCGATCACGTGCAGTCCGCCGCGTGAGATCACTTCTTCATGTTCGCGCTGGGTAAACCCTTCGTATTCTTCGCGGATCTGGTTGTAAACTTCGCGCAGTTTTTGAATCACCGGGTCATCGGTGGGGGCTTTTTCCGAGGCAACGGCGATTTTATCTTCTGCCTCCAGTTCTGGCAAGCTGCGTTCCCCATAGTGCTGTACGGCAAAATCCACCGCCGCTTTGAGCTGTTTTTCGGTTTCGCGAGACAGTTCGGTGGGGTAAATTTGCGGGGATGCTTTCCAGGATTTCACCTTTTTCCCGGCAGCAAAACCTTCTGCTTTGTTGCGCTGGTTCGTGCCGGCAACTTTGACGGTTGCCAACTCTTCTTCTTCTTCGGGACGGACGATGCGGGGCAACAGGTACTCGCGGGTTTTCAACCGGGCCATGTATTCGGCGTTCCCGCCGAGGATGATGTCGGTACCGCGACCGGCCATGTTGGTGGCGATCGTCACGGCACCTTTGCGACCGGCTTGGGCGACGATTTCGGATTCTCGCTCCACATTTTCGGGTTTGGCGTTGAGCAGGTTGTGGGGAATTTGCAAGCTTTGCAGCAGATTGCTGAGGACCTCTGATTTTTCCACACTGGTGGTACCGACCAACACCGGACGACCGGCATGGTGCATTTCGGCACAGTCTTGCGCGATCGCGTGCCACTTGCCTTGTTCGGTTTTGTACACCACATCGGAGAGATCTTTGCGCCCCAGGGGACGGTTGGTGGGAACCACGGTCACTTGCAAATTGTAAATCCGCTCGAACTCAGCTTCTTCGGTTTTCGCAGTGCCGGTCATCCCTGCCAATTTGGGATAAAGCAGGAAAAAGTTTTGATAGGTAATCGTGGCCAAGGTTTGGGTTTCGGGTTGAATGTCCACATCTTCTTTGGCTTCGATCGCTTGGTGCAACCCATCACTCCACCGGCGTCCCGGCATCACCCGTCCGGTGAATTCATCCACGATCACCACTTCACCCTGGCGGACGATATAGTTCACGTCCTTAATAAACAATTCCTTGGCTTTAATCGCATTGAACACGTAGTGCGCCCAAGGATCTGCCGGGTCGTAAAGGTCGGTGACTTCCAAGAGCTCCTCAGCTTTGGCAAAACCTTCATCGGAGAGAATAATATTACGGGCTTTTTCGTCTACCTCGTAATGCTCTTCCTTCGTGAGTGCGCTGGCGATTTTGGTAGCTCGCTTGTACTTCTGTGTGGGTCTTTCTACCTGACCGGAAATGATTAACGGGGTGCGCGCTTCGTCAATCAACACCGAATCTACCTCGTCAATGATGCAGTAGTTGAAGGGACGTTGCACCACATCGGCGATCGAGGTTGCCATGTTATCGCGCAAGTAGTCAAACCCCAGTTCGGAGTTCGTGCAGTAGGTAATGTCGCAGTTGTAGTTTTTTCGGCGTTCGGTGGGACTCATGCCTTGTTGAATCAGGCCCACGCTCAAACCGAGGAAGCGATGCACTTGCCCCATCCATTCGGCGTCCCGGCGAGCCAGGTAATCGTTCACGGTGACGATATGCACCCCTTTTCCACTCAGAGCGTTTAAATAGGCGGGCAAGGTCGCTACCAGGGTTTTTCCTTCCCCGGTTTTCATTTCGGCAATCTGTCCCACGTGCAGGACTGTCCCGCCGAGTAACTGCACGTCGAAGTGTCTCATGCCCAACACTCGCTTTGCCGCTTCGCGCACGACGGCAAAGGCTTCGGGCAGGATATCTTCCAGGATTTCTTTTTCTTCGTTGAGAGATTTCGCTTTCGCGAGCTGCTCTCGAAATTCGGCGGTTTTGGCGGTGAGTTGCTCGTCGGTGAGCGCTTGGATCTCTTCTTCGAGTAGGTTGATCTCAACCACGGTGGGTTGATACTTTTTTAGTTTGCGTGCGTTGGGATCGCCTAGCAGATTTTTAAGCATGGCAGGACATTCGGGGTACTTTAAAGATAAATTTAATCGCCAGTGCAAACGCCTGATGCCTTGCTCGATTGACCCGATCGCCGGGTAGCAAGGGTTGGCATTTGTCAATTTATCGGCTAAACAAGTAGCGCGAAAAACAATCGTTTCACGGACAATTAGTCGGGTTGGGTGTGCTACGGTTAACCGGGCTTTTTTCCCTGGTTCTCCACCAACGCAAAGACAATTACCGATCGCGTTGCTGAGATTTGAGAACCTGATTTAACGCGGGGAAGGAAAGAAGCAACCGCACGATTGGGCGTCCCTCTATATTTTCCCGGTCTGTTGGGTTTGAGGTCGGCACTGTTGACTCGCGTGCAGGCTAGATTAACCCTCCACGGAGACAACCCGCAGGCTGCTGGCAAGAGAAGTCAGAGCGCTGGGAATTGAAATTAAGCGAATCTCGTCGGTTTTTCAGATTGAGCGCTCCAAATTTGAACTTATATTAATTTTATCATTTTACATTTGAGCGGGCGATCGGGAAACCTCTGGGGGCTGAGGATTGGCGATCGCCCTGGTGAGGGTTTCTTCTACTTGGGTTGCTGGTTTTCCCCCATCCTCCTCATGCATGGGATTTCACGCCCTTGCCCCGGGATGCTCAATTCCCGGCTGCATTTTCCAGATGGTTCACTCGGCGTTTTCCCACTTTGGGGTGAGACTGCGAAAATCATAATTGCTCGCCCCAGGGTGGCAGGTGACGCAGGTCATCAGGGAGATGGGTTGGGATAGCTCGACTCTGGGGTGCAGGGCTTTGAAGTGGCGGGATGCGCCCACGCGATAGGGGATAGCTTCATCGGCGGTTTGCGGACGGGAGAAGTTTTGCAGGTAGTTCCACACCAGTAGGCGACCAGGATCGATGAGCGGTTCGATTCGTTTGCCGTAGTGATTGGGATCTTGTAGCAGTTGCAGCCAGGTTTGGGTGGGCAGCACGGCGGGGGGCACGGCAATATGACAGGTGGAACAATTATTTAGATACAGTTCTTCCCCGAGTTGTAATTCGGCAGGTACGGGGTCTACGGTGTTGATGTGGGGAACCTCTAGGGCATGGGCGATCTCCCCGGCGATCGCGAAACTCCACACCAGCAGCAATAGCAACCCGATGAGGGGCAATCTCCGCCACTGCTGCTTGATGCGTTTTTGTGTTGCAAAGGGTGACATAACTATCTGGTGGTCAAGATGAAGAACGACGCTGGTGCCTGTCCGGTGTCGGTCCGTTGCCCCTGCACTGCCACCTCCACCGTCTATCGCGGATGCCTCGAAGAAGATTAGGGGATGGGAACTTGGCGCAACAGTTGCTCTATCAGGTTCTTGGGGCGGCGTCCGCCTGCTGGGATGAGGCGGTGGGACAGGACGTGGGGGGCTAAATATTTCACATCATCGGGAATCGCATAGTCCCGACCTTCGAGAAATGCGAAGGCTTGTGTGGCGCGATATAAGGCCACTGCACCCCGGGGACTGACGCCGAGGGTAATCTCTTCGGAATCCCGGGTGGCGCGCACCAGGTTGATGATGTACTGTTGCAGGGAGTGTTCGACTTTGATTTGAGAACACAGACGCGACAGTTCGAGGACTTCTGATAATTCAATACAAGGCTGCAATTCTTCTACCGCAATCTTGTGGGCTAGCCCTTGGAGCATTTGCAGTTCTTCGTCTTGGGTGGGATATCCCACGGAGAGGGATAAGGTGAAGCGATCCATCTGGGCTTCGGGTAAGGGAAAGGTGCCTTGGTATTCGATGGGGTTTTGGGTGGCAATGACGAAAAAGGGGGTGGGCACGGTCCGGGTTACGCCATCTACGGTGATTTGTCGCTCTTCCATTACCTCGAGCAAGGCGGATTGGGTGCGGGGGGTGGCGCGGTTGATTTCGTCCGCTAGCAGGACGTTGGCAAAGACTGGGCCGGGGAGAAATTGAAATTCGCCGCTACTGGGATTCCAGATATTGGTGCCGGTGATATCGCTGGGTAATAAATCGGGGGTGCATTGAATGCGTTTGAATTCGCCGGCGATCGAGCGGGCTAGGGATTTGGCTAGCAGGGTTTTGCCGACACCGGGAACGTCTTCTAATAAGGCATGACCGCCGGAAAAAAGGGCGACTAGGACTAACTGAATTGATTCTGCTTTTCCGACAATGGTACGGCTCAGGTTTTGGGTTAGCCGATCTACACGTTCTCTGATCATAGGGGTAGGGTTAACCTGAGATTTTTAAGGTGACAGGTCTTGGTAGGGATTATCCAAATTTTTCCCTCCCAGAGCATAAATGCTTCATGCTACCACACTAGCCGGGATGGGGGATAGTCTATGGGAGATAAACTATCCTCTGTAAGTTATTGGTAATTTGATGTGTAAAATACAGCGACGGTCAAACCACATTTGACCGTCGCTGGGTAGGTTAAGCGGAAGATTTTTGGGGTGGCGCGAGTAAGGCTCTGACTTGGTGACAGTCGGTTTGAATTTGGGCTTTGAGGGCTTCGAGGGAGGGGAATTTTTGTTGCGATCGCAGAAAGTGTTCGAGTTCTACGGTAAGGGTGCGATCGTACAGTTCCCCGGACCAGTCGAGCAGGTGGACTTCCACGGTTGGGGTCTGGTTCTCATCCACGGTGGGCCGACAGCCAATATTCAATGCGCCGATCGCGCAAGCGTCTGGCGAAATCTCGCCGGGACAATGCACCCGCACGGCATAGACCCCATGTCGCGGCAAGAATTTATGGGGGGGAAGTTGGAGATTGGCGGTGGGAAAGCCGATGGTTCTGCCAACTTGCTGTCCGCGCACGACTTTTCCGACGAGGGAGTAGGGTCGTCCGAGAATTTGGTTGGCGCGCTGCACTTTGCCGGCTTGCAGGGCTTCCCGGATGGCGGAACTGCTGATCCGCTGGCCATTGGTGGTTTGCAGGGGCACGATCTGGACCTGTACGTTATATTGGGCGGCGATCGCTTGTAGGTCAGCGACGCTACCGGATCGCTGGCGACCAAAGCAAAAATCCTCACCCACGCTGATTTGCGTGGCTTTGAGCTGCCGCACTAAAATTTGTTCGACAAACTCTTGCGGACTCATGCGCGCCAATTGGCGATCGAAGGGTAATAACACGAGCTGCTCGACGCCCATCGCTTCGAGGACTTTTACCTTTTCGTCAAGGGGAGTCAGCAGACTTCTGCGTTGACCGGAAAAGAATTCTTTGGGATGGGGAGAAAAGGTGACCACAGTGGCGTAGGGATGTGCCATGCTGCGATCGCGCCGATCTGGAGATGGCGGTTTTGAGTGGGAAGCACGCAAGGGAATGGAGCTGTCACCCCTGACTGGAGGCACAGCGATCGGTTGACGCGCTATCAATGGGTTGAAAATCGGCTGCATGACTTGTCTGTGCCCCCGATGCACGCCATCAAAGTTTCCGAGGGCTACAGAGGTGGGAGTCAGCGCCGTTGAAAGAGTTGAGGTAATCCACACAGTTTACATTTTGACACACAAAGGGAAATTCCCCACACTCGTCGCCAGAATTTTCAATTTTTCTGGCTTGGGTTTCCCGATTGCCAGGGGAAAAGCAGCCGGGTGGGGCGGTTCTCTCCCCTCAAGCTTTTGCCAGCCCACGCCGAGGCTAATTGAGTTCGTTTCTCTGCCTGGGTTCGTTCTCCGACTCTTGGGGGATTCCCAACGGGGTCAATTATTTTATGCTGCACGAAATTCAGCACAGAGCTGTTTTTTGAACCCAATAACTTGGGCAAACAAATCAATCCAGATACAAAGCAAATACTTCCCTCTGCCCGGATCGAAGCGCGATCGCCCCTGCCCGCCAAGCCATTGTCGCCGGAGAATCCAGCACCGCTGAGGGATTCGTGCTAAACTGACGCTTTGGCCTGCTGCTCTTTGTCCGGTGCTTTCGCATCTTCTGAAGGAGCCACGAGCTGAATGGACAGCCCTTCTCGCGCCATCAAAGAATTCGGAAACTGTTGAGCGGCTTGCTCTCCGATGCGATCCAAGAAATTGTCGTTATGTAACGGATCGTGATGGAAAATGACCAGTTTTTTCACGTTTGCGGCTTTGGCAACCTTGACGGCTTCTTGCCAGGTGGAATGTCCCCATCCCACTTTGCTGGAGGTTTTGGAGTTGTACTCTTCGTCGGTGTAGGTGGCATCGTAGATCATTAGATCTGCGTTGCGCGCCAGCCACAAGACGTTTTCATCGAGTCTTTCGGGGAAATGTTCGGTATCCGTGATGTAAGCGGCGGCGTAACCTCTCCAGTTCACCCGGTAGCCTACCGCTTCGCCTGGATGATTCAGAAGCGCGTTTTCCACTTTAATGTCGTCGATTTCTACTGGCTCCCCAATTTCGATATCGTTAAATTCGAGTTGGGCACCCATAATCTGTAAAGGCACCGGAAAATTAGGGTGGAGCATTTGGTCGTTGAGCCGCTGTTCGATGGTGGAGCCATTGGGAGCGATCGCGCCATGAATGTGGAACTGATTGCCTTTAATAAACGCCGGCACAAAAAACGGAAACCCCTGGATGTGATCCCAGTGGGAGTGGGTAAAAAACATATAGGCTTCTACTGGCATTTGAGACAGGAGGGACTGTCCCAACACTCTCAAGCCCGTCCCACCATCAAAAATTAGGCGCTTCCCACCCACTCTCATCTCAATGCAGGGCGTGTTACCACCGTAGCGGACGGTTTCCGAACCGGGACATGCTATGCTCCCTCGCACGCCCCAAAAATGAACTGTGAATTGGTTTTGCATATCTTGCATGGGTGTGTTTCGCTTTCGCTTGAATGGGGTCTCTCAGTTAGGTTTTACGCTTCTGTGAAGTCTGTAATTTCCTAAAATATAGGCAATTCTATTCTTCCTATGCGATCGAGTTTGCCCTGGTGGCGAGTCTGTGGGGAACCGATGGGAAATAATCGATTGTTGCCCCCAAAAACTCTGTTCTTGCCGCTTCCCACCCTAGTTGGGGTTGGCCATCGGAGTGACTCTGTTTCTGCGGCATCTACAGCGATCGCCGGATGCGGGCAGTTTGCCCCTAGAGGGAGACACTTCCTGCGCCCCTGACTTAACTCCCGATTCAGCCACCGATCCCTCGTGTATCATGGATGCGCTGTGAAGCAACTCGGGTTGCTGAGTAGGCACCATCCCCCGTCCGTACTGGCCAATATTGTCATTGGATCCCGACCGGGTGGCGTACACGCGCGATCGCTGCTCTGTGATGGGTGGGCTTCGGTTCATCTATCCTCTTTATACTCTAACAATCTTCATGCGCCAAGGGTTTTTCCCGCCGTGACTCTAAATCTTACTCAAAAATTTCTCCACCCTGTGCAGCCAAGTTTGGGCGCAGTTTCATATTGGATTCCACTTCTGAGCTTTAGCTTCATTCGGATATCCGAGATTTTCTAGTGATTCGACGTCTATTCCTCGGTTAGCTATTCTCTCATATCTATTTCGTTTTTTTGGCTAATTTTCTCTTTAAATCATCCGCACTTTATCCTATCTCATTTCCTTTATTCCTCGTTCTCTATTCCTTGAATTTTTAGAATGCGTTTGAACTATTTATATTTTGTAAAAACAAAAAATAACTCCAAATAAAAAATTAACATTTTTGCCATCTTTTTTTGTTTAGCTACTCCTTTAAAATTGCCTCAATCATTTAGTTTTACATCTATTTTATCTGGTATTTGTACTGCTTTGGGAGATTTTGGGTTTGTTTTGTATTGCAGAATCCTGTTTAGCTGGGAGGGTTAAAATTTCCTAAAATAGCGTCAATTCAAGCTTAACTAATGCTTAAGTTATCGCCACCTCCATCTGGTCTAATCATCGATATAATTTCCAGCGGGTTGCTGCTCTAATGAATGGACAGAATTATTTCGTTTAAATATTCGTTCACGGGCGAGTAATTTTTTAGCCAATTTAAGGCCAATATTTTTTAGGTTTGCCTTGCAATTTTATTGACATTTGGGCGAGTATTTTTTAGTATAGCTTAATTGTACTTCTCGGGTTAATAACTTTTATTAAATTTTCGCAAATTTTTCATTGACCAGGGTGAATTGAGTCGCCGGTAGGGTGTTGATGTCAGGGTAAAAAGGCTGAGGGTTGGGAAAGTGGAGTATTCGATGGGTTGGAGGATGCGATCGCGCCATCGGGTTGAGAAATCACCGAAACAGAATCCTTGCCAAAAACAATCTGAATCGAGAGGGCGGTGTCCTTGCATCGGGGGATTCCGGAATAATTTGCTGAAATGTCAAGAAAGTTTTTCGGACAGCCGCCAGATTCAGGTAGGGATGGGTGGGGTAAGGGGAAGCTTAACCATTTCATCCCTTGGGAAAGGTTAGAGGAGAGCCATTCGCGGTTCGAGGCATGTTCTAGAGCGATCGCGGTTTGCGCCCTGGAAACCACCACATGGATGATGGTGGGTGTTAAAGGGACTTTTGCGATAGTCTTGCGACTTGCTCTGCCCGGAGTGGAGGAATTGCCCAATCAGTGCAATTGAGATGCCAGTGAGTCCCTAGGGCGGGGTTGCGATTTGCTCATTCAGCCCTTGAAGCTCAATCAAACGAGTGGATCTGGCGAGCGAATTTGCTGCTGGCAGATGCATCTTTAATCTTTTAACGATAGCAAGATTAATTGAATTCGGCAAGCATTGGAGAATCGGATCTGGGGGAAAGCCGGATCCCGAAGGAGCAGCATGAGGCGGAAGGGGAAATGGAAGGAGTCATCATCAAAGGGAAACAATTGTCCCAGCGATCGCCAATGGTCATCAATTCTTGACAAATCAATGCTTGACACAGAGGCGTGCCTGGGGGCACAGATGCCCGAGGGTAAGCTTGTGCGAGGTGGGCGATCGCCGCGACTCAGGGATTCGTTTTGGGACTGCGAGAAACCTGTGGAGAGACAAGAGAGAGATGGATCCGGCAAGAATCGGCGACCCTGGAGAATGGAACATGGATGCATCCCACGGGTTGCGAGGGTTGAGTAATCGGCCAAAAATGGTAGGCGATCGGGGGTTGAGGGCATAGGGGTGGATGGGAACAGACGCCAGGATTTTCGCTCCAATTTTTGCGAGTGCGAGGGGTGGTGTTCTCACAGGGGGGCGAGTGGAGGTTATACTGATTTGAAATTTGAGATTCTAAAGTTGAGACAGAAAAATCCGCTGGTGAGGATCCTTCGAGGGATGGAAGGGGAATTGGAGGGCGAGGCACGCAAGATTAAGTTTTGGTGACATACAAAAGCTAAAAGGCATGAAAATAGCCCCCGATCGCGAGAATCGGGAGGCGCGATATTTGCGATCGATGGAGCGCTAACAATATTCCCTAGCGATCGCGCGATTGTGGCCATCGATGTTCTGAAGCTTTTGCCAAAACCCGGATAAATGTTATGGGTAATCTATGCCGAAGTTGAAATGGCGATCGCACTCCCGTGGCGGTTTTGACCGAGCGATCGACAACAGAAGCCTTCAGCGAGATTTAGACATTGCCTTGTTGTTCGAGAGAAAAATTATTAACTACATAATATTTTACGCCTTGGCAAGCAGGGGGGAAGGGGAAAAGCCGGAAACAAGGCGATCGCATCTAGCGAATCATTGATGCGAAACGCCTTATTTAATTCTATCTGGATAAGGAAGGCGGTTATGGAAGCAACCTGCAATCCTCACAGCGCTGAACGGAGGGTCATTTACCTATCGATCGCCGAGGAACTTCTCTGATTCGGGGAAAACTTTCCCACCGATCGAGCTAGGGTGGCTCATGTAGATTGCATTGAGTTAACTCGTGCTTTTATGGATGCCAGAGGCGCATGAAAACGGTGGTTTTTACCGCAGCAGTGAAACGCTACGGACAACAAACCGAGGCGATCGAGGAGAACTGACAGCAAGATTTATCATCAGATGCATTGGCTGTCAGCCCCAGGCACAAGTAATGACAAACCACCTGGAGGTGCTTTGTCGGATTTGGCTGATTTGACAGCGGCTACATATCAGAGAATAGAGGTCTTTTAAGCCGCCCGAGTGCGGTGCTTTACCCAGTAAAGGCGGGTTGTGTCCTGAAGATTTAACGCCAGGACCGATTGAGTGGACTCCACTTTAATTAAACCGCCGCCCAGGAGAAAGATTTCGGTACCGTTGCATCCGCGATCGCGAATGAAGGCTGAGGAGATTTGGCAATGATTGAATCTCAATCATTGCCATCATCTACCGAATTCATATCCTTTCTGGCGCTAGCTGAAATTAGGCTGAGTGACGCCTATGGTAGCCGTCAAGGGATAAGCCGTGGAAATTTAAGAAACTTCTGATTCTTTATCGACTTGTCGCAGATGAATGTGTTTGCGACCCAGGGAAATTTCAAATTCATCTCCCGGTTCGAGATCCATCTGCTTGGTATAAGCCGCGCCAATCAGCAAGTTCCCATTGGACTGAACGCTGATCCGATAGCTAGCGCTGCGTCCCCCGCGCCCTTGGCCATTTTGCTTGCCGTCGAGTTCGATACCCTCGGCATCAATCAGGGCGTTGAGGAATTTCATCATATTGACGCGCTCTACACCATTTTTGGTAACGGTGTAGTAGCCGCACTCTCTGGCTTTTTCTTCTTTGCTAAGGTGTTCTAGCTCTTTGACTTTTTTGAGGAGGTCTTCACCAACTAAGGGTTCCATCTTTTTCTTTTTACTCATCGACTTACAACATCTGCCACGAACAGTAGGTCTATCAGGTTCTATTTTAGCGGACTTTTGCTAGAAATAAGAACGTTTTGCTGGCAGTCACCTTATTAAACTATATTACACGAATCGAGTGAAACGACCACAGATTTTTAGCAAAACTTGTTGGAATTGTTAGCTTGACAATCGAGCCAAAATGGTGAATGGCAAGGCATTCAAGGGTTGCAGGGATTTCAGACACTGCACTGAGGGGTGGAACTGACTTAAACCTCTATGGGGATAGGCATGGGTGAAGGGTGAATCTTGACAGAAAGATGAGGATTGCCCGATCGCATCCGGCGAGGAGGAAGGCGATGCGGAGAAAAAATTTTGACCCCTGCTGACTTAACAGCAAGAGTTAGTGCTCGAAGATGGTGGTGGATGCGAGTGGGGGGTGAGTTAATCGAGGGGGGTAAGCGAACTTCTGCGCGCAGGAAGTGACGGGCAACGGGAATTGCCAGTAGGCAGATGTTGGCGATCGCTTCTGCCTTGTGGAATCACTTGAGCCAGAAAGCTTATGCACAGTTAAGCCACTGCTTTTCATTCAGACCGAGTCCTTAATAATCCTGCCAGATTGGCCACGTCTGAGTCAGCCAGCCCCATTAGTTTCCATTGGTACTGTAGCATTGCTGAGTGTTCTTCTATTTATCTGTAACCACATGCAACACGGCGATCGGAAGCGCTGCATCGATCGGGTCTTTCTCGATAACACTGCCTTTTGGTGTAGGCACAGTGAAAATAGCAACCCTCACCCATCTAGTGGGTCAAATAGCCACATAAGCCACAGGGCTGCTTATCGAGGTAAAGAAAGCGTACCTCCGGGGCAATGCGAGTGCATTTTTAGAGAGATTTCCCGTAGAGGGGAAAGGATGCCTTCGTTTAAATAGAGATTATTCTCCCCGGGAGGGGGGATTAAAATAGAACCCCTAGTCTCCCCACACCGGGCATGGGTAACACACAGCGGTAAATAGATGATATCATCGGTTCGGACAGGCTTTCTATTCGAGTCGAAAAAAAACCGAGAGAAAAAATGCCAGAGGGCGGGAAAGATTCCCCCCATAGATAAAGGGAACTCCCCGATCGCAGTATGGGCGCAAAGCGCTAGTGGGGCGGGGGTTGACCCATAAGGTTTCCCGCCACTTTTGGTGGAGGGAGATTGCCGCTTGGGTAGAGATATTCGTAACCCTTGACAGAACAGTTACTCCTCTAGATATGCCGCATCGATGGAGTTAAATCCGGGAGTGGTACGGCACAGGATTATCCAGTTGCCAGACACCTCAAAACTCTTGCGAGTCGATTTTAGAAGCAGCGATCTTGCCGATTGCAGCACAAGATAGAGATGGAGGGGACAACGATCGCCCGCTTCCGGGTGGGTAAAGTTTAGCCGATAGAATCTATAGAATCGATTGCCGGACAAGCGCAAACAATCCCGTCACAGTATTTTACTCGCGAGTGCATTACATTAGATGTCGATCCGTGTCAAGCCACTCCAGAGAAAACTTACTTATTTTGTGGTATAGTAAACCTCTCCTAGGTTCCCACGGCAGAACCGAACAATTTAAAATAAAGCCAACCAACGAATCAGCGCTAATAATATAGAACGGCCCCCAGTTGATGGCGCACAGTTTCGAGGCATTGTTATTTCCCAGGGGGGAGATCGCATCAAGTCAAAGGCAGCCCGGGAAGGAGAGGCGATCGGGATAATTTCGGTTGCGATCCGCTGGGTGTGGCAGAAAATTGGGGGAGAGATGACTGGTGGAAATCCAGCTTGGCTTGCCGTCAATTTAACCGAATCAACACTGAAATTTCAACTGGAATCGACCTGTGGTTATTTTAGCGATCGCCGCGACGATTGATTATCTGATTGGAGACCCGTGGAATTGGCCCCATCCGGTGCAGTGGATCGGGTGGGCAATTTCTAGCTACACGCAATGGGTCTTAAAGTGGTGTAAAACCCCCCTACCGCGTCGAATTGCTGGCATCATACTCGGCATCGGAACGATCGCCGGCACCGGGTTAGTCAGCAGTTTAATCATCGCGGGAGCCTACCAATTTCATTGGGGAATCGGCATAGTAGTGGAAAGCGTTCTGCTTGCCAGTTGTTTTGCCGGTCGAAGTTTAAAAACAGCGGCGTCAGAAGTATTAGCCCCCCTCAATGAAGGCGATTTAAAAACCGCTCGAGAAAAATTAAGTCTTTATGTAGGCAGAGATACAGAAAATTTATCCAAAGCAGAAATCCTGCGCGCCGTACTAGAAACCGTGACCGAAAATGCGGTAGATGGCGTTACCGGCCCGCTATTTTATGCGATCGCCGGTGCGGCATTGCCCCATGTCGGGCCGGTTCCATTCGCACTAGCCTACAAAGCTGCCAGTACATTAGACTCAATGGTAGGTTATCGCGAAGAACCCTATGCAGATTTAGGATGGTTTAGCGCCAAAGTTGAAGACCGGTTAACTTGGTTCCCATGCCGACTCACCGTCATTACATTAGGACTAATCGGCGGATGTTTACCACAAGTGTGGACAATTTGTCAACGAGATGCCACCCGCGATCCCAGTCCGAATGCGGGTTGGAGCGAGTGCGCGTATGCAGTGATTCTCGGCGTCCAACTCGGCGGCACCAACTATTATCGCGGCGTGCCCAAACCCAAACCCCTGTTAAATACTCCCGATAATCCGATCGCGCCAGAGAGCATCCATCGCGCCACTCAACTCACGCGGACTTGTTTTCTCATCTGGTTGGGGATTGCTCTAACATGTGGTTTAATCGGCGATCTCCTCATAGGAGGTTAACCCCTGAGAAACTGCTGCGATCGCGAACCAATCCATCTCCCGCCCCTCTCCAGATATTCCCGCCCGGTGAATCCGGGGGCATGGCCATCGGAGAATCCGGCGAGTCAGAGTTGGCCTGCGATCGCGATCCTGGGGATTGGATACCCCAGACAATCCAGAGATTGCACAAGCGGTAGTATAGTGTGGCGTGAGGCATGGGGAAGCGAGAAAAGGGCATCCAACCGTGCAATCGGAAATGGAGACCCACCGACGCGCCTAGGGCACGCACAATGCTCGGGCACCCCCAGGAAAGCACTGCCCCTACCCACCAACAGGCAATCCCAACGGGGCGATCGCCGATAAATTCTCCCAATCGGGACAAAACCTATCCCATCTGACACCTTACCCATGCCGATGCGCTTATGACTTCCAAAGTAGTCGAAATTCTCTGTGCCGAAGAGTTCCGTCGCACCTTAACCCGATTAGCCTCGCAAATTGTCGAACGCTCTGGCGATTTGTCACAACTGGTGCTAATCGGAATTTATACTCGCGGCGTCCCCCTCGCCCACCTACTGGCGGCGCAGATTGAAATGCTCGAACAAGTTCGAGTCCCCGTGGGTGCCTTAGACATTACCTTTTATCGAGATGACCTAGATAAAATAGGCATGCGGACCCCCGCGAAAACCGAAATCCCCTTTGATTTCACCGGCAAAATCGTCGTCTTGGTGGACGATGTAATCTTCAAAGGGCGAACTATCCGTGCCGCGCTCAATGCGATTAACGATTATGGAAGACCCGCCGCCATCCGATTAGCGGTTTTGGTGGATCGCGGGCACCGAGACGTGCCGATCCATCCGGATTTTACCGGCAAAACCCTGCCCACCTCGAGCGAGGAACAAGTGAAAGTTTACCTGCAAGATGTGGACAACCGGGATGCGGTGGAATTGATTAAAGTGTTAGAAGAGACCCCCTAGGGGGTGGGTGTGGGGTGGAAGAAAGCGGACGGGAGACCTTCTGACGCGAATGGGTTGCGAATGAGTCAATAATTTGCGAGGAAGGTTTCTACCCGCCACTGAACTGATGCCCTAGCCAATTGTACTGCGATCGTGGGACAGTATCCCTATTCGAAAAATTGTGTAACTTAGCTTGTGTCTCAAATGCCAATCGAGAACTCCTCTACTGATGCTGCCCAAACCCAGTCTCGCAAAGCGGATCACATTCGGGTTTGTCTGGAAGAAGACGTGCAATTTCGCGCCCAAACCACCGGGTTGGAACGCTATCGGTTCGAGCATTGTTGTTTACCCGAACTCGATCGCCGCGACATTGACGTAAGCGCAACATTTTTGGGCAAAACCCTCGGCGCACCCCTGCTGATTTCTTCCATGACGGGGGGAACCGATCGCGCCTGGACTATCAATCGTCGATTGGCTGAAGTTGCGGGGCATTACAAAATTGCAATGGGGGTAGGGTCCCAACGGGTAGCGGTGGAAAAACCGGAAGTGGCGAATACCTTTGCGGTGCGATCGCTCGCTCCCGATATCCCCTTATTTGCCAACTTAGGGGCCGTACAGCTTAACTACAGCTACGGAGTCGAGGAATGTCAGCGAATCATCGACATCCTGGAAGCCAACGCCCTGATTTTGCATCTCAACCCCCTGCAAGAGTCCGTGCAAACCGGCGGCGATACCAATTTCAAAGGATTGCTTGACAAAATCAGCAAACTGTGCTATGCATTGCCCGTGCCGGTGATTGCCAAAGAAGTCGGCAACGGCATCTCCGGGAAAATGGCGCAAAAACTCATCGATGCAGGTGTCAGCGCGATCGACGTGGCGGGGGCGGGGGGCACCTCTTGGGCAAAAGTCGAGGGACAACGCGGTAAAGACCCGCGACAGCGCCGCTTAGGGGCGACCTTTGCCGATTGGGGTTTGCCCACCGCCGAGTGCATCACCTCAGTGCGCGCCGTGGCACCGGAGATTCCCTTAATTGCCTCGGGGGGATTGCGAAACGGGCTGGATGTGGCCAAAGCGATCGCCCTCGGCGCCGATATCGCCGGCTTAGCTTGGCCTTTCCTCCAAGCCGCATCGGAATCCCTCGAAGCCCTGCATGCTTTAGCAGAAGCATTAATCGCCGAAATCGCCACCGTCTTATTTTGCACCGGACAAGCCACCCTGGCAGATCTGAAAGCCTCGGATGCTTTAGTCCCCCTCCAAGCGGCAAAACCATTACCATAGTAGATAGACCCGATCGCGACGGTAGATCCGTCAAGACAAAACAACGTTAAACGAATCAACGCTTTCGGTCTAGGCACAGATAGCTTTACGTGATTGAAACATGCGTGATTTTTTCAAATACACTTTTGCCAGCGTGGTAGGTACAGTGGTGGGGTTGGGCGTTCTCGCCGGGATGGGAATCGGCGGCTTGCTGATGTTAATTGGCATGGCAGCATCTTCCGCCCGAGATGCGGATCCGAAGGTGGAAGACCAATCCATGCTGGTGCTGGATATGTCCCTGAACATTACCGATGCCAAACCCACTTCGACTACTGCACAAGCCTTATCCGACGCCCTCTCGGATCGCGATCGCCCCGATAGCATCGATCTGCGAAGCGTCCTAGAAAGTATCGAGGCGGCGAGGAAGGACGAGCGGATTGTGGGCATCTACCTGCATGGCAGCTCTAGGGGCACCAGTAACGGCTTTGCTACCCTCAAAGAAGTTCGCAAAGCGATGGAAAGCTTCCGCGAATCGGGCAAAACGATTGTCGCCTATGACCAAGATTGGTCCGAGCGCGAATATTACCTCGGCTCAGTTGCCGAAACCCTGTTTCTCAATCCGTTGGGGGTGATGGAACTTAATGGTTTGAGTTCGGAAACCACCTTTTTGGCCGGTGGATTGGAAAAATACGGCATTGGCGTTCAGGTGACGCGGGCGGGCAAGTATAAATCCGCCGTCGAGCCATTCTTGCTGACCGAAAGTTCTCCCGAAAGTCGCGAACAAACCGCAAAACTCTTGGGCGATATTTGGGGGGATTTTCTCACCACGGTGAGTGAGGCGGGGTCTTTGAATCCCCAGCAGTTGCAACAAGTGGTAGACACGGAAGGAATTTTGATTGCGGCTGAGGCTCGAGACAAGGAATTGGTCGATCGCCTCGCTTATTTTGATGAAGTGGTGGCGCATCTGAAAGAGTTGACCGACAGCGAGGAAGATGACCGCACATTTCGGCAAATTAGTCTGCAACGCTACGCTGCAGTGGCTCAGACAGACAGGGAGACGAACAATGCCGCAAACAACCAAGTTGCCATTGTCTACGCGGAAGGTGAAATTGTCGATGGGCCGGGAAGCGTGACTCAGGTGGGGGGCGATCGCCTCGCCAAACAACTGCGTCAGTTGCGCCAAGATGAGGATGTAAAAGCGGTGGTCCTGCGCGTGAATAGTCCGGGAGGGTCTGCTACCGCCTCGGAGGTGATTCAGCGCGAGGTACGCCTGATGCGCGAGGTCAAACCGATCGTGGTTTCGATGGGAAATATTGCCGCTTCTGGGGGGTATTGGATTTCTACCTCGGCGTCTAAGATTTTTGCCCAACCGAATACCATTACTGGCTCGATTGGCGTGTTTGGCTTGCTGCTGAACGTGCAAGAACTGGGCAATAATAATGGCATTACCTGGGATGTGGTGAAAACCGGTCGCTATGCGGATTTGGGTACGATTACTCGCCCGAAAACCCCGGAAGAACTGGCGATCGCCCAGCAAGTTGTCGATCGCATTTACCAGCGCTTCTTAACCATTGTCTCCGAGTCTCGCAATCTCTCCAGAGAACGGGTAAACCAAATTGCCCAAGGACGAGTCTGGTCCGGTGAAGAAGCCAAACGCATCGCCTTAGTCGATGAGCTTGGCGGTCTCGAAGATGCCCTGAATACCGCCGCAGAACTGGCAGAACTCGGCGACAACTGGAAGGTGAAAGATTATACCGAACGGCGCAGCTTCGAGCAACTGCTGCTCGAAAAATTGAGCGGCTCTCGCTTCGTGGGGGAAGCGACTCCCACCACCCGCCTCGATCCGCTGACGGCACAATTGCAAAACCTTTATCAAGACTTGGCCATTTTGCGAAACTTAAATGACCCGGTTGGAGCCTATGCTCGCATTCCGTTTACATTCCGCATTCGGTAAGGTTGCTCGCGCGATCGCTCTCGGGTGAAAAAGGGAGGATTGCATCGTATTTGCATACCAAGACTCGATTTTTCACCCTTGAGAGTTCAAGCTAATTTTGTAGGCACAACGGCGATCGCCTTGAATAATATGCTCGCTTCGTTCCACATAAACCTGTGGTCCGAACAGGGTTTTAAACACCTCGAGTTCCGAGCGACAAAATTGCCCGCAGGCGATCGCCGCCCCCCGAATCGGGCAGTGGTTTTCTACCAGTAGCCAACTCCCATCGCTCTGGAAGATCGCCTCTGCCATATACCCTTCTTCACTTCGGATCTGAGCCAGTTTGGTCACGATTTGCCCCAGGCGAGTTTCTTGGGATACTTCGCTCTCCTCCTCTCCCGGTGCGGCGCTGACTTGCTGTTGGTAGCTTTGGATCTGGTGGTGAGTGCGCTCTGCTAAAACTCGTTCCAGTGCGTCTTTTCCAAACAGCGTCTCGAAGTTTTTCAGGAAGTCTACCATCAAGTCCTGATGCGTGTCGGGAAATAAGGGCGTCGATGCTGGCGTTAACTGCCATAGTTTCACCGGTCGCCCAATGGGACGTCTTTGTTCTTGATAGCTGACTAAGCCATCTGCGAGTAGTGCTTGTAAATGCTGACGCACCGCCATTGGGGAAACCTGTAGCTGCTCTGCTAGCTCGGTGGCACTCTGCCCTCCTTGCATTTTTAACAGGTATAGGATGCGATCTTTCGCTTTTTGTTTTTCCTCCATTTCTTCAGAAAAATAGGGTTCTCGACGACACAGGGGAATGGATCGGGATTTATTTACGGGTTTTTTTATGTTGCTGGCTTTTGCTTCAGTGGGCTGCATCTTTGTTCGGGTTTGAGTAAAAATAACAGTATTGGCTCCCATGCCCCGCTCGCTAGGGGATTTTTCCCGCGAGGGTATTGGGAGCGCCTCGCAAAGTCTCTCGTGTCTATTGTAGGCAAAGATAAATTTTTTAATGCCCCGGTTTAATTGCACTGGCGTGGAGTCGGCTGAACGGTGCTGTTGAAAATGATGAAAAAGGTAAGCCCGCTTTCCGATCGAGGCGATCGCCTCGGGGGAACACCCTAACATTTACCGGAAAACTCCTCCTTTGTCCCGTCAACAGTCTCTCCCGAAATTGGGGGGTTGACCTTGGCGATCGCTCAGGCGGTAAACTCATTCGATTGGCGAGTCGGTAAAATATCTGCACCCTCAGCTTGATTGCGGATCCACTTAACCCACTCCGAGGGCGCGATCGTGACTTCATATTTTAAACCGAATTGATTGAAGTGTGGGCGCATTTGGCGATCGTCACTCCTCTCAACAGCGCTTTATTCGTCAAGCTCACCCCCGACTCCTTCGCGCTCTACTCAGAATGCCCTCAATTGGTTACAAAATTAACTTTTTGAGTCCCCAGAGGCTTCCCCCTCATGGCAACATCCACTGGATTTCTCCTCGAAATCAGCACTGGATGGTGAAAAATTTATTTTTCTGCTTAATTTTTCTTTAGCCAATCTGTCATAAAATACCGGGTTTTTAAGCAAGGGTGCAAACCTTTGCAATCGCATTTATTGGGGGGGGGAGGCGGTAGCTCTGGAGGAACGTTCCCCCCAGGGGTAACGACTTCAACGAGTTCAACCAGTTAACGAGTTAAAACCTGCAAATTATTTTGCATAAGTGCTTAATTATTATTGGTGATACCTGCATTTTTTATCCTGTTTTTTAATATAAAAAACTCTCGTTTTTACTTAAGTAAATATAGTATTATCCTCAAACAGCCTGGATTTTTAAACCGAGTATTTTTCTGAGTTTTTCAAAAAACAATCAGACAATTAATTATTGGAGCCAAACCCTGCACTGCCGCATCCCGCAGCGTGCGATCGCTGGTGGGGGGTGAGTTGCTAGGATAAGGGTATCTGCGCCTCGTCAGCCACTTTGCCTGTTCTCCCACCGAGCGATCGCATTGCTCAATTTGTTCTCTTAAAAAAGGTAAATTCGGCCTTTTTCATCCAAATAAAACCCGCGATCGATGCGATCGCCGGTTCGTGCAGAACGGATGGCAACAGTTACATTATTACGGAAAGAGTCAATCTCGAAGTGCAACTCAACCTCGCTCAACTCCACCGGTGCATTAATCAAAACATTAAGAGTGCGAGATATATCGTTTTCGGCATTTGGATCGATGAAAAAGCTACCCAAAGTAATGCGCTCTCCCACACCTAAGACTCGTATAGGACCTTCGGCAGTATCATATTCCAGAGGAATCCCCGTATTATTAAGCAGGGTAATATCGATGGGACGATTAACATTCACATCCTCTGCCGGTTGCCAGAACCCGGGTTGGTAACCGCCATCTTCACTGGGTTGAGAAGAAACGAAACTGGGGGTCAAGACGCTAAGGGCGGTGAGTAGCGCAGCCGTGGCAATGATTCTAAACTTCATCGAATGTAACTCCAAGCTAAAAAAATGTTGAGCGTGTTGTCGGATAGATTCGAGGGTGGTGAGGAATGAAAGAACTATTTGCCCAAGATAACTCACGCATCACCAACGAGTCAATAGGCTGTTGGTCATTAAAACAGGGAGTTAATCTGGAGGTGGAGCCTGCTGAGCGCCCTGGCGCGAGGCTGGGAACGAGTGGGGACGGTAATGGGATGGTTCTAAAATCTCCCGAGAGAACCACCGCCTGTAAGCAGATGGGAATGCTTTGTGCCGAGGTTAGAGGGGTATTTTTAGGGTTAAAAACCGGGAGAAGACTGAGAAAAAACCGGGTTGGCGCGAACCAACCCGGTTTTGATGCAGAAAGTTAGGTTGATTTATTTCCAATCTTCCCAAGAATTATTAAAAATGGAAGTATTGGGGAAAGAAATGGGATTGCCATTTTGCACCAGGCGTTTTTGGAGCAATTCTAACGCGGGTTCGCGCTGGGGAAGGTCGTCTACCAACTGATAAGGAAGGAGGCCCTTTTCTAAGGCAAATGCGGCGGTGGTGCCGGCTGCAGCACCGGCAGACCATTCGAAAGAATGGACCCGATAAGCAGCGGCGGCGATATGGCTGGTGGCAATACTTTTGCCGGCGACTAAGAGATTATCAATGCGCTGTGGAATCAGGGCGCGCAGGGGAATTTGGAAGGGATAGGCGGTACCGGCACCGCGTCGTTCGCCTTCTCGTTCGGTATTGCCCGGGGTTTCTGGGGGAGAGAGGGTCATGCAGGGGTGGAAATCAATGGCGTAGTGGGCAATTCCCACAGAATCGGGGTAAATTGTGGAACGCGATCGCCGAGGCATATTGTCCAGATCCGGCTTTTCGCGAATAATCTCCACGGTTTCCAAACCGCCCAAGGATTCCCACAAGCGGCGATATTCTTCTGGGAGTAAATTGAGGCGATAAAAGTCTTCGCTGTAGTCAGCGCGAGAAATATCAATTTCCCATACGGTAAATCCATCGGGATGGCCCCAACCGGGACGCCCGATAATCCGGCGTCCTTCGCGCATATAGGGATATTTGGACAAGCCATGCGCGGTTCCCATTGGGGAATCCAAACCAGAGAGATAGCGATGATTGGGATGGGGTTGTTTGACGCCTTCTCCCAATTGGGAATCGGTGGTTCCGCGAACTAACCAATAGAAAAAGCCTTTAGCATGTTCTTCACCGGCTTGCAGGGTAGCGGTTCGCAGTCCTCCCATCCAGCCTCCGGGTTCTAGCTGCCCGGTTTCGATTAATTGCTGGCGGGTATAAATCAAGTTATCTTCCGGGTTTCCGGGGCGATAGTCGTTGCCCCAAGTCCAGTTTTGCATGGAGATATCCCCGGGATGGATGGGATACTCTCTGGGGTTAGAGGGGAGATTTTTCTCGTATTTAGCACTCCAGATGCGACGGTAGGTGTACACCAAGGTAAAGTTAGCGAGGCGCTCGAGTTCGTAGCTGTAGTAGGGGGCGTAGCGATCGTAGAAGGGAGGTTTGACGTGCGGTTGGGGGTCCTCCGTGGCTTGCATAGCGAAGGTGTAGGTAAACCCTTGGGTGCAGTAAGGGTCATTAGTGGTGCTGGAGGAGGAGGGTTCGAATGGCGATCGCGGATCGATACCGAGGCGATAGGGAACGTCGGCGAGGGCGATGATTTCCCCGGTTTCCGTGGCATCCACCACATACCAATCGGCGGGGCGATCGCCCGGTGAGGAAGTGTCTGTAGCTTCGGGTTGGCGCAGGGGGACAAAGCGAATGATGGTTTTCTCAAACCGAGGGGAATCTTGGTAACGATAGGCGTCTTCGATGGTTTGGGAGAGAGGTTCGGTGTTGAGGGGGGGCGTTCCGGGTGCGGGTTGGTGTTGGATGGCGATCGCGCTTTGAATTTGCTCGCCGCCATTGGAACCGCGAGCAATTTCCAACTCCTTAATGACGGTGTTGGGATACCATTTCAAGGTTCCTTTGCCTTTTTTGGCGGCTTTTTGCAGTTCCTCGAACAGTAGTTGGTGACCGTCTTCGGGCAAAAAGCACGATTCACTGACCCAACATTGACCGGGATTGAGGCGATTGTATTCCTCTTTGATGAGCGATCGAAATTCCAAATAGCCGCGCGGGTAAAATAGCAGGCGTCTTTGGGTAGGTCGTTCGTCCAGTGCGGAGGTGCCTTGGGAGGAGATCTGACCTCCCACCCAATCGGTAATTTCGCTCATGCAGACTGTGCGACCGGCAAGCAAGGCTTCGTAGGCGGTGGCGGCCCCGGCGAGTCCACCGCCGACAACGAGAATTTCGCAGGATTCTTCTTTCTCTGGGGGTCGCGGCGGTGTTGCTTCGGATATCGAGGTTGCCAGTCCAATGGAAATCAGGCTCAGGCAAAGGCTGAAGGCAGATTTGCCGCCACAGAGACCTTGAACTGAGCGCTGTAGGAATCGCTGCACTTGACGCTGCATAGGAGTTGTTGGATATTTTGGCTTTGGGTGTATGGATTATGCCACCGAACCTGGCTGGCTGTATCAAAAGCTACAGGTGGCTAATTGTTCATTACTGACTATACGAGGGTCGAGTAAAATATTCAGGTCAATCCGCTGGGTCTTCGCGCCTCTACTGAGGGGGAAAGGCAGGGGTTGCGAGGAGAAAAGCGGCTGCTCTGAAGGGGCGATCGCGCCCGGGTGGCTTAGTTAGGATGACTTTAGAAGCAAGACGGAGTGACGTACACTAAACTAGAGTGGGCAATGTCTCCCTTGATTGCTCAGGGTCAGTACAGTCTCCCTCCGCTTATTTTAGTTCCTTTAACAAGAACTGAAACGGCAGGTATTCATGTCGTCCGAAGCGCTTACTTTTCCCGAGGGATTCTGTTGTCCCCCAGAGGTTATCGAAATCTGTTCTCATTATCTGCCTCCCGTCATTTTTATCCCCACTGCTTGCGCGATACTGCCATAAATTTTCTTTGCCCACAGGTTCGACACTGCACTTAACTCTGGAAAAGTAGACAATGCACTTGCCATCCAATCACTCTTTTTTACAACATTCCTCTACAAAAAAAGCCCGATCGCCGGGATTTTCCGCTGCTGAAGGAAAGGGCGATCGCGACCAATTCTATGCCAGTTTGCTCGGTCACATTCCGGGGGCGGTTTACCGCTGTGTCTGCTGCGATTCTAGCTGGTTTCTTGAATACATCAGCCAGGGCATTGAGGACATTTCCGGCTATCCCGCCACCGAGTTTGTCAATGCGCCGGTGAGCCATTTTAAAACTCTCGTTCATCCCGACGATCGCGCCAGTACACAACAGGCAGTTCAACAAGCAATTGCCCAACAAACTCCCTATTGTATTGATTACCGAATTCGCCGCGCTGACGGTCAGATTTCCTGGGTGCGGGAAAAAGGAAAAGCCATTTTTGATTCTTTCGGGCATATTTCCTCCCTGGATGGAATCGTCTTGGACCTCGGGGATATGGTTCCCGATCGCCCCACCAATTCTTCATCGATTTTCTCTCCCCTACCTGCTTCTATCCAGTTAGATATCTTAGAAAATATCACCGATGGTTTTTTGTCTTTAGACAAAAACTGCCAGTTAACTTATCTCAATCATCGGGGAGAACAGTTGCTCGGACAAAGCCGCAACGAGCTGTTGGGTAAAAATTTGATACATGAGTTGGATTCGCCGACAGTAGAGAATTTTTTCGGGGAACTGGCGGGCGCTTTGACTCGACAAAAGCCCGTTACGTTTGAAGCGTGCTACTCCTATGAGCAAAGGTGGTTGGAGGTGCGCGGTTTTCCTCATTCTGAGGGAATTTGGGTGTTTTTGCGCGATATTACCGAACGCAAAGAAGCATTGGCAAATCGCCGTCATCGGGATGGATTATACCGCACGCTAATTAAAAATTATCCGAACGGGTCGGTTTTGTTATTTGACAAAGCGTTGCGCTATACCGTGGCAGCAGGAAAGGAATTAGAAACGTTAGGGTTTTCCAAATCGGCGATCGAAGGCAAGACGCTTTGGGAGGTATTTTCTGAGGAGCATTGTCAGATTTTAGAGCCACTTTATCGCGGGGCACTGGTTGGAGAAGCGAAGGTGACTGAACTTGCCTATGGCGATCGCATTTATTTAGTGCATATTCTGCCGGTGAAAAACGAAACGGGGGCGGTGTTTGCGGGAATGGTGATGACGCAAAATATCACCGAGTGCAAAATCGCGGAAGCGGAAAATCGCCGCTTAATTGCATCGTTACAAGAAAGCGAAGCAAAAACGCGATCGATGGCTTCTCTGTTGGCAGAAGCACAAAAACTCGCTCATGTGGGATGCTGGGAATTTGATGTCACCACGGAAGCGATTACTTGGTCTGATGAAGTATTCCGGATTTTTGGTTTGGATACCACGCAAGAACCGCCAAGTTATGGTGAATATTTGGCCAGAATTCATCCGGAAGACCGGGCGGTTTCGGAAGAAGCGATCGCGCGATCGCTTCGCAAAGGACAGCCTTATGAGTTGGAGCAAAGAATCGTACAACCTTCTGGGTCAATTCGCTATTTATCGGCAAATGGAGAACCGATTTTTAATGAACAAGGTCAGGTGATTAAGCTTTTAGGCAGTATGTTGGATATCACCGATCGCCACTTGGCACAGGAAGCATTGCGTCAGTCGGAAACTCAACTGGAACTCCGGGCAAAAGAATTAGAAGCAATGGTCCACAAACTTCAGCACACCCAGTCTCAATTAATTCAAACCGAACGGATGTCCGGATTGGGGCAAATGGTGGCTGGAATTGCCCATGAAGTCAATAATCCCGTGAGCTTTATTTATGGCAATATCGTTCATGCTAATTCTTATATCGAAGATTTGGTTCATTTGGTGAATCTCTACCAAGAATACTACCCGCAACCCGTTCCGGAAATCGCTGAGGAAATTGACGCGATTGATTTGGAATTTTTGTTTGAAGATTTACCCAAACTGCTAAAATCGATGAAGTCTGGGGCGGAACGAATCCGGGAAATCGTGCGATCGCTGCGGAATTTCTCCCGTCTCGATGAAGCCGAAATTAAGCCGGTGAACATCCACGAAGGCATTGACAGCACTCTGCTGATTTTGCAAAATCGCTTGCGGGGCAATGAGGGGGACAATGGTGGTAAAACTCCCAGCATTGAGGTGATTAAGGAGTATGGCGATTTGCCGCCAGTGGATTGTTATCCGGGTCAGCTCAATCAAGTGTTTCTCAATATTATCAATAATGCGATCGACGCTTTGCAACGCAAAAATCCGCCGCGAATCATTCGGATTCACACCCGGGTCATCGAGGCTTCGGAAGTGAAACTCCCGGCGGATTCCCAACAGACTGGCGAGGAGGAATCTACTGGCGATCGCCACAGAGAATGGGTGGAAATTCGCATTGTGGATAATGGCCCCGGTATCCCGGAGGAAGTTCGACAAAAAATGTTTGACCCCTTCTTTACCACGAAACCTGTGGGAACGGGAACTGGGGTGGGATTGTCAATTAGCTATCAAATTGTAGTGGAAAAACATAAAGGTCGTTTGACATGCTTTTCCGAACCGGGACAAGACACGCAATTGCTCATTCAATTACCCCGGCATCAGGAGTATTGCGAACCGGCGTTGTTTGAGTCTTAACCTTTCGAGGGAAGGGTAAAAAATAGAGCTATTTCAGCTCTATTTTTTTCAGGACTTTGAGGATAAACCAACAAACTAAAGCACTGATTAATCCGAGTTCCCAGAATCCACAGCTAATGATGACTCCCAAGGCGGCGGTGACCCAAATGGCTGCAGCGGTGGTGAGTCCTTGAATGGTTTGGTCGCGCAAAATGGTTCCCGCACCGATAAAACTGACTCCGGAGATGATTCCTTGGATAATTCGGGTAAATGCATCGGCGCTTTGCACGGCTAAACCAAGCTGGATGGGCAGGATGGCAAATAGCGCCGCACCAAAGCTGACGAGCATATAGGTTCTTAAGCCGGCAGGTTTGTTTTGACTTTGCCGTTCTAAGCCGATCGCGGCTCCGACCAATAAGGACAATGATAAGCGAAACAGCAGGGTGAGGGCATCAATGGGAGCAATGGAGGGCGGAGTTGACAATTTCTCTGGGTTCGGCTGGAGGGTGCAATTTTTTAGCGTACAGGCGCTGCTGGGGTCGTCTCTGATACGGAATCCGTCTGGCACAGGGAGCGAGACCCGAGGCTATGCCGATTTCGACCAGCTTAAATTTTTATGCAGACATTTGACAACTGGCTGGGGTATGAGCGATCGCGATGCTGGATGGTCTCCGGCTGGATCCGCGATCGGGGTCTTCCCTGACTCGGGCGATCGCCCCGTTTTCTATAAATTTTTCTTATGATGTTAGAATTTCTACCTTTCGGGGGTGAAACCATTGCAAAACTCGTGCATAGCTGGAGAAAACTTCTCTCTCCTAGTTGTTGCCACAGAGGAAGGTTTCACACTGTAAGGTCTTTACAGGGTTCTGTTGGAAGTGTTCTAGGGGTGAAGTTCCATTGGAGGATTTTGTGGAAAAATTTCGCCTAACTCATCAGTTTTACTTATAAAAAAGTTAAGTATTCCTTTGGGTAGAGGCTTGATAAGGCTCTGTGGGGGAACAATAATATAAAGTCTTTTAATGATTAGTTCGAGCCTAAGCAAAAATATGGAATCTGTTGCATCTAAAACTGGCAAGCGCGTTCTGTGCTACTTTGCCAACCCCACGAGTAATATTGTAATTCTTAGAAGCGGTCATCAAAAATCTCAAAATTTTGAGCGAATTGTGTTTCCTGGAGAACGGCTTTTTTTTGAGGCAAGTTCTCGGGATAGTTTAGAGGTCTATCAGTCTGGCTCTTCCGGGTTGGATTTGGTGGAAACCATGAGGTGCGATCGCTTGCAAGTGAATGCCGATCGTCATTCACCGCAAAAGCTTGCGGCTTAATAAGCGGTGAAATTTGGCTGATTAGAAGCTATTTGCCCTGCAAATTTCAGCGATCGCCACCGTTCCAGAACTGAAAAGAATTTTTCTGTAAACTGCAGCGATCGCTACATTTTTTCCTGCCATATTCTCTCCACCAAGCGACACAGAGGCGAGGGTTTTCCGCACCGCGATCGCGCGATCGCTCCGAATTAAAAATTACCAATTAATAATATCGAATTTCTCCGGGGCACAGAGCCATTTCCGACGCAAAAACTATCGATCGCGAAGGAGATAACTGGAAAAGCAATGTTCCCATTGTTGTTTCCCCTGAAGGGATGGCTTGGGATTTCCAGGATAAATCCCTAAATCTACGGATAGCTTTATATTTTTTTAACCTTTAAGATATCATCGAGAGGGATATCTGGATCTCTTTGGGGATGGAGATGCGCCCAACTGAGTGTGACGCCAGAGTGCCCTGCACTGGGCGGTACAAAAAGGGCGATCGCGTCCCAACTGCGAAACCCCTAAGGAACCAGATTCTCTCCTGGAGTCCGTGCTGACGAATCCAGTGCCCTCACCAATGGGCGATCGCCGTCTAAGCAGACTCGAAGAATTTAGTCTAGCCGATAAAAATGGTATCAGAAAGCCTTACCTCTGCCAATCCCATCGCCACTTCTGCCCTTTCCACCGCAGATGAACTGCAACGATCGCTCGCCCTTTTGCGAGCCACTTTTGAATCCACTGCGGATGGCATTGTTGCGGTCGATCGCGAGGGTCGCATTACCCACTATAATCGAAAATTTGTCGAAATGTGGGAGATTCCGGAGGGATTAATGGAAAGTCGCGACTTTCCCCCTATTTTAGCATTTATTCTGGAACAATTACAGAATCCAGAAAAATTTTGTCGGCAAATTAAAGCTTTATCTGAAAATACTAATATCGACTATCATACGGTGTTAGAATTCCGCGATGGTCGAGTCTTTGAATATCATTCTCTCCCCTCAAAGGTGGGGCAAGAAATTGTGGGTCGCGTGTGGAATTTTAGCGATATCACCGAGCGCAAGCACTCCGAAGAGCAACTCTGCTCTTCCCTGAAAGAACTCACGGATTTTAAATGTGCTTTAGATCGCTCGGCGATTGTTGCTATTACCGATGCCCGAGGGATTATTACCTATATCAACGACAAGTTTTGCGAACTGTCGCAATATGAGCGAGAAGAATTGATTGGCAAAGACCATCGCGTGATTAATTCCGGCTATCACTCTCGAGAGTTTTTCAAAAATCTCTGGGGTACCATTGCTCAGGGAAAAGTCTGGAAAGGGGAAATCAAAAATAAAGCCAAAGATGGTAGTGATTATTGGGTAGATACCACCATCGTTCCGTTTTTGGATGAAAACGGGAAACCCTTTCAATATTTGGCGATTCGGTTTGATATTACCCAGCGCAAAGAAACCGAATCCGCCTTGCGGCGATCGCAGAAGCAATTACAAGCGCAAACCGAACAACTCAAAAAAACATTAGGCGACTTAAAACGCACCCAAGCGCAACTGGTTCACAGCGAAAAAATGTCCAGTCTCGGTCAATTGGTGGCTGGGGTTGCCCATGAAATTAACAATCCCGTCAGCTTCATCTATGGCAATCTTTCCCACGCGACGTTGTACATGGAAGAACTGCTGCATTTGCTGCAACTTTACCGAGAGCATTATCCCACTCCCGTTCCCGCGATTCAAGAAGCAGCGGAAGAAATCGAAATTGAGTTTTTGATGCAAGATGTACCGAGTCTGCTGGATTCGATGAAACTTGGGGCAGAAAGAATTCGCAACATCGTGCGATCGCTTCGCAACTTCTCGCGACTCGATGAGGCACAAATGAAGTCGGTCAATCTGCACGAAGGGATAGAAAGCACTCTACTCGTTTTGCAAAATCGCCTGAAAGCAATTCCCGGACGTCCAATTGAAATTATCAAAAACTATGGAAATATACCAGAAATAGAATGTTATGCAGGGCAGCTCAATCAAGTGTTTATGAATCTGCTCAGTAATGCGATCGATGCTTTGGAAAACCAACCGGAACCGCGACGGATATCAATTAAAACTGAAGTGGCGATCGACCCCCCGCAAAATCTGGAATTACCCAACTCCCCCACGTCATCCGCAGGGACAAACTCACAACCTTTCGTGGCGATTGAAATTGCAGACAACGGGCCGGGAATTTCTCCGGCAGATTTGCAACGCTTGTTCGATCCATTTTTTACCACAAAACCCGTGGGAAAAGGCACAGGTTTGGGATTAGCCATTAGCTACCAAATCGTAGTAGAGAAACATGGCGGACGACTCAAATGCGATTCCGAACCCGGACGAGGGGCCGCGTTTACTATCGAAATTCCCCTAACCCAGAATACTCACTAATTACCTCAGTTCAACTGTGGAAGATAGTCATTGGTCATTTGTCCTTTGTTCTTTGGCGTTTGTTCTTTGGTATTTGTGGAAGTACCAATGACCAACAACCTGTTACCACATGACCAATGACCAATGACCAATGACCAATGACCAATAGCCAATGACCAATGACAGGAGAAAGCTGGTGTAACAGTTCCGTTGAGGGATTAGAATAAAATGGAGATAGAGAAGAGCGTTTAAAGGAAAGGAAGCTAGCCGTGGATCCGGAAAGACAACAACAAATAATGGGCTATTTTATCGAGGAAGCGAAAGAACACCTCGATACGCTAGAAACCGGACTGCTAGATTTACAGTCCATTGTCAGCGACCAAGAACGAGTCAACGAGCTTTTTCGTGCGGCGCACTCGGTGAAAGGGGGTGCGGCGATGTTAGGTTTTGGGAGCATTCAAAAAACGGCTCACCGCTTAGAGGATTCATTTAAAGTGCTCAAAGAGCAACCGGTTACAGTTGACGAAAAATTAGAAACTTTATTTCTCAAAGGGTTCGATACCTTAAAAGACCTACTGGAAAAGCTGCAAGGCCCTTATGGAATCAGAGATGAAGACGCCGATCGCCTAGTGTCCGAGTCCGAGCCAGTATTTAAGGAATTGCAAGACTATCTCGACAGCCTAACTGGAGGGGGAGGAGGTGGAGAAACCGGGGCGAAAGGGGAAGCGCAACCGAGCAAAGATCTGCCTAGGGAAACCATTGCCACCCTCCAACAAATGTTAAAGTTATTCAAACAACAAGCAGATGCAGAAAACCGCAAACGGCTGGGAGTGTTGTGCAACCATCTAGCGGAAATGGGGTCAGAGATGGAGAATTGGCAAAACCTGGTCAACACCGCATCCAAAGCGATCGCCAATCCGAAGAACTCCTATGAAACCTTAGCGCCGGTGGTGATCAAAGAACTGAAATACGCCAGTGACTTCGTAGCGGTGGGCAAACCCGACACGACCCCGCCGAGTCCGGTATTGCTAGAATTGGCGGGAATGCCAGCCACCGAAGCGGGGGTGAACTTAGGAGCCAATGAATTTATCCTAGAATCCGACCCGAAAGCGGCGGCCAAAAAGCTGATCGAGATGTTCGATAAAAAACAGCTTACCCAACTGACAAAAATATTAGTCAAAGAGGTAAAATCCGGCAAATAAGATAACGCCACGAAAGCAGGACGAGAGCGCGGGAAAGGGGCGATGAGCGCCACTCCTGCGCCTTTGAACTCGCGGGGGTGCAGGCGATCGCTTCTGGCGCTTTAGAGAGGGGCGATCGCGCCACAGCAGTTGAGGGGTTTAAATAGAAACCTGCAAGAATTAGCGTAAGAATTAGGCACGTGCTACGAACCAAGGTGACGTACTCCCGACGCCGACCGCTTAGGCGGTACGGCGCGGGCTTCTGGGCCGAGACCTTTGAGATCTGGGTT